>NZ_QPLS01000002.1:0-409234 GCF_003665955.1 Halorubrum sp. Atlit-28R
CGTTGAGTCGGCTTGTTTCCATCAACATTGTCAAGCGCCTCTTGGAGTTCTTCGACGGAGATCTCGTTGAGGTGATCCATTACAGGCAACATATCTCTCTGAGTAAAAAGTTCTACCGACTACTATAGGTTATTCTCGATGGAGGTCATTACCCGCTCGTCTACGGACTTCAGCTCTAGAAAATCCTCTTTAATGCTTGATTCAAGAGCATTTTTGCCCGTATAATTCGAGTAGTCCCTATCGGGCCCGGTAAATAGGTCTACACCTTCATTTATTAGGTATCCTAGCGCCGCTGCTCCTGCCGCCGCGCCCACACCAAGCGGCGCAATCGCCGCAGCTGAACCGACAGGGGAACCGCCCATTCGTGAAGCCCCGCCGATCGTCGCCGCGGACCCGACACCCACAGCTGCCGCTTTTCTCATTACCCCCCGCCGCGTGAACGTCCGATCGTCGTCTAATTGTGTTGTGGTCATGCTAGTCCTCGCGACTGAGGTAGATCGCCCCGAGGAGGGCGATCGCCGCCACGATCAAGCCGGTCGAGGCGCCCGTACCGCCGAGACCACCGCCGGCACCGCCGGAGACGCGCTTGATAACGCCCCAGTCGACCGACTCGATGAGAGACCCGTCGCCCGAGCCCGTCACCGAGATATGGACGCGAGTGTAGTTGCCTCGATCGTCGTCGGTGAGCGCATACTCGTAGGATTCGACAGACCCACTCGACAGGGTTCGTGTTTCGTTCAGTAGCTCGGTTCCGTTCCCGATGTCGGTCCCGTTCGGTAGCCCCTCAACGACGACCGTCACATTCGGCGCCGGATCGCCGGAGTAGATCGGAGCCGCCGTCACGTCGGCATATGCGCTGTCCGTGTCGTTTGTGACCTCTACGGTCCCGTTGTCGACGGCCGTGTCGGCCGCGACGCCGCCGGCGGCGAACCCGCCGAGCAGCACGACGACCGCGAGAAGAAGCCCGCCGGCCGCGATTGTGTTGCGGTTCATGAATCGTCACCCCGAATCGAGTCGACGACGTCGGTGACGTCGTAGACGCCGAGGTGATCGGCGAACGTGATCACGCCGGCGACGGCGACTGCGCCGTAGACGACGGTCGCGACGACCGGCGAGGAGAGCGCGGTCGAGAACTCGGCGACGGCGTTGTAGTCGAAGAACTCAACGAGCCCCCAGTTGAGGGAGCCGATCGAGGTGAGGATCCAGATCACTCCCGCGATCGTGTCCTCCCCGTCCCAGATCGAACTCATAGCATCCACCCCAGCGCGAGCTGGCCGGCAGTAACCGCTACCACGTACAGGAGTCCCCACAGGTCGGAACTCTGGAAGAAGGTACCGACCGTGTCAGGGAGCGCGACGAACGCGACCGGAAGCACGAGCGTCCCGATAGCCGCGAACATGTACCAGCCTTGAAGCCCCTGAATGTCGTCAGAGAGCGACTGAAACTCGGTGTTGTCGTTCGTCAGGATAGTGCCGACGATCGAGCCGTAGCCGATGATCCACGCGGTCGAAAGGCCGATTCCCGCGACGGTGAACTGTGTCGCACCAAAGTTCACGTCGAACAGTTGGAACGTTGCGATACCGACAAGCATGAACGCCGAGGCGAGCCCCGCCACTACGAGGGCGGCGTCAACGGCGTCGAATTCCATTTTCGCCATGCGAGCGGCCGGGCCACGGTGTTCCCCATATACTCCCGCATTCAGTACGGTCTATGCCCGTTCCGTGTCACTTTGAGGTACATTTAAGTGAACCACCGTGCCCGCGAGGGTCGATGGGATTCAAAAGTCTCGTCGACCGCGACGGTAGCGGAACCGTAACGATCGACAAACAACACCTCGAACTCGACGGATTAGTCGCAGAGGACGGTTCGATCAAGGAGGCCGACGCTCACACGCAGCGCGTCGGCGAGCGTGCGTACTTGGTGCGCTTCCCCGAAGACGGTGAAGTGCCGACGCTGTTGGAGCTCGTGGGGCGAGCGTGAAACCTTGTGGAGAGGGGTTCTCGACGCGACCCCGTGGGGTCCAACGTGGATGTATTCACAATCCGCGATCTATGTACTTCGCTCGGGACGATCGATGCGCGAGGTACATAGAAATCGGTTGGGTTGCGGGTGGCGACCGCGGCGATCGTGGTCGATCCGTGGGTACTACTTCAACACAGACCGGTTCAGTCACTCCAGAACGACGGGATCGTGACCCTGGTACATACAACGTGGTATAAATGAGTCGTCGAACCAGCCTCAAACTCACCGATGAGCGCGAGCGCCAGCTCGAAAAGGCTAGCGAGATCGTGGCGAGCGGTCCCGACGACGACCCGCCGATGAGCGTCGTGATCGACGCTGCGCTCGCACATCTTATTCAGTCAGAGACGAATATTCGAGAGGCTCGCGATGAACTAGCTCCAGCTACAATCCAACGGTTCAACACAGATGTCATTGGATTGCGATACCGAACTCAGATACAGAGTCAGTGGCGATAGAAGGATAATACAGCAAATGAAAGAGAGTTAGTTGTCCGGTTAGGTCGAAACGGTATCTTCGTAAATAGTATTTCCACTCGGATCGTGAACTATACTGATATCGACATTCTGGGAGGTACTGTAATCTGTACTAGTAAGCTCGGTAAAGGAGAACGTAGTCCCAGACTGCCACGGATTGGAACTTGAATCTGCGCTATCTGCTACAGTTCCGACTCTGGTTCCATCCACGGTCACTGTGAGATCGCTCGGATCAAGATCTTGGCCGCCAGTCTTTGTGATATCGAATGAGATACCGTTTCCAGTCCCTTCTACATTATCTGTGTCAAAAGATGCTTGCGGTGCGGTATCGCCTAACTGATCGCCGAGTCCGAGGACGAATGTCCCGATGACGGCGGCCAGAATCACGGTAATTGCGACCATGAGTATGACCCCGATAACGGGACTGACAGCACGATCTTCTCCTTTGAACGGGTTGATTAGTTTCATGATTGAACCCAGCTAGGGCCGAGGACTCGATTCCGGTACCGCTGCCGAAGTGAGCCCTTCAGGTTGCTGGCTACCCGAGAAGACGACGATCCGGTATATGTACTTAATGGCGTAGGTATCACGGATGAAAATTTGAGGGGAGACTTCAAATCCTGTTGTCGCAGTATCACGTGTATGGTCCCCACGGCATCGGCTCTCGCTCGCACATACAGCGATCGTGAGTATCCGGATCCGTGGGAGAAGGTCTTTGACTATCGACGGGTCCAAGAATATGCGGCCGAACACCCTAACCACGGGCGCATCCGGGTCGGGAAAGCCCTCGACCTTCCACCGGGCCGCGTTCGGGGATGGCTTGACGAGGGGATGCCAGATTCCGTCCGTGGGATTCAAACTGCGATTGATCACGGCTGGCTCGACCCGGACCCTGAGGGTGAGACGGCAGCCGCGCTCGTCGAGCTGCTCGCACACGTCCTCGCGGGTGGGAGCATCGCGACCGAGAGTTACAGCCCCGCGGTGACACCCGGAAGACGAGTGAGCGCCGCGGAGGTCCGAGACGCCTTCGAGCGCGTCGGCCTAGAGACACGTACCCGCAACGCCGACACGCCCAACCGGGCGACCGAGATCGTCCCCACGTGTGACGGGACGGTCCTCGGTCGGTGTCTCGTCGCGATGGGCGCACCGACCGGCGCGAAGACGTCGCTCGACCATCTCCCTGCGGTTGTGTGGGACGTACCTCAGTCGGTCCGGCGGTCGTTCGCGCGGATCTACGTTCGACACCGCGGGCTGAACTACGCCGACAAATCGACGACGCGTGTTCAGGTCGATCGGCCGAGTTCGTTCATCGCGGAACTGCGCGAGGTACTCGACGACGTGATCGACGAACAGGTGACCACGGCGGACGCCGGGCTCACCATCTCGGCGGCTGCCGCCCGCGAACTCGGCGTCGAGTAGCACCGCCGACTTAGTCCGTTACTCTTCGAGGTCGCCCGCGTCGAGGTCGCCAGCGAGGTAGGCCCGCCCGCGTTCGGTGACCCGGTAGTAGCCTCGCTTCTCGGAGGTCTTCTCGACGAGTCCATGCTCGTCGAGGATCGGGAGTCGTCGCTTTACCGTCGGGTGAGAGACGCCGTCGACGTTGTGAGAAATCACCGCTGGGGGAAGATCTAGGTCGGACTCGTCGAGCAACTCCAAGATCGCAGGGTCCGACTTGGTCATCCACGATACCAGCGGGCGCATACCTTCACGACTCGGTCCCGTGTGATAACATCACCTAAGAGACCGCCTTCTGATCCCATTTGGTTTCTCTATAATACTGTATAGTGTCAAAATATAAGTACCCGCTACGCTACATCCGGATCAACGGAAGCACTCTCGCGGACCCGTCGCTCTCCGATGGGTCCGGCTCGCAGGAAAGCGGACCCCGCTGCTGGAGACAGCGGGCCCGCGCGGGCTTCCGTATCCGAGGTACGAAAGCCATGCTCGACCACTACGCGCCGGGGTTTGAAATCCCCGATCGACTGAGGAACCGTAACACAATCGCCGGAGGCGACTACTTTCAGTTTCACTCCACGCGTCTGGATCTTCTCTTTTTAACACCCGTTCATCGGTCGGAATCGATGCCTCCGAAAGAAGTTGTGCGGATCGAAGACCGGCAGGATAGGTGGCGGTTCGTGTGTCCCCGCGGCCACCGCTCGTGGGAACCGACGAATCACCACTTCTGGTGTCAGAAGTGTGCCGCGAGCGACGACTATGACGGCGTGTTTCAGACTCTCAGCGACCGCAAGACTGGCGCCGAGTTGACCCGCGATCGGGTTCGGCTCGTAACGCCAGTCGGTCCCTACGATCGCGATCTCGATGGTAAGGAGGGATCCGCGTGAGCGACCAGAGCGGACACGCTCGTCGGATCGCCGAGCAGCTCGCGATGTACGACGACGAGGACGACGAGATCGAAGAGCCGGAGGACTCCGATGAGTGATGAGCTAGAACCGATTCCACCCGATCGAGCCGTCGAGATGCATCTCGACCGGATGAAAGAGGATCGCGCCGAGTGGACTCAGACGACCCACCGGAGCGAGCTTCGGCCGTTCGTCGAGTGGTGTCGCGAAGAGGGCGCGATCGACAACCTGAACGAGCTCTCCGGTCGGGACCTGTACGAATACCGCATCTGGCGACGCGAAGGCGGGTACAGCAACAGCAAGGTCGACGAACTTGCGAAGAAGACGCTTCACTCGAACCTCTCGACGTTGCGGTCGTTCCTCAAGTTCTGCGGGGAGATCGAGGCGGTTCACTCGGACCTGTACGAGAAGGTGCCGCTGGTGAAGCTCACCCGTGACGACGAGGTGAGCGACTCGTACCTTCGACCCGAGCGGGCCGCGGACATCGTCGAGTACCTCTCTCGGTACGAGTACGCGAGCCGCGATCACGTCGTGTGGGCGTTGATCTGGCACACCGGCGCTCGCCTCGGTGCCGTCCGATCGCTCGATCTCCAGGATCTCGACTTGGAGGGAAACCAGCCCTCGATCGAGTTCGTTCACCGGCCGGAGACGGGAACCCCGCTCAAGAACGACACCGCGAGCGAGCGAATCAACCGTATCAGCCGCCGAGTCGCACAGATTCTAGAGGACTACATCGACGGTCCGCGGACGGACACTGTCGACGACCACGGGCGGAACCCGCTCGTCACTACCGACGCGGGCCGGATCGCGGCCGGGACCATCCGGACGGCATTCTACCGATGGACTCGCCCGTGCTTCATCGGCAAGGAGTGTCCGCACGACGAGGATCCGGAGTCGTGTAAGTTCGCGACGTTCCGGCACGTGAGCGGGTGTCCGTCCGCTCGGTCACCTCACGACGCCCGCAAGGCGCGGGTGACAAAGTACCGGAACGACGGTGTCCCGCGCGGCGTCGTCTCGGACCAGCTCAACGCGAGCGAGGACGTTCTCGACAAGCACTACGACCGCGCTTCGGAGCGTGAGAAGGCAGACCGCCGCTGGCAGATTATACAACAATGAGTAACACACAAATTCAAGCCGAATACAACGAGATAACTACGGGACTCAAGTCCTGTAGCGCCCACTTCCTCACCGATCGCTTTTACACCGATCTCGATTTTCCCGTGGTGAACCCAGCCGAACGGGGACCGATCTGGGCGGCGCGACCGTCGCCGCCCCGCGTACCGCACCGTCGCCGCCCCGCGTAGGTCCGAGCAGATCGGATTCGATCTCGCGTCGCTCCGCGGCCCGGTCGCTCCCGTCCGGAGTACAACTCTCTCGCACCGCGGAACAAGCAAATTTGAATTGTGTACACTGAGGTTTCTCAACTGAGCTGAGAACCGGCCGCAGCGCAAGCTCGCCGTGAGATAGACAACAAGACTTTGCTTGTGGCGGCCAACGGGCCGGTAATGGGTGACACAGCGGGCGGCGGGTCGCCGGACGTCCTCGAGAACAAGCGGAGCGCGACGCGCTATCAGGTGCTCGTGGAGATCGCGGCCCGCCAGCCGGCGGTGAGCCAAGGGGAGGGCGCGGACGCGATCGGCGTGACCTCACAGGCGGTCAGCGACTACGTCCGCGACCTCGTCGAGTCGGGCTACGTCGAGAAGGGCGGCCGCGGGCGCTACGAGGTGACCAAGGAGGGCGTCGACTGGCTCATCTCCCGGACCGACGACCTGGAGACGTACCTCGAACGGGTGAACTCCGACGTGTTGGAAAGCGTCGAGGTCGACGCCGCGATCGCGCTCGACGACGTGGCGGAGGGGAAGGAGGTCGGGCTGGTGATGCGCGACGGCGTCCTCCACGCCAACCCCGCCGGCGGGACCGCGACCGCGGTCACCGTCACGAGCGCGGCGAGGGGCGAGGCCGTCGGCGTCGCCGACTTCGAGGGCGTCGTCGACTACGAGACGGGGACCGTCTCGGTGCTGCCCGTCCCGACCGTCACCGACGACGAGCGCCTGGACCCGGACGTGGTCTCGACGCACGTCCCGGACGAGGGCCTCGTCGCGGTCGCCGGGACGGAGGCGTACGCGCTCGTCTCCCGGAGCGACGCCTCCCCGGACGTCCGGTTCGGGACCGCGGAGGGCGTCGCCGAGGCGGGGATGCTCGGCCTCGACGTCCTCTTGGTCGCCGTCACCGACGAGATACCGCGACACACCTCCAAGCTCCGCGACCGGAACGTGCCGCATCGGGTGCTCGACTCGGACGCGTTTTAGCCGCCTCGGACCCTTCGCTCTCGCTTTCGGCCCCCTCACGCCGGTGCCGTCGCCCGCGTCAACGACGGGCACGTCGGATTCGGGCGGCTGATCCCGACCGCCGTCCGCCCCCCGGGCCTGACCGCGCCCGCGGGGTCGCGGGCGCCTTCCGTATCTTTTTGTGACTCGTCCGTATCCTCGGTAGGCGTGCCTATTCGGAGAGCGAAACGGGCGGAGTCACTCTACGCGGCGGTCGAGGGGTACGACCTCGTCGTCACCCCCGACGCCCCGCTGGCGAGCGCCATCAACCGCCGCCTCGACCGCCCGCACTTCGGGACGTTCGCGACCACCCCGCGCCGCCTCGCCGCCGGCCGCCGCGAGCAGGCGGAGGACCGGCGGGCGTTCCTCGAACTCGTCACGTCGACGGACCGCGACTGGAAGGCGGTCGCGTACGCCGTCGGCAACGTCCTCCAGTGTTGGGAGCACACCGGGCGGCTCGACGCGATCCTCGAGTACGACGCCTACGTCGACGACGCGACCCGCGAGGTCGTCGCGGGCATGCGAACGCTCCGGACCACCTCGAAGCGGCTCACCGAGTACGAGATCGACGACGGACGGTCGGTCGCCGTCGTCGGTCACGACCAGCTGACCGCGCTCGAACGCGGCGTCCTCCCCGAGTCGTTCGACCGCGTCGACCTGTTCACCGACGAGGCGTTCGACCACCCGCCGTTCCACGTCTTCGAGTCGGCGACGGACGTCGTCGCCGCGCTCCTCGAGACGGTCTCCCCGAGCAACGCCGAGAACGTCGCCGTCGTCCTCGACGGCGGGGGGCGGTACTCCTCGCTCGTCGAGTCCGCGTTCGAGGCGGCGGACATCCCCTTCTACGGCGGCCCCGGGTTCGCAGACGACCCGCATCACCGGGCGTTCGTCCGGCTCCTCCGGCTCTGCTTCCGGGGCTCCGAGACGACCGTCGGCGACGCCGCGCCGGTCCTCTCGCAGTTGGGGATCGACGTTCCGGTCGCCGACCGCGAGCGGCGGATCGAGGCGGTCGACGGGGCGGGCGCGGCGTGGCTGCGGTCGTTCCGCGACGCGGCCGCGGACCGGACGTTCGCGGCGGCGCTCGACGCGTACGCGACCGAGGCCGGCGTCGATCTGAGCCGCCTCGACGAGGAGCTGTGCCGCCTGGGCCTCGCGGACGAGCCCGTGACCGAGGGCGCCGTCGACCGGCTCGCGTACTACCTCCAGACCTACGAGGTCCCCGTCGACGCGGACAACGAGGGGGTCCTCCTCGCCGACGCGAAGTCGTCCGCGTACGTGGACCAACCCGTCGTCTTCCACCTCGGCATGGGCGAGGCGTGGACGCACTCGGCGCCCCAGCGGCCCTGGGTCGACACCGAGGCGCAGTTTGACCGCTACGTCGGCGACTTCCAGCGCCTACTCCAGAGCGGCGACCGGCGGTACTACCTCGTCCAGGACGCTGCCGGCGGGGAGCCGATCACCCCGTGTTTGTACCTCGGCGACCTCCTTGACGACGAGTTCGAGCGGTTCAGCGACCTCGATTCGGTCGAATACCGGCGCCGCCCGCGGCCGACGGGGGAGGGGTTCGACCGGCAGCCGACCGGCGTGGAGCCGGAGTCGGTCGAGACGGTCAGCCAGTCGGCGCTCAACAGCTACGTCAACAGCCCGCGCGACTACCTCTTCGACCGGCTCCTCGACGCGCCGGACCGGGAGCGGTTCGTCGAGGGGAACCTCTTCCACGACTTCGCGGAGTTCTACGTGAACCACCCCGACGCGGTCGCCGCGGCCGACACCGGCGACCTCGTCGACGCGATGCTCGCGGAGGCGGCGGCGTTCTTCCCGGCCGACGACGAGCCGCTGCGCCGCCGCACGTACCGCGTCGGCCTCGAACTGATAACGGCGTATCTCGACGAGGCGGCACCCGAGTCGGACGACTTCCTCACGCCGGCCTCGGGGCGGGGGACGAACTTCTTCGCCGACTACTTCGACGAGCCCGTCGACTCGCCGCTCACCGAGCGCTGGTTCGAGGACGCGTCCCTCGGCCTGAAGGGAAAGATCGACCTCGTGCGGTCGCCCACCCACCTGCTCGATTACAAGAGCGGGCGCAGGAAGCGGGCCTCGCAGGTGGTCGGCGGCGCGGCGGCCGACCCGCCGGCGGACGCGCCGAACTTCCAGGCGGCGCTGTACCTCGCGTACTACCGGTCGGTCCGTCCGGACGAGCGGCTGGAGTTCACGTTCTTCCACTTCCTCGAACCGATGGCGGACGCGATCGCGGGCGAGGCCGACCTCGACGACGCGCTCACGACCGTCACCTACCACCCGGTCGCGTTCGACGAGTACGTCGCCTCTCGCGAGGCCTACGAGCGGCTGTTGGACGGCTACGCCGACTGCCGGGAGACGTTCGCGGACCTCGGCTACGAGGCGTACGAGGAGATTCTGGCCCCGCTGACCTTCCCCGAGACGACCGACAGGGGCGAACTGCGCGACTCCGCGTTCGCCGCGCGGTTCACCGACGCCGTCCGCGCGGCGACCGCGGCGGGCGTCGACGCCGAGAAGGGCGTCGACCAGGCGATTCGGGAGCTCAACGGCGCCCGGAGGCGGGCGTTCTTCCGCGAGGACCTCGACGCGTTCGAGTCGTTCGTCGGCGAGCGCCTCGACGAGCTCAACGAGCGACGCGCCGGCGAGGAGCGGTTCCCGGTCGACGGGCTCGGGGGCGAGCCGAACTACCGGCGCGTGGACAACCGCGACCTGCTACTGGAGGGCGACCGATGAGCGAGCCGACGCCGAACGACGCGCAGCGGGAGCTCATCGAGGGCACGGAGGGGACCTACCTCGTCGACGCCGGCCCCGGGACGGGGAAGACGTTCGCCGTCACCCGCCGCTACGGCCGGATCGTCGACCGGCCCGAGACGGACCCGGACGACGTGCTGCTGGCGACGTTCACGCGGAGCGCCGCGACGGAGATGAAAGCGCGGATCGTCGACCATAGCGCGTACGGGCTGCGGGAGCTGGCCGACGCCCCGATCCGGACGTTCCACTCGCACTGCCACGAGCTCCTTCAGGAACACGGGTACGCCGCGCCGACGCACCTCGGCATCGACGAGCGGATCACGGGCTCGACGCGGATCCTCGACGACGAGCTGATCGAGGCCGAGCGGTTCCGCGAGTTCTTCGGCGGCTTCCGCGACGACCACCCGGAGCACGCCGACTTCTACCGCGTGCTCTCGTCGCCGGGCGAACTGCTCGACCTGATCCGGGAGCTCGCGTCGAAGGGGGTCTTCCCCGCCGCGGACGGCTGGTACCGCGACGGCGAGTCCCACCTCGACGGGGACTTCGAGGCGTTCAAAGAAAGGTTCGACGCGGTGAACGACCCCCGCAACGACGGCCGCAAGCAGTCGGTCCTGCGCGAGGACCTGAGCCGGTTCGGCCGCGACAAGACGTACCTCCCGGACGCGCCCTCGAAGTTGGCGCTGCGGGGCGGTCGGGGGACCAAGCGACTCGACGACGACGTGGCCGAGGCGGTGTTCCGCGAGGACCGCGAGGCGCTCAAGGCGTTCGTCCACGACGCCTACCTCGGGTACCTCCGGTTCGCGCTGCGTCGCAACTACCTCAGCTTCAGCTTCCTCCAGCTGTTCGCGTTCGTCCTTCTCTGCGAGAACGAGCGCGTCCGGGAGACGGCGGCGTTCGAGTACGTCACCGTCGACGAGTTCCAGGACACGAGCGAGGTCCAGTTCAAGCTCGCGCTCCTCCTCTCCGCGGCGGACAACCTCTGCGTCGTGGGCGACTGGAAGCAGAGCATCTACTCGTTCCAGTACGCCGACGTGGACAACATCCTGGAGTTCGAGGGGCGCCTGGACCGGTTCGCGGCGGACCTCAACGCCGACGCGGACCGCGTCCCGTTCGACTCGCCCGACCCGACCCGGATCGAACTGCGGGAGAACTACCGGTCGACGGCGTCGGTGATCGACCTCTCCGAGCGGGCGATCGCGACGCCGGCGTCGAGCGGCGAGCCCGTCGACGCCCCCCTCGACGACGTGGTCGAGCTCTCCGCGAACGCCGCGTTCGACAACACCGTGATCGAGGGGATCCGCCACGAGGACGAACACGAGGCCGTCCTCTCGAAGGTCCAGGATATCGTCGGCAACGACGACTACGCCGTCGAGGGCGAGGACGGGGAGCCGCGCCCGCCGGAGTACGGGGACGTCGCGGTGTTCACGCGGACCCGCGACTACGGGCGGGAGCTGCTCGACGTCGCCGCGGAGCACGACTTCCCGGTGGCGTACGACGGCGAGATCGAGCTGTTCCGGACCGACCCGGCGAAGCTGCTGCTCGCGTGGCTCCGGATCCTCGACGCGGACGCCGACCGCGGCTGGGCGGTGGTGCTCGAACGGATCGGCTACGCGGTCGACGAGGTTGACCACATCTTGGAGACGGGGTCGTACCCGGCCGGGCCGGCCGAGTTCCGCGACGAGCTCCGCGATCTGGAGTCGGTCGGGGCGGTGGCGCGCCGCGTCCTCGACCGGTACGGGTTCACGGGCGACGTCGCCGACGTGCTCTTAGACACGATCCAGTCGGTCCACGACTCGACGACGGCGACGCGCGGCGACCTGATCCGGCACATCGAGCGCGGCGTCGAGACCGGCGGCACAGTCGACGTCAGCGCGTCCGCGGGCGACGACGCGGTGACCGTCCAGACGATTCACACGGCGAAGGGGCTGGAGTATCCGATCGTCGTCATGGCGAACATGAACGAGGGGCGCTTCCCGCCGCGGGCCGGCGGGTCGAGCGTCATCCAGTTCCGGGACCCGGTCGGGCTCCGCCGGCGGAAGGTGTACTCGGAGGACGGCGCCCACCCGCACGTGTACGACGACTGGCGGTACGACGTGGTCAGGCGCTGTCTGCCGCGGGGGTACGACGAGGAGCGGCGGCTGCTCTACGTCGCGGTGACGCGCGCGGAGAGCCACGTCGTGTTCGCGGCCGGCGAGGACCCGAACGCGTTCCTCGCCGAGCTCCCGTTCTCCGTCGAGGAGGCCGATCCCGACGTCGAGCCGCTCGACCGCGGCGAGCCGGCCGACGCGGACCTCCCGTTCGCGGTCACGGCGCCCGACGGGCCGATCGGTCACACGCCCCACTCGCTGATGGACGAGTCGGTGTTCGAGGACGCGGGCGAGCGACCGGAGCCCGGTCCGGAGGCCGACCCCGAGACGCGGGGGATGGACTTCGGGTCGCGCGTCCACGACTTCGCGGAGGCGTACGCCCTCGGCGACGACGTGACGCCGTCGAACGACCACGAGCGGCGGATCGCCGAGCTCCTCGACGGCCTGTCGGGCGACCTCCGGGTCGAGGAGCCGGTCACGCTCCCGGTCGCGGTCGACGGCCGGCGCGTCACTCTCTCCGGAATCGCGGACCTCGTCCGCGTGACGCCGGACCGGGTCGAGGTGATCGACTACAAGACGGACGCGACCCGGCGCGCGCGGGCCGAGTACCGGAAGCAGCTCAGCGTCTACTACCACGTCCTCGACGAGTGGTTCGCCGACAGGCCGGTCGAGACGAGCCTGTTCTACACGAGCGACGGGACCCGCGAGCGGATCGAGCCGCTCTCGCTCGGCGAGCTTCGTGCGCTCGTCCGCGCGACCGAGACGGGCCCCGAGTGACGGGGTCGGATTTTTCACGGCCCGAACCGGAGAACGCGTATGTTCGTTCCCGTCGCACCGCGGGCCAGGGCCGGAGTCAACGACTGCGACCGCCTCGCGGCGCGGAGGGGCCACTCGTGACCGACGACGCGGCGGCCGACGCCGAGCGGTCCGGTGCGCTCGACGCGTTCCGCCGGTTCTTCGCGCTAGAGCGGGACGTGCTCGTCCTGTCGGTCGCGATGTTCGCGTTCAGTCTCGGCTTCCAGATGACGAACCGATTCCTCCCGGAATACATGGTCGCGCTCGGGGCCTCGGGGTTCGTCGTGGGGCTCTTCGGAACCTTCGGTAACGTCATCTCGGCGCTGTACCCGTACCCCGGGGGCGCGGTCTCCGACCGAATCGGGTCGCGGTACGCGCTGACCGTCTTCGGGCTGCTGTCGACCCTGGGCTTCGTCGTCTGGCTGGTCGCTCCGGCGATCGGCCCGGTCGACGTGGCCGGGGTGGTCGTCGAGCCGTGGATCTGGGTCTTCGTCGGCCTCGTCCTCGCGCAGGCGTGGAAGTCGTTCGGCCTCGGGGCGACGTTCGCGGTGGTCAAGCAGGCGACGGCCCCTTCACGGCTGGCCGCCGGGTTCGCCAGCACGGAGACGTTCCGGCGGACGGCGTTCCTGATCGGCCCGGTGCTGGCCGCCGTCCTCATCGGCCTGCGCGCGGAGTTCACCGTCAGCTTCCGGTACGTCCTCGCGGTCGGAGTGGCGTTCGGCGTCCTCGGAACCGCCGTCCAACACGTCCTCTACGACGCGAGCGGCGACTCCATCGGCGACTCGTTCGCCGGGCTCGACCGGATCCGACGAGACCTGCGGGAGATGCCGGCGCCGCTGCGGCCGCTGCTCGTCGGCGACACGCTCGTGCGGTTCGCGAACGGGATGGTGTACGTGTTCTTCGTGCTCGTCGTCACGCAGTTCTTCCAGGTCGGCCTCGACACCACCGTCGCGCTCGGCGGGTTCTCGTACGACGTGGACCTCTCGCCGCAGGCGTTCTTCGGCTACCTGCTCGGCGTCGAGATGCTCGTCGCGCTGCTGATCATGGTCCCGGCCTCGAAGCTCGCGGAGCGCGTCGGGCTCAAGCCGGTCGTCGCGGTCGGCTTCGCCGTCTACGCCGTCTTCCCCGTCGTGCTGATCTACGCGCCGGCGCTCGCGGGGTCGGCGCTGCCCCTGTCGGCGGTGATGGTCGCGGTCTTCGCGTTCTCCGGGCTCCGGTTCGCGGGGCTGCCGTCGCACAAGGCGCTGATCGTCGGCCCGGCGGAGAGCGGGTCCGGCGGCCGCGTCACCGGGACGTACTACCTCCTCCGGAACGCGATAGTCATCCCGAGCGCCGCGGTCGGCGGGTACCTGTGGGACTTCGTCAGCCCGGAGGTCGCGTTCACGGTCGCGGCGGTCATCGGCGTCGCCGGTACCGGCTACTTCCTCGCGTTCGGGCAGGAGTTCGAAGCGTACGCCTGACCCTGAACTCAGTCGGCCGGCTCGGGACGCTCGCCGTCGTCGCCAGTGCGCTGCCGCTCCGGGAGCGGCCCGTCGTAGCCCTCGGGGACGTACGGGCAGAGGGGATCGCTGCCCGTCGGGTCGCCGGTCGCTGCGTACGCCCGCGAGCGACTCCCGCCGCAGACGTGGCGGTACTCGCAGGCGCCGCACTTCCCCGAGAAGCCGTCCGGGTCGCGGAGCGACTCGAAGAGGTCGGCGTTCCGGTACGCGTCGACCACCGAGCGATCGCGGACGTTGCCAGCGGACTCCGGGAGGAAGCCGGACGGGTACACCTCGCCGGTGTGGCTCACGAAGGCGAAGCCGCGCCCGGCCGTGATTCCGCCGCGCCGCTGCGCGGAGCCGTCCGCGTCGCCTCCGTCCGCCCGCTGAATCCCCACTCGACGGTAAAACGGCGCCTCGGTCGTCTTGACGCCGAACCGTTCCTCGTCGGACACCTCGTGGAGCCACGCCATCACGTCCTCGGCGCGCCCGGGGTCGATCGGGTCGAGGACGCGGCCGCGACCCACCGGGACGAGGAAGAAGACGCTCCAGAGGACGGCGCCCAGGTCGCGGACGCGGTCGCGGATCGCGGGGAGGTCGTCGACGGTGTCCGCGCAGACCGTGGTGTTGACCTGGAGCGGGATCCCGGCGTCGCGGGCGGCGCGCGCGGCCTCGACCGTGTCCGCGAAGCTCTCCTCGCCGCGGAACGCGTCGTGGCGCTCGCGGGTCGGGCCGTCGAGACTGAGCGCCATCCGCGCGATCCCGGCGTCGGCGAGGTCGCGGACGCGCTCCGGTGTGAGTGACCGCGTCCCGCTCGGCGTGATCGTCATCCGGAGGCCCAGGTCGTCCCCGTACGAGACCAGCTCCGTGAGGTCGTCGCGCGCGAGCGGGTCGCCGCCGGAGAGGACGACCAGCTGCCCGTCGCCGAACGCGGCGGCGTCCTCAAGGAGTCGCTTCCCCTCCGCGGTCGTCAGCTCGTCGGGGTGCCGCTGTGGTCTCGCGTCGGCGCGGCAGTGCCGACACGCGAGCCCGCAGGCCTGCGTGACCTCCCAGACGAGGACCAGCGGCCGCCGGTCGGTGTCGAGGTCGTCGAACATCTGTCGGGATCGGATACGGTCCCGATCCGTTTGGGGCCGTTCCCGAACGTGTTCCCCCGCGCTCTCGGCGGGCGGAATCGGCGTCGCGTCCGGCGAGGGCAGCGCGCGCTCCGGAGACGGTAGTCGACACCGGCAGCGGCCGCTCAGGTCGCGGTCGCGTCGTCTTCGCCGGCCCGATCGTCCGAAAGACCCTTCTCGCGGTCGGTCGGCCATATCGCCGTGACGGTCGCCTCCGTCGCGTCCGTCTCGACCGCGGCGTAGGCGTACCCGCGGTCCTCTAAGCGCGGGAAGAGGAACTGCGGGCTCCGGTCGTTGTACTGTACCAGCACGTCGCCGCCGCCGAGCCTTTCGACGCGTTCGAGCGTCTCGCGCAGCGGCTTCGGCGGGCCGAGGTTTCGCACGTCGAGGACGACCGTCTCCCCCTCGGTCGGCGCCTCCGTCCGCTCGGCCACCGCCCGTTCGACCGCTGCTGAATCGCCGGGTTCGGCGCTCATGTGTCGATCGACGAACCTGATCCACGGGTCGTTTGTGGCGAACATGTTCCGGCGAGCGCGGAGCCGAAGGTACTTCCACCCCGGCGCCGAACGGGCGCGCATGGCACAGGCACGCCTCCGCGTGGACATCCCGGACGGCCCGTGGGTGGGCGACGTCTCGCGGGAGTTCCCGGACGCGCGGTTCCAGGTGATGACCGCGACCCCCGACGACGGCGCCGGGTTCGCGCTGGTCCGGATCACCGCCGACGACACCGACCCGATCCTCGACGCCGTCGACGACCACGACACGATCACCCACTCGTCGGTGATGGCAGAGGACGAGGGCATGGTGACCGTCCAGGTCGAGGCGCTCGTCCCGCTGCTCCAGACGGTCGCGCGGCGGGCCGGCGTCCCCATCGAGATGCCGGTCGAGATCCGCGACGGCGTCGCCCGCGTCGACGTGACGGGCGACCACGAGCGCGTGGCGGAGTTCGGCGACGCGCTCCGCGACGTGGGCGCCGACTTCGAGGTCGAGTACGTCCAACAGCGCGTGAACCCGGGCGGGTCGCTCACGGAGCGCCAGCGCGAGGTCCTCTTCGAGGCGGTCGACCGCGGCTACTACGACGTGCCGCGCGAGTGTACGCTCACCGAGGTGGCCGATCACGTCGGCATCGCGAAGTCCACGTGTAGCGAGGTGCTCCAGCGCGTCGAGCGCACCATCGTCCGGGAGTTCGTCGACGACCTCCCGCGGCGCCCGGTCGACTTCGAGTCGCCCGAGGACGACGGGATCGAGCGGATTCAGTGACCGGCTGACTTCGAGTTCCTTCCGGTCAGTCAGTGTCCTCCGGCTCGGTCCGGAATCACCCCGAGAATATCTGTACGATGACCACGATCACACTCACGATTCCGGTTGCGCGGGCAACGGTCGGTATCAAAGTCTCGTAGCCGCGGACCGCCACGGCGATGTCGCCGAGCGCCGCGACTCCGACTCCGAGCAGCAACACGACGCTCAATAGGAGACGGCGGATCGATTCGAGTTGTTCGTCCGCTTCGGAGGGCATCGTGGTCAATTCCAGCCGTGGGTCGGAAAGTTCCACCGGAGTGGAGAATTACGGGCCGACCGACGCTCCTCAGAGCCGCCGCCGGCGGACGAGCACGCCCGCGGCCGCGACCGGGACGACGCACCACGCGACGAGCGACGCCGCCAGCGCGGCCGCCGACAGCCCGCTCCCGGCGAGGACGGCGGTGAAGCCGCCGCCCGCGGTCGTGCCGAGCCCCGACAACACGAGCACCCGGAACGCGCTCACCGGGTTCGACAGGACCAGCGCCGACAGCGCGGCGTCGGGGAGTTCCGCGGCCGCCACGACGCCGAGCGCGAGCAGGTCGTGGCCCAGCACGAACCACACCCACGCGAGCAGCGCCGCGCCGAGCGCGTGGGTCTTCTCGCGGGCGACGGTCGACAGCAGCAGCGCGAGCGCGAGGAACGCGGCGCCGGCGCCGACGGCGCCACCGAGGAACCCGAGGAACGCGGGCAATTCGGCGACCCCGAACTCGCGGACGATCAGGGCGCCGCTGAAGCCGAAGCCGAGGAGCGTCGCGCCGGCCAGCACCGCCAGCCGCCCGAGGTACGTCCCGGCGACGACTTCGCTCCGCCGGACCGGCAGCGAGAACACGACCGCGAGCCACCCCTCGTCCTCGCGGCCCACGATCGCGTCGTAGCCCAAGGCGAGCGCCGCGAGCGGGACGAGGTACGCGGCGAGGCTCGTCAGCGACGCGACGACGCGCTCGGCGCCCGCCGGTCCGACGGCGGAGCCGCTGAACGTCAGCATCACCCCGCCGAACACGACGAACAGCGCGGTCAGCGCGAGCGCCCACCGGCTCCGGACCGCCAGCCGGTACTCGGTGACCGCGACGACGAAGACGTGACGCAGCGCCCCGCGGACGCCGTCGTTCGCCTCCGTCTCTGTCGCCGCGACGGTCGCCGTCGACGCCGACGAGTCGTCGGACTCGACGTCCGCGTCGGCGTCGAACGCCCCAACGGCGGCCGCCGCGTCCGCGTGCCCGCCGTCCGGACGGGTCTCGGCGTCGCCCTCCTCGGCCCGCTTCGTCGGGTCGCTCATGGCGCCACCTCCTCGGCATCGGTCGCGGCGCGGCGCGCCGCGTCGTCGCCGACCGCCCGGCGGAACGCCGCGCGGAGCCCGCCGGCGTCCCGGCCGGTCTCGCAAGTCGCTCCCGCGTCGGTCGCGGCCGGCGCCGCCTCGCTCACCCCCGCGGCGAGCTCATCGACGGGCCCCGACGCGCGGACCCGTCCGTCGTGGAGGACGGCGACGCGGTCGCAGAGCCGCTCGGCCTCTCCCAGCACGTGCGAGCAGAACACGACCGTCGCGTCCGTCTCCCTCGTTATCTCCTCGACGATGGCGTGGAACTCGTCGACGCCGCGGGGGTCGAGCCCCGCCGTCGGCTCGTCGAGGATCAGCACGTCGGGGTCGGGCAACAGCACCGTCGCCAAGCCGAGCCGGCGCTGCATGCCGTTCGAGTAGCCCGAGACCCGGCGGTCGGCCTCGTCCGCGGTCAGCCCGACCCGCGCTATCGCCTCGGCGGTCCGGCCGTCCGTCGGGAGGCCGCGCGTCGCCCGGTGGACGCCGAGGACCTCGCGGCCGGTGAGCCCGTCCGGGAACCCGACGTGCTCGGGGAGGTAGCCGACGCGCTCGCGGATCCGCCGCCCGTCCTCGGTCACGTCGGTGCCGCCGACGCTGACGGTCCCGGCGTCCGGCCGGTCGTGGCCGACGAGCAGCCGGAACAGCGTCGACTTACCGGCCCCGTTGGTGCCGATGATCCCGAACGTCGAGCCGCTCGGGACCGACAGCGAGAGCCCGTCGAGGGCGGTCACGTCCCCGTACGCCTTCCGCACGTCGGTCGCGTCGATTCTCATGGTGTGTCCTCCGTGTCGGCGGTTCGGTTCGCGGCGCGGGCCTCGCCGGTCGGCTCGTAGGCGCGCCAGTCGTGGTTCGGCTCGACGAGGGGGCGGCGGTCGACGACGCCCGGCGTCTCGATCACCGGGAAGGAGCTCTCGGCCAGCCGCACCGCCTCGAACGCCGGGCTGTTCGCGAACACGGCCGCCTGCGGCGTCTCGTCCACGAGGTTCTCGACGATCCCGATCGGTCGGTGGCGGATCTCGCTGACGCCGTCGCCGTCGCGGTCGGCCGTCCGCGCGCCCGACCAGTAGTTGCCCCGCTCGGTGCCGTTCCAGGCGATGAGCGAGTTCCGCGCCGTCTTGGCCGCCCGACCGTTGCGGACGAAGCTGTTGCCCGCGACGACCGCGTTGTTGCTCACAGCAGCGCTGTGGATCCCGATCCCGTTCCGGTAGATCAGGTTGTCGACGAGCCGGTTCCCCTGCGCGTTGTAGAGGTAGAGCCCGTTCCGGTTCGCGACGAGGCGGTTGCCGGCGATCGCCGAGTCCTCGATGTCCTTCGCCAGTATCCCGTGGCCGCTGCCGCCGTCGTTGCGTAGGGCCGTGTTGTTCCGGACGGTCAGCCCCTCGCTCACCATCAGCGCGTAGCCGACGCCGTTGTCGGCCGCGACGTTGTCCACGAGGCGGTTGTCGTCCGAGTACATGTAGTGGACGCCGTACCGCGTGTGGCGGATCGTGTTGTTCTCGGCGAGCACGTCCGTCGCCCATGAGAAATATATGCCGTCGCGGGTGCGCGTGATCTCGGTGTCGCGGACGACGGTCCCGCGCGTCTCGAACAGGTGGATCCCGTTGCCGCGGTCGGTGACCGGGTACACGTCCTCCCGGCCGTCGATCCGCACGTCCTCGATGACGGCCTCGTCGGCGCCGTCGACCCAGATCCCGTACGCCGTGTCGGCGATCCGGACCGACTCGATCCGGGCGCGGTCGCCCGCGACGAAGACGCCGGCGTCCTCGGTGCCGAGGTCGCTCCCGGAGCCGCGGACCCACACGCCGGAGAGGGTAACGTTCTCGCCGCTCAGGGTGAGCACGCGCCCCTCGCCGCCGCCGTCGATCACGGCGCCGTCCGCGCTCGCGACGAGTCGCAGGCCGTCGACGCTCGCGTTGACGCGCTCGTCGAACCGGCCGTCGAGGACGACCGTCTCACCGGGGTCGGCGGCGTCGACCGCGGCCTGCGCCGACGCGAAGGACTCGCCGTCGACCGTCGCGGTCCCGTCGTGCTCGGGCGCGGTCACGCCCGTCGCGGCGAAGTCCGTGGCCACGTCGAGCCCGGGGGCGTCGGAGGCGTTCGACGGGGCGACCGGGGCGCTCGCGTCTGCGGCGCCGCCAGCGCCGGCGACCGGGAGCGCGACGCCGAGGGCGACCGCGACGGCGGCCGCGGCGCAGGCGGCCGCGAGGAAGCCGACTTCGAGGCGGTCACCCGACATGGTCGCCCCCGTCGACGTCGCGGTCTCGGTCGGCGGCCGCTCCCCCACCGACGCGGTCGCGGACCGCTCCGGGGAGCGCGCGGGCGAGCGCCGGCAGTTCGTCCACGGTCGCCTCGATGTCGCGCGCGAGGTACGCGGTGGCGAGCAACAGGACCGCGAGGACGGTCATGTACCCGCCGGGGCCGAACCACGCGAAGCCGGAGATGTTCGCCACCTCGTACGGCCCCAGCAGCGGCGGCGTGAACGACTCGATGCCCCGGAGCGGCGCGTCCGGGTCCAGCGAGTGGCCGGCCTGGTAGAGCCGGTACTGGATGAACGCGAACATCCCGACGAAGACAGTGACCGTCCCGACGAGCTGGGCCGTGAGCCCGGCCTTCAGCTTGCGGGCCGTCGGCGCGAACGCGACGAACACCCCCGTGAGCGAGAGGGAGACGAACACGACCGGCCCGAGCAGCCACTCGGGCACGTCGATCGCGGCCTCGCTGACGGCGTAGTTCGGGTCGATGAACACCGGGTCGGGGTAGTGGAAGCCGGCGTACTTGTTGAGCCCCTGTACCTCGGCGAAGTCGCCGCCCAGGCGCGGGTACGCGTACAGCTCGATGAGCAGCTCCTGACCGGGGTACTGCGGCGCAGTCAGCGTGATCTTCCACACCGGGACCAGCAGCGCGCCGACGAGCAGCGCCGCCGCTGCCAGCGGGAGCGCGCGTCGGATCTCGGTCAGCCGCGTGAGCGACGAACTCATGGCGTCACTCCTCCGGTTTGACGATGAGCCGCGAGCGCATCTCTAAGTGCAACGCGCTGCAGAAGTGCGCGCAGTAGACCCAGTAGACACCGGGGTCGTCGGCGGTGAACGTCGCCTTACGCGTCTCCTGAGGCGCGACCCGCATGTGGACGTCGTGGTCGGGGATCGCCACCGAGTGTAGCATGTCGCTCGTGGTCTCGATGTTCGTCACCTGCATCTCCACCTCGTCGCCCTCCCGGACGACCATCTCCTGGAACCCGTAGTGGTTCCGGGTGGAGTACATCTCGATCTCCACGCGGTCCTCGGAGACGCGCTCCATCGTGGACTCGCCCTCGGCGGTGTGGCTGAGTTCGAGGTCCTCGGGGTCGTACACCTCCTTCGGGTCGATCTTCGACTTGTGGCAGATCGACGCGTCGTGCGGCTCGGCCTGCGCCGGCGAGTCCTTCACCAGCTCCATCCCGTTCTCGTCGTCGCCGATGTAGATCAGCTGGTCGTTCTCCGGGTGCTGCGGGCCGACCGGGAGGAACCGGTCCTTCGAGAGCTTGTTCAGCGAGACCAGCCAGTCGCCAGCCGGGTCCTCCGTGTACGACTCCGCGGCGATGAGGTGCCCGGGGTTGTAGTGGACGTCGATCTTCTCGATCACCGGGCTCTCGGAACGCGCCTCGGCCTCGACCGCCTCCTCGATGTCCCACTTGACGACCTGCGAGTCGATGAACAGCGTCGTGTACGCGTGGCCGCGGCCGTCGTAGGCGGTGTGGAGCGGGCCGAGGCCGAGCTTCGGCTGGCCGACGATGGCGTCGGTCGGGTCGTCGACCTCGTCGATCTTGTCGATGTCGATCACCGACGCCGTCGGGTCGAGCTTCCCGCTGACGATCACGTACTCGTTGTCCGGGGTGACGCTCACGCCGTGCGGGCTCTTCGGCGTCGGGATGTAGTGGACGATGGGCTCGTCGCCCTGGTTGAGCGGGCTGTCCTTCCGCCCGTCGACGACCGGGACCCCGTTCAGCATCTCGTAGTTGCCGGCCTCGACGGCAGCCTCGATCCGCGGGATGTCGAACGCCTTCACGTCGTCGCGGTCGGCCCGGGTCATCCCGGACTCGGTCGCGGCCTCCTCGGTGTTGTAGGCGCTCGTGAAGAAGTACCGGCCCTCCTTGCTCCCGTCCCCGTTGTCCATGTTGCCGTCGATGAGGACCTCCCACTCGACGTTCATGCTCTCGGGGTTGATCGCGGCGAGGACGGAGCCGTAGGAGTCGGGGTCTTCGAGGTTCCCGCTCCCGTCGTTGGGGACCGGCGTCCGGAACTCGCCGACGCCGAAGATGAGGTCGGTGTCCGGCAGCTGCGCGCAGGCGCCGTGGGTGCCCTGCTGGTTCGGGATGTTGACGATGGCGTCCGTCTCGAAGTACGTCAGGTCGATCCGGGCCATCCGCCCGTTCGCCTTGTCGTTGACGTACGCGAACCGGCCGTCGTAGTCGCCGTCGGTCTGACTGATCCGCGGGTGGTGGGTGTCGCCCCACGTGTACCCGCCGGCGTCTTCGAGCATCTGCTTGCTCTCGTCGTCGAAGCCGTAGCCGCGCGAGGCGTCCCGGTTGAACACCGGGATGCGGATGAGTTCGCGCATGGACGGGAGCCCGTAGACGCGGACGTCGCCGGCCTGCCCGCCGGAGAGCAGCGCGTAGTACTCGTCGTGTTCGCCCGGCGGTACGGAGTTGTCGACCCCGCTCGCCGAGGCCGTCCCCTGGACGTCGTCCTCGCTCAGGATGCTGGTACAGCCCGCCAGCCCGCTGAGGCCCCCCGCAGCGGCGCCTGCCTTCATGAAGTCGCGGCGACGGACGCCGGGGAGCATGGAGTCGAACCCGTCCGTCGAGTCGGTCGTCTGGTCGCCCGATTCCCCCGCGTCCGTGGACCGCTGTGTGTCGTTCGACATGGGTAGATCCGCGAGCGGCGATTCCCTCGCGACAGGCGGACGTTGCGGGGTTCGGTATATAGGTCGTCGAGCGGCTTGCTGTGCGGTTGGAAGCGCGCGAACACGTTCGGCGGACGCCGACCGCGTTCCGAGGACGTGAGAACGCGGTCGGTTCCCTGCTCGAAAGGTGTTTTCGAAAAAAAGGTGTCCGCGTCGCGTCGGCGTCCCGGGCGCGATTCAGCCGCACCGCGGCGTCACCGAACGACGACGGCGCCCTTCATGCCGACCGACGAGTGGGGGGTACACTCGTAGGTGAACGTTCCCGTCTCCTCGAAGGTGTACTCGAAGGTGTGGCCCTCCTCGGTGACCGTCTCGCTCTCGAACGCGCCCGAGTCGGCAGCGACGTTGTGGCCGCCGCCCTTTCCGGTCCACTCCCAGACGACGGTGGTCCCGGTGCTCACCGCCACGGCGGCCGGGCCGAAAGAGAGTCCGTCCCCCGCTCCGACCGAGACCGTAACCTCGTCCTGTCCGGTGGCGTCGACGGTCTGGTCGTAGTTGTTCGCGCCCTCTAACCAGCCGCCGTAGTCGGGCTCCTTGCTGAGGTACTGTGTGTCGCCGCCGTCGCCGCCGTCCCCGCCGTCACCGGAACTGCCGCCGGAGCCGTCGCTTCCGCCCGAGCCGTCGCTTCCGCCCGAGCCGCCGTCGCCGCCGTCGCCACCGTCGCTCCCGCCGGAACAGCCGGCGAGAAGGAGCGTCGCGCCCGCGGCGGTCGTGGCCTGTACGAATCGTCGCCGATCGAGTGTCGTGTCGTCCGTCATGTGGGTCTTCGTTCGCGGTCGGTAGTTGTAACGCCCTGCGCGCCGACTCGCCGTGCGGGAATTCCGACGAACATGTTCGGAGCGAACGTCGTCCGCTCCGGGGCGGTCGGTCATCGAAACCGCGCGTCGCCTACGCTTCCCCCCGCGGCGCCAGCACGATCAGCGCGGTGGCGTCCTCGCGCGCGATCGGCTTCACCGTCCGATCGCCCTCGAAGCGGAGCAGTTCGCCGGCCTCAACGCGGTGAGGCTCGCCGTCGAGCGCGACGTCGAAGGCGCCAGTCAGCGCGTTGAACAGCACCGTCCGGTCCGGGTGGTCGTGCTCCGCCGCCGATTCGCCGGCGTCCAGCGAGAGCCGAACCGTCTTCGGCTCCGCGCCGGGGAACGCCCGGGCGTGGGGTTCGCCGTCGAGGTCGGCGATCCGGACCGCCTCCGGCTCGGCTCCGCCTTCGGCCTTCAGCAGTTCCGCGACGAACCGCTCGGAACCCTCGCGCTCGACCGCGTACGCCTCGTCGTCGAACGCGGGGACCTCGGCCGACAGCTCGTAGTAGAGCGGCTTCGGGTCGTGGTCGTTGACGATCGTGAGCGACTCGCCCGGCTCCAGGTCGGCGAACGCCTCGTGGATCCGGTCGTGCCGCTCGTTCGGCGGAATCTCTCTGACGTCGAGTTCGGACATCGCTCGACCGTCGACGCCGCAGCCGCATGTCGGGCGGCGCGAACACGTTCGGGACCGACCGGGTCGCGCCGGGCGGTTCGACGGTGCGACGCCTCAGTCCTCGTCGAGCAGTCCCGCGATCCGCTCGCCGATCCGGTCCATCGTCGCGTCCGAGAGCCCGTGGCCGTCACCCGGGCCGATGCGGCACTCGACCGCCGCGCCGGCCCGCTCGAAGACGTGCGCGGTCGCTCGGACGCGCTCGGCGGGCACGTACGGGTCGTCCTCGCTGCTGTCGAGCGCGACGGGGGTCCCGGCGAGCGGTCCGCCGCCGTCGTCCCCGTCGTCACCGGTGCCGCCGCCCTCGGCGCCCTCGGTCGCTTCGAGCGCCCGCGAGTCGAGGTCGTCGCCCGGCAGGGCGGCCGAGACGACGAACGCACCCCCGTACCGGTCAGGTCGGCGGCGCAGGAACTCGGCGACGACCGCGCCGCCCTGCGAGACCCCGGCGAGGACGACGCGTTCAGGCGGGACGCCGGCGTCGCGCGAGATGTCGGCCGCGGCCGCGACGCAGTCGACCGCCGAAGTTAGTGCGGGCTCGTTGGCCGACAGCGCGGCCTCGTGCGGCGCCGGGAACCACGTCGACCGGACCGCGCCGGGCGCGAGGAGGGTCGCGCCCGAGCGGTAGAACTCGTCCGCGAGCCTGACGAGCCCCTCGGCGGTGCCGCCGCGGCCGTGGACCAGCACGACCGCGACCTCGGCGGCCGCGACGGGCGCGCCGCCGGTCACGAGCGTCGCGGCCGCGTGCGGCCCGTCGACGCCGCGAATCCGCCGGCTCATTCCTCCGCGGTCCCCGACTCGGGGTCGTCGAACCGCGGCAGCTGCGACTCGATCACCTCGCGGTCCTCCGCGAACCGCGAGGGGAGATAGAGCTCCGTCGCGTGCCCCGTCGCCGCCTCGACGCCGCGGTCGGCGAGCCGGTCGCGCCAGTAGCCGAGCGAGTCCGGCGGTACCGCGAAGGCGACGGTCTCGTAGCCGGGCTTCCCGATCCGCCCGGGGTCGGCGTTCGGGTCGGGGAAGACCGTGAAGGCGGAGCTCGGCGAGCCGGTCGCGTCGCATAAGTAGAGGTGGTACTGGAGGCGGTCCTCGCAGTTCACCGTCCGGCGGAGCAGGCGGAGGCCGAGCGTCTCGCCGTAGAAGTCGGCTGCGGCACCGGGGTCGCCGACGACCCCCGTGGCGTGGTGGAGCCCGGGGGTGTCAGAGAGCATGCGCCGGATCGGCGCCGCGCGGGAAAGTCCGTGTCGGTCGGGGCGACCGCGAGGCCCGGCGGCGAGGTCAGGAGAGCCACAGCAGCCGCAGGTTGCTCGCGGTGAGGTACGTCCCCGTCGCCGTGAGCAACACCGGCGGGAAGTAGTACAGCAGGCCGTCCCCGTCTCGCGCGCCCTCGACGCTGATCCAGAGCATCACGAGGTAGACGGCGATCTTCAGCGCGACGAGCCCGGAGAGCCCGAACGACTCCAGCGCGAACCGCACCACGGGGTTCGCCTCTTCGATCGTCGGCACGTATCGGAGGAAGGCGACGGTGGAGACGATGTCGCCGACGCCGTACGTCGCGGTCGCCGCGATCCACAGCCAGTAGAACTCGTTCGGGCGCCGCCGGTAGGCGGGACGGCGGCGGGAGCGGTCGCGGGAACGGGCCACGGTCGGAGGTGTCGTCCGCTCGACGTGAATCTGCCGGTCTGCGAGGGTTGGCGGACGATCGTTGGGGGCGCGCGGACGCGACCGCCGACCGCTCGGGGCGCGGGCCGGGCGCCCATCCCGCCGACTTAAGAGCGACCGCGCCGTCTCGCCGGTCGTGACGGAGCCGCCGACCCGCGACGAGAAGCTGGAGCTCGGCGTCGAGCTGCTGGCCCACCTCGAACGCGAGGAGCTCGACCTCGCCGCCGCGGTCGACCGGATCGAGACGATAACGACCAGCCCGGCGCTCACCCGCGACATCCTCGACGCGGCCGAGAAGCGCGGCGTCATCGACCGCGAGGGCGCCCGGCTCCGCGTCCGCACGGGCGGGACCTACGTCGAGTACGACAGCCAGGTCGTCGCTCGCGAAGGCGACTTCGAGTGTCGGCGGTGCGGCGCCTCGATTTCGACGGGCCACTTCGTCGAGCTCGACGCCGGCGAACTCGGGCCGTTCGGCTCCTCGTGTATCCGGAAGGTGACCGGGCGGGAGTCGGAGTGACCCCGCCGTCGACCCCGCACGCCCCCGCCGCTCGGTCGAACCCGCCGGAGTATTTACGTCGGCGCCCGAAGCGGCGGTAATGACCGCGCCGAACCGGAACGTCCTGTGGGCGACCGCGCTCGTCGACGAGCTCGTCGCCGCGGGCGTCGACGCCGTCGTCGCCTCGCCGGGCAGCCGCTCGACGCCGCTGACCGTCGCCGCCGCGGGCCACGAGGAGCTCCGCGTGTTCTCACAGCTCGACGAGCGCTCCGCCGCGTACTTCGCGCTCGGCCGCGCCCGACGGACCGGCCGCGTGACGCCGCTGATCTGTACCTCGGGCACCGCCGCCGCCAACTACCACCCGGCCGTGATGGAGGCGAGCGAGGCGCGCGTCCCGCTCCTCGCGCTCACCGCCGACCGGCCGCCGGAGCTGCGCGACTCCGGCGCGAACCAGACCGCGGACCAGGAGAAGCTGTACGGCAACGCCGTCCGGTTCTACAAGGACCTCCCCGAGCCGGCCGCGAACGACCGGGCGCTCCGGTCGCTCCGGACCACCGTGGCGCGCGCGGTCGGGGCCGCCGAGGGCGCCGAGCCGGGACCGGTCCACCTCAACGTGCCGTTCAAGAAGCCGCTGGAGCCGACGCCGGTCCCGGACGACGTGCCGAACGACCTCCCGGAGGCCGCCGAACGCGGCCGCGACGGCCCCTACGTCGACGTGACGCCCGGCGCGCCGGAGCCCGGCGACGACGAGCTGCGCGCGCTCACGGCCGAGCTGGGCGACGCGGACCGCGGGCTGATCGTCGCCGGGCCCGCCGACCCGCCGGGGATCGACCCGGAAGCGGTCACGGCGCTCGCGCACGCGACCGGCTTCCCCGTGCTGGCCGACCCGCTCTCGGGGCTCCGGTACGGCGGCCACACGCGCGTCGCGCCGGTGATCGGTAACTACGACGCCTACCTCTCGGCCGACCTCGCCGGCGACGGACCGGAGGGGTGGAGCGACCCCGACCTCGTGCTCCGACTCGGCGCCTCGCCGACCTCGAAGCGGCTCCGGAAGTACCTCGCCGGGACCGACGCCGCCCAGTACCAGGTCGATCCCGCCTGCGGCTGGCGCGAGGCCGAGTTCGCCGCGACCAACCTCGTCGTCGCCGAGCCGAGCCGGCTCTGCGCCCGCCTCTCGCGGCTCGTCGCGGGCGGGGGCGGAGACGGCGGCTGGCGCGCGCAGTGGGAGGAGGCAGACCGCGTCGCGCAGGCGATCCACGCCCGTGAGGAAGAAGCGAGCGGGGATTCGGCCGCGACCGACGCGACCGACGCGGCGTTCCACGAGGGCGACGCCGTCCGCGCGGTCGCAGAGGCGCTGCCCGACCCGGCGACGCTGTTCGTCTCGAACTCGATGCCCGTCCGCGACCTCGACCGGTTCGTCGGCGCGACGACCGCGAACGTCACCGCGCTCGGTAACCGCGGCGTCTCGGGCATCGACGGCATCGTCTCCAGCGCGCTCGGCGCGGGCAGCGGGACGACGGACGACCTCACGCTCGTCGTCGGCGACCTCGCGCTGTACCACGACTCGAACGGGCTGCTCGCGGTCGACCGCTGCGACGTCGACGTCACGGTCGTCGCGGTCAACAACGACGGCGGCGGCATCTTCCACAAGCTCCCGATCGAGTCGTTCGACCCGCCGTTCACCGAGTCGTTCAAGACGCCGCACGGGCTCGACTTCGAGCCGCTCGCGGCGCTCCACGGCCTCGGATACGAGCGGATCGACGCCCGCCCGGACGCGCTCGCCGACCGCGGCGACGACCCCGCGGAGCGCGCGGCGGCGGTCGCGGAGGACGTGACGGACGCCGTCGCCCGGGCCCACGAGGCGCCGGGGTCACACCTCGTCGAGGTCGAGACCGACGCCGAGGCCAGCCACCGCGCCCGGGAGGCGTTGGCGGCCGCGGTCGACCGCGCGGTCCACGGGCCGGAGTCGGACGCGTCGTAACCGCGCGAGCGCCCCGCCGGACGCGATCAGGGGACGATCGGGCTCGGCCCCGCGCCGCGCTGCGCCCCGAGCGCGACCCCGGCGTACGCGACGACCGCGAACTGGATCCCGACGCCGAGGCTCGCGCCGAGCGCGAACACCGCGGTGACGATGGGGCCGCGGTCCGGACCGAGGTACCAGAAGACGGCGACCGACCCGAGCAGGAAGGCGACGGTCGCGCTCGCGCCCGTCGCCAGCGCGGTCGACGTGGCGGACGCGTCGCCGTCGCGCAGTCCGGCGAGGAGGGCGGTCCCGAACAGCACTCCGTACACCAGCAGGAACGCCGTGAACCGGGCGCTCACGAGGTACGTCGAGAGCGTCTCGGCCGACGGGAGCGCGACCGGCGATTCGAGGAGGATCGGCGAGAGGCGCCTGATCCCGCTGATCGCGACCGCGACGACCGCGGCGACGACCGGGGGGAGGGCTGCCGTGCGCATGTCCGGGGGAGCGCGCGGGCCTCATTTATACAGTCCGGTCGGAGCGGGCGCGGTCACGGCACGGTGACGACCGCCGCCGCGCGCACGTCGCGGCCCGTCGCCGCCGCCTCGCCGACGATCCGGTAGGTGCCCGAGGGCGGCCGCCGCCACGTCGCCTCGTAGCCGACCGCTTCGCCGGGCGCGACGGTCTCGCTCCCGAGCGCCTGCGTGAACATCCGGTTCGCGCCGTAGCGCCAGACCGGGTCGGCGTCCTCCCCGTCAGCGTCGGAATCGACCTCGGCCGCCGGGTACGCGGTGAACTCCGCGCGCTGCCCGGTCCGGAAGTCGAGCGTGACCGGCGTCGACCCCGCGTTCTCGATCCGCAGCGAGAGGGTCAACCCGTCGTCGGTCGCCGCCGTCGCGAGCGTCGCGTCGAGCATGGGGGCGTCTGCGACGTCCGCGGGTAAAATACCTCGGCGGCCGCGTCCCGGGACCCTCGGAAGGCGGCGAGCGGACCGGCCGACGACGGCTATAAGCCCCGCCTCTCCCTACCTCGCGGCGTGCAGGTCGTCGGCTACGAGACGGACGCCGCGAGCGGCCCGCCGGAGTCCGACGGGGACGCGGATTCGACCGCCGCGGCGAGCGGACCGATCGGCGGCGGGCTCTACGTCGCGAGCGGCGGGACCGTCGACTTCGTGGACGCGAGCCCCGGGACCGAGCTCGCCTTCGGCCTCGGCGAGCGCCGCTGCGCGGGGACGGTCCACGAGGGCGACCACGTGGCCTGCGACGCGGCGGACGCCCCGTACTGCGACGAGCACTCGGGGGTCTGGGTGTGCGCGCGGTGTACCGGCACGTGCCTGAAAGACGAGATGGACTGCCACGAGTCGCACGCGATGTACCTCGCCGCGTTCGCGCCGGACGTGCTGAAGGTCGGCGTCACCCGCGAGTGGCGCCTCGGGACTCGCCTCCGCGAGCAGGGCGCCGACCGCGCGGCCCATATCCGCACCCTCCCGAACGGCCGGATCGCCCGCGAGGTGGAGGCCGAGCTGGCCGCCGGCGACGACCTCGTCGACCGGGTCCGCGTCCCGACGAAGCTCGACGGGTTCGGGCGGGCGGTCGACGAGGCCGCCTGGGAGGCGCTCCTCGACCGGTTCGACCCGATCGAGCGGTTCGCGTTCGACTACGGGCTCGACCTCGACGAGCGCCCCGTCGCCGAGACGATGGCCGCTGGGACCGTCCGCGGCTGGAAGGGGCGCGTGCTGGTGCTCGACCGCGGCGGCTCGACGTACGCGGTCGACGCGCGCGACCTCGTGGGGTACGAGCTGACCGACGCGGTGCCGGAGCGCGAGCTCCAGTCCAGCCTCGGGGCGTTCGGCGGATGACCGGGGGCGTCCTCGCGACCCTCTTCGGCGACCCGTTCGCGGTCATGAACACGGTCGGCCTCGTCGCGTTCGCCCTCGTCGGGGCGAGCAAGGCGGTCCGCGAGGAGTTCGACCTCTTCGGCGTCGCGGTGGTGGGGCTCGCGATGGCGTTCGCGGGCGGCGTCACCCGCGACCTCCTCGTCGCGCGCGTCCCGCTGGCGCTGCGCTCGCCGGTCGAGATACTCCTCGGACTGCTCGGCGTCGCGCTCGCGGTCGGGCTGAGCGCGTGGCTCGCCAGCCCGGACGAGCACCCGGTGACGCTCGTCGCCGACGCCGTGGGCCTCGCCGCCTTCGCCACGACCGGCGCCATCGTCGCGACGGACGCCGGCGTGTCCGCGTTCGGCGTCGTGGCCGTCGCCACGATCAACGCCGTCGGCGGCGGCGCGCTCGCCGACATCCTCCTCGACCGGTCCCCGTTCATCCTCTTCGAGGACTTCTACGCGAGCTGCGCCGTGCTCGGCGGGATCGCCTACTGGCTGGTCGGCGTCCTCGGCGGCCCCTCGGGGGTCGCGGCCGCGGCCTGCGCGGCGGTGACGGTCGGGCTCCGGCTCGTCGCCGTCGCCCGCGGCTGGCGGCTCCCGACCGCGAAGGGGCTCGGTGACGGGTTCGGTCGGTAGGAACGGGAACGATGGCTCAGAGAGGCGTTCGCTGTGAACCGAATCGCTCAGCGACCGAACCCTTCGACGGCGACGACGCGCCGGACGCCGAGGTACGCGGCCCCGGCGATGGCGGCGTACGCGATCACCAGGACGCCCGTCGCCGCGCCCGCGCTGTCGATGGCGAGCCGCGCCACCGCGTTCGCGGGGCCGCCGGCCATCGCCGTCGCGCCGCCGAACAGCACGAGGACGGCGACCGAGTAGAGCAGCTGGGCCGCCCGCCGGTCGGGCGCGACCGCCGCGATGCCGACCGCAACCGAGACGACGAGCGTCGTCAGCGCGGTCATCAGCGCCAAGATCGGGCCGACGTTCGCGACCGACGTGCCGTTCGCCTCCAACAGCAGGAGCCATATCAGCGCCTGGCCGGGCGCGATCCCGATCGCCGCGATCGCCTTCCCGTCGACGATCTCCGCGAGCGTGACCGGCGCGACCCGGAGCAGCTCCATCGTCCCCCGATCCAGCTCCTCCGTGATCGAGTCGACCACGAGCGACCCCGAGATGAACACCGGGAGGAAGACGAGGAGGGGGATCAACACCGTGTAGGTGAACGTGAAGTACGGGCTGGTGTCGCTGCGGTCGGGCAGCGGCAGCGGCGACTCCTGAAGGTACGAGGCGCGGGCGTCCCGCTCGTTCAGCTCGTAGGTCCGCAACAGCTCGCGCAGCTGTACCACGATCACCGTCGTCTCCACGGTGGTGTCGGGAGCGGTGACGGCGGCCGACACCCGCCCGTCCTCCGTGCGGGTCGCGACCACCACCGCGTCGGCCGCGTTCCGCTCGAAGGCGCTCCGGGCGGCGCTCGCGTCCTCGTACGGCGTGACCGTGGCGCCCGGCACCTCGCTCGCGGCGCGCTCCAAGTCGTCGACCGCGTCGCCGGCGCCCGCGACTTCGATCTGCGCCCCGTCGAGCGAGCCCGGGTCGTACATCGAGACGAGCCCGACGACGAGGAACGACGAGAACATCGCGATGAACAGCTGGATCCCGATCGCCAGTAGGATCGTCTTCTCGGCGCGCAGCCCGGCTATCTCCCGCCCGGCGATCGTCAGGCGGCTATCCAAGGCTCACCACCCCGACGTTGTACGCGGCGTGGCCGAGCGTCGCCAGCGTCAGCGCCAGCGCGTAGGCGGTCCGGCCCCGGCTCGCGCCGAGGCTCGCGACCCCGGTGGTCGCGACGTGGAGGACGAGCGGCGCGAGGAACAGCGCCGCCAGCGCGAGCGGCGGCAGCCCGGAGAGGCCGGCCACGTCCGCGAAGGCGGCGCGGCCGAGGAAGAGGTCGGTGAGCCCGACCGCCTGGACGACCGCGGTGGCCTTCTCCGCGAGGAAGAAGCCGGTCCCCGAGGCGGCGCCGACCGCGAGCGCGACGCCGAGGGCCCCTTCCCCGTCGGTTTCGGCGGTTCGGGCGAAGACGCCGCGCTCGAAGCCGGCGTAGAGGCCCACGCTCTTCGCGACCTCCTCGATGAACGCGATGGTCACGAGCAGCACCGGGATCGACACGGTGACCGGCAGCGCGAACAGCACCGCGACGGCCAGGAGCTCCGCGACGAACACGAACGGGATCGTACAGGCGGTGAGGAACGCGACGCGGGCGAGCGCGCGGAGCCGGTCTCGCGTGAGGAGGCCGGCGTCCGCCGGCACCGGTGAGAGCCGGACCGCGAGCGCGTCGAGGAACTTCCGCGTCACCGGCTTCTGCGAGAACATGTCCTCCTCGCGGTAGACGCCGAGGCCGAGGCCGAAGAGGAGGGCGGCGCCGACCGCCATCGGCGCGGTCGAGAAGAGGACCTCGCCGGCCGAGACGGCCTCGCCCTGGAGGTCGAAGACGACGAGCGTCAGCGGCGAGACGAGCGCGACGGGCGTCACGTTCGTGAAGATGGCCGGGACGAACGCGTAGGTGGTCAGGAGGACGCTCACCCCCACCGTGACGAAGGTGAGCTCCTTGAACGAGCGCGCGAACATCGCGCCGACGAAGGTGGCCCCGAGGAACGTCGCCGCGACCGGCGCCACCGCGACCACGGAGAGCGGCCCGCCGCCGACGAGGAGGGCGATGAGGGTCGTGACGACCGCGGCGGCCGCCGCGTACGGCAGCGTCTTACCGGCGACGATCTCGGCCGGTGACAGCGGCGTGACGAGCAGCGGCTCTCCCCGCCGGTTCGTCCGTTCGTCGAGGATCGACGAGCCGTACGCCTGGATCAGGAAGTTCATCGGCACGAGGAAGACGAACGCCAAGAGCAGCGAGGTGAACGGGAACGGCGGCGTGATCGACCCGGGCGAGCCGACCGTGTCCGCGCCGAACGCCGCGCCGCCGATGGAGGGGACAGCGAAGCCGCCGTCCTCGCCGGACGCGCTTCCGTCCGCGACGGAGCCCGCGTCGTCCGAGCCGTCGCCGCCGTCGCCTGCGCCGCCGTCCGGCCCGTCACCGTCATCTGACCCGCCGCCCGACTCGCCGCCACCGTCGCCTGCGCCGCCGCCAGACTCCCCGTCGCCCCCGCCGAGGGTCGCGCCGTCGCCGGAACCGCCGTCCGACCCGCTGCCACTGCCGTCTGATCCTCCGCCCGACCCGCCGCCACCGTCGCCTGCGCCGCCAGACCCCCCGTCGCCCCCGCCGAGGGTCGCGCCGTCGTCGAAGCCGGTCGTCCGGCCGACGTACCGAAGCGTGACGACGACCGGGAAGGCGGCCGTGCGGTTCGGCTCGGCGCGCATCAGCCGTTCGTTGTGCGACTCGACGGCCTCGCGGACCGACGCGGCCGCCGCCTCTCCCTTCCGCGTGTCGCTCGCGCGGACGACCACCTCCTCGACGTCCGCGCCGTCGATCGCGCGGTCGTCGCCCGCTCCGGGTCGCACCACGGTCACCACGACCGCGTCGGCGGAGTCGCCGAGCGACGCGGTCCCGGCTGGCACCGGGCGCAACGAGGGGGCTTCCTCGATCGCCTCCGCGTACGGCGACTCGGCGTCGACCCCGACGCGGTACACGTTTTGGTCGACGTCGAGGCCGGCGACGCCGGTGGCCACGCCGACCCCCACGACGCCGCCGGCGACGAGGAGCAGAGCGACCCCGGCCGCGAGCGTCCGGCGGTCCACGCCGCCCGAGGCGCGGGCGGACTCCCACCTGGCCACGCGGAAGACGCGGCGGCCGGCGACGGCGAGCCGTCGGCCGACGCGGCGCAGCCGGTCGGTCACTCGGTCGCCTCCGTCGCCGTCGCGGGGGTCGTCTCCTCACCGCCCTCCGACGCGTTCGCGTCGTCGTCGCTCGTCTCGTCGGAGTCGCGGTCGCTGTCGGTCCCCCTGTCCGAGCTGCCGTCGTCGCCGTCGCTCCGTCCGTCCGCACCGCCGCCCACGGTGTACCGCCCGGGCATCGGCCGGCCGACGATGTCGAGGAACACGTCCTCTAGGCTCGGCTCGCGGCTCCGGATGTCGACGACCTCGCCGCCGACGTCGGCGACGGCCTCGCGGACGGCCGCGACGGCGTCCATGCTCGGGACCGCCGTCCGGTACCGGTCCCCGACCTCCTCGGTCGCCGCGTCGAGGTCGTCGAGCGCGGGCGTCGCGGCCGGCTCCGCGTCGGTGAACACGCGGTAGGTCGTCTCGCCGTGTCGCTCGCGGATCCCGTCGACGCTCCCGCGGGCGACGATCCGCCCCTCGTTCATCACCACCACGCGGTCGCAGACCGACTCGACGTGGTAGAGGTTGTGCGCCGAGAAGACGACCGTCTTGCCCGTCTCGCGGAGCTCGCGGGTGAACGCCAGCACCGAGTTCGTCGTCACGGGGTCGAGCCCGGAGGCCGGCTCGTCGTACACCAGCACGTCCGGGTCGTTGACCAGCGAGCGGGCGATGGCGACCTTCCGTTTCATGCCCTTCGAGACGTCGCCGAGGCGGCGCTCGCGGTGGTCGAGTTCGAGGCGGTCGAGCGCGGCGCCGATCCGCTCGTCGGCGACCTCGCCGGGCACGTCGTAGAGGTCGGCGAAGAAGCGGAGGTACGACAGCGCGGTCATCTCCTCGTACAGCGGCGACTCTTCGGGGAGGAACCCGAGGTGCCGGCGCATCTCGGGGTCCGCGGCGTCGAACCCGGCGACGGTCACGTCGCCGTCGGTCGGCTCGACGAGGCCGGCGACCACCTTGAGCGTCGTCGTCTTGCCGGCCCCGTTCGGGCCGACGATCCCGAACACCTCGCCGTCGTCGACGGCGAAGTCGCTGTCCACGACGGCCGCGAAGTCGCCGTAGGTCTTCCGCAGGCCCGACACCTCGATCATGCGCACGGCTCCGCCGTCGGCCGGGTTAAACCCACGCCCGCGGGTATCAACCGCGAGAACGGTCCGGGAGGAGGGCGACGGAGACAGCGAACACGGGGAAGCGGCGAGGACGGCAAAAATGGGGAAAGCGACACGGCCGCGCGGCTCTTCGGTCGAGGGCTGATCGACGCCGGTACGTCCGGCGAGAAACGGCGGTCGGCGTTACTCCTCTTCTTCCTCTTCCTCGACGGCTCCCCGTCCTCGCTCCCAGACGCCGTCGGCGGACGTGTCGTTCGGTGCTGTGTGCGAGACGTCTTTCATGGTGTCGCGATCGCTTGCCATATTGACCTGCGATAGTCCGGAACCCCGTATTAACCCTTCGTGGAAAGAGATAATGAGTCCTGATAGCATATTAGGTATTAATATCCGCACGATGTCAGCGGTCGGACCTCTGGACGTACCTCTGAAAGCAGTGGGTTCTGCGGCGCAGAAGCGACCGAACGTTTCGATCCTTTCGGGCGGCCGCAGCGATGAGGTGGACGGACCCCGGAGGAATCGACGTGTCCGGAAATCGCGACGCGCCCGGGAACGTCGACCGCGGCGACGGCGGGTCGGTGGTCCGGGAGGGCGCGACGCTCGCCGTCGGTCGCGACGTCGCCGCGCCGCCGGAGGCCACGGCGACGGCGCTCCGCGACACGCGGCGCTGGCCCGACTGGAGCCCGTCCGTCGGCGGCGTCGAGAGCTCGGACCGGTACGTCGAGACCGGGACGACCGGTCGGGTTCGAGTCGCCGGCGCGTGGGTCCCGTTCAGGGTATCGTCGGCGACGCGCCTTCGGTGGGACTGGGAGGTCGCCGGGATACCCGCCACGGGCCACCGCGTCGAGCGGTACTCCGGGGACCCGGACCGGTGTCGGGCGGTGATCGAGGTCCCGCTCGTCGCGGCGCCGTACGTGCCCGTCTGCCGGCGCGCGCTCGACCGGTTCGCGGCGCTCGTGGAGGGCGAGTGAGCCGGGCGGCGACTGGGGGTCTCAGTTCTCGTACCCCGCTTCGAACGGGTCGATGACCTCGCTGCCGGGCTCGTCCTCGTCGCGGGTGAATCCCGGCCCCCGCGTCGCCAGCTCGAAGACGAGCCCGTCGGGGTCGGTGAAGTAGATGCTCTTGAAGTAGGTGCGGTCCTTCTCCTCTGAGACCTCGACGCCGTGCGTTTCGAGGTGGTCCTGCCACTCGCGGAGCGCCTCCACGTCTTCGACGCCGAACGCGAAGTGGTGACTGGCGCCCGGGCCGGGCGCCCCCTGCGAGTCGGGGTACTCGAAGTAGGTGACGTTGGTCCCCGGTTCCCCTTCGGGCGTCGGCGAGTAGTAGTAGTGCGGCGTCCCGGGGTCGTCGTAGTTCTGGGTCCGCTTCACCGTGTGCCAGCCCAGTACGTCCTCGTAGAACGCGGTTGTCTCCTCGATGTCGGTGCAGATGTTCGTGACGTGGTGGAGCCCGGTCGTCGGCGGCGCGTCGGTCATGTCTGGGCGAACAGTCGGCGGGAGCACAGTTAGTCGTACTGGCGGCGGTGTCGGCCGGCCCGACGGCTCGACGGGGTCGCCGAGCGGCGTTTCGAAAAGGCGTCCGGGGCAACCGCGCTGCGCGTGTGCAGTAGTAGCGTACAGCGTGTGCGCGGTGGTCGCGAGTCGACGCGTCGTCGGGGTCGGGTCCGCCCGCGGCTCAGAACAGGCCGACGCCGACCGCGTACGGCCACGCGGTGCCGCCGACGGCGAGCAGCGCGAGCGCCGCGCCGGCGCCGTAGACGTTCTTCAGGAAGCTCGTCATCTCGTTCTGCTTCTCCTCGGGGTCGTCCATCGACCAGAAGTCGTGCATCGTCACGGCGGAGACGAGGAGGAAGAAGGCGAGCGCGCCGGCCGCGACGACCGGGAACGCGCCGGCGACCACGGCGACGCCGCCGAGCACGAGCACGGCGCCGGAGGCGATGACCGAGAACGTCGGCGCCGGGAGGCCCTTGAACTCGGCGTATCCGGCCATCGTTTCGAGGTCCATGAAGTGGTTGAGCCCCATGAAAGCGAGCGTCGCGCCGAACAGGATCCGGCCGAGCAGGAAGAGTTCGCCCGAGAGCGGGGCGTCGAACTGAAGCGGTATCGTCGCGAATTCAGCTAACATCGTGTAACCTGCTATACCGACGTAACCTATTTATCGATTCCCGGACAATTGGGTTAGTAGGTAACACCGATGTCATCAGAGGATCTCTCGACGGCGGAGTCGGCTGAGGCGGCGGAGACGACGGAATCGAGTCCCGACGCGACGACGGAGGCGACGGCGCCCGAGACCCCGTGCCCCGTCATCGACTCGATCGAGCAGATCGGATCGCAGTGGCGGCTCGTCGTCCTCCACGAGCTGTTGAACGGCGAGTCCCGGTTCAACGAACTCAAGCGCGAGACCGACGCGAACGCGCGGACCCTCTCGCGCGTGCTCGACGACCTCCAGGAGACCGGCTTCGTCGACCGGCGGATAGAGGAGGACTCGCCCGTGGCGACGTACTACAGCCTGACCGACAAGGGCGAGTCGCTCGCGCCCGTCTTCGAGGAGATCGACTCGTGGGCTCACGAGTGGCTCGCAGAGTGCGAGGCGTAGTCGAGAGATCGAGTAATCGAGGCGTCCGAGCGCACCGGACGGCGAAACGCACACCCTTCTGCGGCGCGTACGGATCTGCGTGTACGCCGGACTGAAGAGCACCCCCTGTTGCCTCTGCGGGCGCGACGACACGCACACCCGGATCGCGGTACCGCCGCGGGCGCTCCGCCTCATGGAGAACGGGGAGCCGATAGCTTGGCGCGACGTGGTCGGCACGGTGACGCTCCGCTTCTGCGCCGACGACTGGGACCTCGTGAGCGACCTCGCGATCGAGATGGGTACGCACCCGCTCTCGCGGTGTAACGCCGCGCACGTCTCGCTCGACCTCCGCGAGGACCACGAGGCGCTGCTGTCGGCGACGAAGGCGGAGACCGACCAGACCGAGCTGGAGGCCCGGCTGTCGCGCGAGGCCGAGGCGACCCTCGACGCGGTCGACGACCCTTATACCGAGGAGCGCGACGTGGTCGAGGCCGTCGTCGTGTTGCGCGCGCTGGAGGAGCTCGGGGTGCGCGAGCGGTCCGGCGCCGACGCCGCCGGCGCCGCGGCGGCCGCGGACGACGACTGAGCGGGCCGCGTCACCACCTGACCTCGAATCCCTCGATCCCCTCCGGCTCGCCGTACTCGGCGTCCACGTCGTCGACCTCGGCGGCCCGGCTCCCCGTCTCGCACCACGCGACCATGTCGCGGACGTCGCCCTCCGGCCCCTCGAAGACGGCTTCGACTCGGCCGTCCTCCAAGTTCCGAACCCAGCCGTCGACGCCCTTCTCGCGGGCCGTGTCGCGGGTGGTCGCCCGGTAGTAGACGCCCTGAACCCTGCCAGAGACGAAGACGTGCGCGCGAACGCGGTCGGTCATCGGTCGGTGGTGCGCCCGCCGGCGTGTTAAACGGTCCGCCGGCGGCCCACTCGCGGCGGGTCGACCCCCGGCGGGCCGACCTCGCCCCCGCAACCGACGCCTACTAACTCCCGGGCGCCGACGGGGTCGACATGGACCTGTTCGGAACCGCAGGCATACGCGGCGGCGTTGAGGACTGTGTCACGCCGGCGCTCGCGCTCGCCGTCGGGCGAGCCGTGGCCGCCGAGATACGCAGCCGAGCCGAGGGGTCGTCCGCGGGGTCGACCCCCGAGTCGACGGTCGTGCTCGCCCGAGACGGGCGAGTTACCGGCCCGGCGCTCGCCGCGGCGATGGAGGCCGGGCTGTCGGCGGGCGGCGTCGACGTGCGCCGCGCCGGGCGACTCCCGACGCCGGCGCTCGCGTACGCCTCGCGCGGCCGCTACGGCGTGATGCTCACCGCGTCGCACAACCCGCCGACAGACAACGGGATCAAGCTGTTCCGCGACGGCGTCGAGTTCGACCGCGACGCGGAGCGCGCCGTCGAGGCGCGGGTCGCCGACGAGGCGGCGGTCGCCCCGTGGGGCGACTGGACCGAGGCGGTCCGGACCGACCCGCTCGGGGACTACCTCGACGCCGTGCGCGAGTACGCCGCGGGGTTCGGCGCGCCCCTCGACGGGCTCCGCGTCGCGGTCGACTGCGGCAACGGGATGAGCGCGCCCGCGACGCCGGCCGTCCTCCGTGAGCTGGGCGCCGACGTGGTCACGCTCAACGGCAACGTCGACGGGCACTTCCCCGGCCGCGGGAGCAAGCCGACCCCCGAGACGCTGGCCGATCTGCGGGCCTTCGTCGCCGACGCCAACGAGGGCCTCGAGAACCCGGGGAGACCGACGCCCGGCGAGTCCGGCGAGGGCGGCGGATCGGGGGAGACCGAAGGGTTCGCCTTCGGGATCGGTCACGACGGCGACGCAGACCGGATCGTGATCGTCGACGCGGACGGCGAGGTCGTCCACGAGGACACGGTCCTCGCGCTCCTCGCGGAACGGTACACCCGCGCGAGCGACGCGGCGGACCCCGTCGTCGTGACGACGCCGAACGCCTCGGGGCGCATCGACGAGCGCGTCCGCGAGGCCGGCGGCCGGGTCGAGCGCGTGCGCCTCGGCGCCCTCCACGAGGGGATCGCAGCCGTACGGGAGGAGGCGAGCACTGCCGGCGCGGTCGGCGAGGCGGGCGCGGTCGGCGAGGCGGGGGCCGCCGGAGAGGTCGGCGTCGACACGCGCGTCGTCTTCGCGGCCGAGCCGTGGAAGCACATCCACGTCGCCTTCGGCGGGTGGATCGACGGCGTCACCTCCGCGGCGGTGATCGCCCGCCTCGTCGCCGACGAGGGGCTCGACGCGCTCCGAGCGCCGATCACGGAGCGCCCGTACCGGAAGGTGAGCGTCTCGTGTTCCGACGACGCGAAGGGCGACGTGATGGACCGCTTAGAGACGGCGCTGCCGGAGGCGTTCCCCGAGGCCGCGGTCGACACCGACCACGGGGTCCGGCTGGAGTTCGACGACGCCTCGTGGACGCTGGTCCGCCCCTCCGGGACGGAGCCGTACGTCCGGGTGTACGCCGAGAGCGACGAGGTCGACGCGCTGGTCGCCGAGGTCGAGGGCGTCGTCGAGGACGCGGTCGCGGCGGCCTGAGCCCTCCCGTGGCCGGGAGCGCTCCCGATCGAGTCCCGGTGACGGCGGGCCGTTTACGACCGTGAGAGATTCGGGTTCGTGGATCGAACCCGTCGATACCGGGGTCGTTTCCGCCGGGTTCGCTTCGAACGTCCGCACGAACGTGTGACAGCCGCGGCAGGGGAACGACGAATTTATGCCCCGTTCCGACGGGATCAGTAGTGAGATGGCATCCGACTTCGAACGGCGGCGGTTCATCAAGGCGGCAAGCGCGGCGGGCCTGATCGGCCTCGCCGGATGTAGCGGCGGTCCGAGCGACGACGAAAGTTCGGACGGCTCGGACGGGTCCGACGGTTCGGACGGATCCGACGGCTCGGACGGGTCTGACGGTTCGGACGGCTCCGATGGGTCCGACGGCTCCGACGGCGGGAGCGGTCCGGCGGCGAACATCGGGATGGTGTACGCGACCGGCGGCCTCGGCGACGGGTCGTTCAACGACCAGGCCCAGCAGGGCGCGATCGAGGCCGAGGAGGAGCTGGGAATCTCCTTCCGCGAGGCCCAGCCCGACGAGGTGGCGCAGTTCAGCACCTTCCAGCAGCAGTTCGCGAACTCCAGCGACCCGGACTACGACCTGGTGTGCTGTATCGGGTTCCTCCAGGCGGACTCGCTCGCCGACACCGCGTCGTCGTACCCCGACCAGGACTTCATGATCGTCGACTCGGTCGTCGACGCGGACAACGTCGCGAGCTACACCTTCCGGGAGCACGAGGGGTCGTACCTCGCGGGGCTGATGGCGAGCCTACTCACGACGCGCTCGTTCTCGGCCGGCGCCGGTTCCACCCAGGGCGACTCGACGAACCTCGGGTTCGTCGGCGGCGTCGAGTCGGACCTGATCCAGAAGTTCCAGGCCGGCTTCGAGGCGGGCGTCTCGGCGGGCAACGACGACGTCGACGTCAGCGTCAACTACACGGGCAGCTTCAACGACCCGGCCGCGGGCCGCGAGGCGGCCACCTCGATGTACAACAGCGGCGCGGACATCGTCTACCACGCCGCGGGTAACACCGGTACCGGCGTCTTCCAGGCCGCCCAGGAGCAGGGGAAGTTCGCGATCGGCGTCGACCGCGACCAGTCGGTCACGCGCCCGGACTACGCCGACGTCATCCTCGGCAGCATGGTCAAGCGCGTCGACACCGCGGTCTACAACGCGATCGAGGCGACCGTCGACGAGGATTTCCCCGGCGGCTCGAACGTCGCCCTCGGGCTCGGCAACGACGGCGTCGCGCTCGTCTACGGCGACCAGCTCGGCTCCGAGATCCCCGACGAGGTCACCGAGGAGGTCGCGACCGCACGCGAGAACATCATCGCCGGCGACATCGACGTCCCCTCCGAGCTGTAGGCGTCCATCGACAGGGGTCACCCGCGCGCCGCCGCACCGGATATTGTCGGCGCTCCGACCGATCGGCGCGCCGCGGGGACCGAATCATATCCAAACATATTCAGCCACCCTCGAATCAGAGGGAAGTAGACCAATGGCCACAGCCGTCCACCTCGACGGGATAACCAAGCGGTTTCCCGGCGTCGTCGCGAACGACGACGTCGACCTCGAGGTCGAACGCGGCACCGTCCACGCCCTTCTCGGTGAGAACGGGGCCGGGAAGACGACGCTGATGAACGTCCTTTACGGCCTCTACGAGCCGACGTCGGGAACGGTTCGGCTCGACGGCGAACCGCAGGCGTTCGACTCGCCGCGGGACGCGATCGACGCCGGGGTCGGGATGATCCACCAGCACTTCATGCTGGTCGACCCGATGACCGTCACCGAGAACATCACGCTCGGGAGCGAGCCGCGGAAGTGGGGCGGGCTCGCCGTCGACCGGGAGGCGGCCCGAGAGGCCGTGGCCGACCTCGCCGACCGGTACGGCTTCGACGTGGACCCGGACGCGCGGATCGAGGACGTCTCGGTCGGGGAGCAACAGCGCGTCGAGATCCTGAAAGCGCTGTACCGGGGCGCCGAGACGCTCATACTCGACGAGCCTACCGCCGTGTTGACGCCGCAGGAGGTCGACGAGCTGTTCGAGGTGTTAGCGGAGCTGACGGCGCAGGGCAAGACGATCATCTTCATCACCCACAAGCTCGGCGAGGCGATGCGCGCGGCCGACGAGATATCGGTCCTCCGGGACGGCCGGAAGGTCGGGACCGTCGCCGCGGACGCGACCAGCCAGGAGGAGCTGGCGGAGCTGATGGTCGGCCGCGAGGTGCTCATGGACGTCGACCGCGGAGCCGCGGAGACCGGGGACGTCGTCGCGTCTGTCTCTGACGTCGTCGTCGAGGACGACCGCGGGGTCCGAGCGGTCGACGGCGTCTCCTTCGACGTTCGCGGCGGCGAGGTGTTCGGGATCGCGGGCGTGGACGGCAACGGACAGACGGAGCTGGTCGAAGCGGTGACCGGGCTCCAGTCGGTCGACGCGGGCGAGGTCCGCTTCCTGGGCGAGGACGTGACGACCGTGTCGCGGCGCGACCGGATCGACGCCGGAATGGCGTACGTCCCCGAGGACCGGCAGGAGCGCGGGCTGGTGATGAAGTTCGACCTCGTCGAGAACGGGCTGTTGGGGAGCCAGCACGACCCCGACTTCGCCGCCAACGGCCGCGTCGACTGGCCGACGGCGCGCCAGCACGCGGAGGCGATCATCGACGAGTACGACGTCCGCCCGCCGGACGCCGACGCGGACGCGGAGTCGCTCTCGGGCGGCAACCAACAGAAGTTCATCGTCGGCCGGGAGTTCGAGCGCGACCCGGAGCTGGTCGTCGCCTCGCACCCGACGCGCGGCGTCGACATCGGCTCGATCGAGTTCATCCACGAGCGGCTGCTGGAGCTCCGCCGGCAGGGCGTGGCGGTCCTCCTCGTCTCCTCGAAGCTGGAGGAGGTCCAGGGGCTCTCCGACCGGCTGGCGGTCATCTACGAGGGGGAGTTCATCGACGTGGTCGACCCCGACGAGACGACCGAAGAGGAGCTCGGGCTCCTGATGGCCGGGGAGCGACCGGGCGAGCGCGCCGACGGCGACCCGGACCCCTCGTCGCCGCCCGACGGGGCGGACGCGGCGGACGACGGGGCGACGGCCGACGCGGTCGATCCGGCAGGTGACCGGGCGTGAGCGTCGCCGACCGCGCCCGCGACGTGCTCTCCCGGCTCGCCACGGCGTCCGGGACAGAACGGATCCTGATCAGCACCGCGGCGCTCGTGCTCTCCGTGCTCATCGGCGCGGTGCTCGTGCTCGTCGCCGGACGCATGACGACGTGTACCGCCGGCGAGGCGGTGTACTACTTCGGGACCGGGTTCTGTTACGACCCGATAGCGGTGTTCGACCGCCTCTTCCTCGGCGCGCTCGGCGACCCCTTCAGCGGCGGGTGGTCGCCGAACGGGCAGTTCGCGGTCACGCTCCGCGAGACGACGCTCCTGATCTTCACCGGCCTCTCGGTCGCCCTAGCATTCCGCGCCGGGATCTTCAACATCGGGACGCAGGGGCAGCTCGTCGTCGGGGCGCTGGCGACCGCGCTCGGCGTCCTCTGGGCGTCGTCGCTCGTGTCGGGCGTCGTCGGGACGGTCGTGTTGATCCCGTTCGGCCTGCTGGTCGGGGCGGTGTTCGGCGGGCTCTACGGAGCGATCCCCGGCCTGCTGAAGGCGTACGCCGACGCCAACGAGGTGATCACGACGATCATGCTCAACTTCATCGCGACCGGCGTCGCGCTGTACCTGGTCAGCGGCGTGTTCAAAGACCCCGAGAGCGCCGCCAACCAGACGGTTCCACTCCCGGAGTTCGCGCAGTTCCCGGCGGTGCTGTTCGGCGCGAGACAGGACTTCTCGCTGGTCGCGCTCGCGTTCGGGCTCCTCGCGCTCGGCGCGCTGTACTACCTCCTCGAACACACGGCGTTCGGGTACGACGTCCGGACGAGCGGCGTCCAGCCGGAGGCGGCCGAGTACGGCGGGGTCGACGCCGAGCGCACCGTCGTCGCGAGCCTCACGCTCTCGGGCGCGCTCGGCGGGATCGCCGGCGCGATGTACGTGATGATGGTGCTCGGCACGTTCCAGACCGGGATCCCCTCGTACGGCTTCGACGGGATCACCGTCTCGATCCTCGCGGGCAACAACCCCCTGGGCGTCGGGATCGCCGCGCTGCTGTTCGGCGTGCTGAAGAGCGGGACGACGGTCGTCCAGTTCGCGACGGACGTGCCGCCGCAGCTGGTCGGCGTCCTCCGGGGACTCATCATCCTGTTCGTGGCCATGCCGGAGTTCTTCCGGCTGCTCGCCCGCGGGCTCCCGGGGATCGGCCGGGGGCCGGAGTCGGCCGCGACCGACGGCGGCGTGCCGGTCGACGGGGGTGAGACCGATGAGTGACGCCCCCGCGGACGGGTCGACGAGCGGTCCGGTCGCCGATTCGGGATCGATCCTGGAGCGGTACTCGACACGCGCGCTCGTCGCCGCCGTCACGGTCGTCGGGATCGTCGCGCTGCTGCTCGCCGGACTGGCCTTCCCGGACTCGATCGCCGGGACGCTCGCGGACGCGCTCACGAGCCGGTTCACGCTCGCGTCGGCGCTGCGCCTCTCGGTCCCGATCGCGTTCGCGGCCCTCGGCGGGATCTTCGCCGAGAAGTCCGGCGTGATCAACATCGGCCTGGAGGGGCTGTTGATCATCTCGGCGTTCAGCGCCATCTACGTCGCCGACATCACCGGCGGGGTCTGGGTCGGCTACGCGGGCGGCGTCGTCGCGAGCACGCTGCTGGCGGCGCTGTTTGCCGTCGTGACGATCGGCTTCCGGGCCGACCAGATCATCGCCGGGCTCGCGGTGTGGCTCATCGCGCTCGGGCTCGCTCCGTTCGCCTCTCAGGTGTTCTACGGGAGCCCGAACTCCCCGACCGTCGCGACGACGGGGTCGATCTCGGTGCCGGTCCTCGCCGACATCCCGTTCTTCGGCGCGCTGTTCTCGGCGTCGCCGTCGGTGTACATGCTGTTCGTCGCCGTCGCCGGGTCCTGGTACGTGTTCGAGCGGACGGCGTTCGGCCGGTGGATCCGCGCCAGCGGGGAGAACCCGAAGGCGCTCGACACCGCCGGCGTGAGCGTCACGCGCGTCCGCTACGCCGCGGTGCTGATCTCGGGGGTGCTCGCCGGGATGGGCGGCGCGGCGCTGTCGCTCGACCTCGGCCAGTTCACCGGGAACGGCCCGACGATGGTCAACGGGAAGGGGTTCATCGCCATCGTCGCGTACCTGTTCGGCAACTACAACCCGGTCGGGACGTTCTTCTCGACGATGCTGTTCGCCGGGCTGGACGCGCTCCAGACCGTCCTCCAGACCCAGGGGATCGGCGTCCCCCGCCAGCTCATCCGGATCACGCCGTTCGTGGTTGTCATCCTCGTGCTCGCCTTGGTCGGCCGGACGCGGCTCCCGGAGGCGGCGGGCGAACACTACGAGACCGAGGAGTAATCGGCGGCGCTCGGGACGCCCCCGCTCCGCCGCGTCAGTCCGACGCCCCCGCCTCGTCGGCCGGCGACGGCAGCCGCAGGTCGGCGAAGTCGTCCGCGTCGCCGACGCCGGTGACGACCTTGACCTCGTCGGTGATCGGGACGCCGACGCAGGAGAGGCGGGCGTTCGCCGCCCGGATCTGCTCGTCCGAGAGGATCGACTGCCCCGGCATCGCCACGTCGCCCTCGACGACGATCACGGCGCAGTTCGAACAGGCGCCGCCGCGGCAGGCGTACGGCCACGATCGGCCGCCGCGCTCCGCCGCCTCGAGGATCGACTCGCCGGGCTCGACGAGGAACCGCCCGTACTCCGGGAGGTCGAGGCCGGCCTCGGCGGCCTTCGCGAACAGGTCGTCGTCGTCGATCGACCACCCGCGCTCGTCGACGACGGCCCTGTCGAGGTGGTAGACGGTCGAGGGCGTCCCGCTCCGGACCGGCTCGACCGACCCCTCGGCGTACCGGCGGACCACGTCGGCCGCCTCCGGGACCGGCTTCTCGTCGAGGGCGTCGAACCACTCGCGGACGGTCGCGGGCGCGAGGTTCGACTCGTCGGCGACCGCCTCGAGGTCGACCCCTTCGAGGCGGGCGACGGTCGAGACGAAGCCCGGCGAGTCGAGGGCTTCGACCGTCTCCGCGACCCACTCCTCCGAGCGGCCGTACCACGATGCCAGCTCCGCCGTGCCTATCCCCCGGTCGTACGCGACGGCGACCATCAGCGCCGTGGTCGCCTCCGACGACCGGACTTCCGAGAGCCACGCGCGGAGGCGGTCGGCGTCGACCTGATCGAGGTGACCCATATCACGAATCTCGGTCTGCGGCCCGTTAAACGGTGAGCCTGAACAGTTAGGCTCCGCGCCGTCCGCATCGCGACGCGGCCCCCCGCGAAATCCGTCGCCTCCGACGCGACCGAAACGGGAGCAAAGAGTTTTGCCGGGCGCACGACACGGTCCGGTAATGGGTATCGACGAGTACGACGTCGTCGTGGCGGGCGCCGGGACCGCCGGCTGCTACGCCGCCGCGACGATCGCGAACGAGGGGCTCGACGTCGTCATCGTCGAGCGGAAGGACGCTGAGGAGGCCGGCCACATCGCCTGCGGCGACGCCCTGAAGGGCGCGGACGCCTTCCCCGAGGCGATCCCGAAAGCGCGGCTCGAACCCGCGTTCACGAACACCGGCGTCGACCACGGGCGCTTCGAGATCCCGCAGGAGGACACGATCCTCGAGATCCCGGTCCCCGGCGAGCTCGCCGTCATCGACCGCTGGGAGTACGGCCGTCAGATCATCGCCGGCGCCGAGGACGCGGGCGTCGACTTCCACTACGACACCGTCATCAACGACGTGCTCCAAGACGAGACGGGCCGCGTCACGGGCATTCACGCGGTGCGAGAGGGGGAGCCGGAGACGTACACGGCGGACGTCGTGATCGACGGCGCCGGGTCGCTCTCGCTGCTCCAGGACAAGGCCGACTTCGAGGGGACGACCTTCGACACGAACGTCCGGTACTCGCAGTTCTGCTCGGCGTACCGCGAGATCGTCGACGTGCCGGAGCCGGTCGAGTGGGACGACGCCCTCGTGTTCAAGGCGACCGACCGCGCGGCGGGCTACCTCTGGTACTTCCCGCGGACGGCGACGGAGATCAACGCCGGGCTCGGCTTCCAGATGACCGAGGAGCCGATGCAGCTCGTCGAGTCGCTGAAGCGGGACCTCCGGGACCGCCCCGAGTTCGAGGGCGCGGAGGTGCGCGACAAGCTCGGCGCCGCGCTCCCGACCCGCCGGCCGTACGACTCGGCGGTCGCGCCCGGCTACATGGCGGTCGGCGACGCCGCGGGCCACGTGAACCCGACGACCGGCGGCGGCATCGCCGGCGCGGCGTACGCGGGCAAGTACGCCGGCGAGCAGGCGGTGAAGGCGGTCTCCGACGGCGACGTGAGCGAGGAGAACCTCTGGCGGTACAACACCCGCGTGATGGACCACTTCGGCGGGCGCTACGCCGGCCTCGACGTGTACAACGTCCTCTCGACCGCGGTCGACGTGGACGACCTGATGGGCCTCCTCGCGTCGCTGCCCGGCGAGAAGCTCGCGGAGGCGTTGTACGAGGGGTCGACCTCGATGTCATTCGGGCTGAAGGTGAAGGCCGCGATCAAGTCGTTCGGCTACTGGGGAACGATCCGGAACTTCTACCAGACGAAGTCGCTGGCCGACGAGCTGATCGGCCACTACGACGAGTACCCGACGAGCCCGGCCGCGATGGCCAACTGGACCCGCGAGCGCGACGCCATCATGGACCGCGTGTACGAGACGACCGGCGCCGACGCGAAGTACTGACCCCGTGACCGGCTACCGACTCACGGCCGTCGAGACGGTCTTGGAGGAGGGGTCGTGGGCGTTCACGGCCCGCGAGGGCGACGCCGACCGCGAGGTGTTCCTCGTGCCCTGCGCCGACGAGCCGGACGGCGGGGTCGACGAGGCGGACGGCGGGGTCGACGAGCCGGACGGCGGGGTCGACGAGGCGGACGGCGGGGTCGACGAGCCGGACGGCGGGGTCGACGAGGCGGACGGCGGGGTCGACGAGCCGGACGGCGGCGGTGACGGACAGCCCGTCCGCGCGTGGATCAACCGCTGTACCCACGAGGACCAGCGGCTCCACCGCGAGGAGGTGGGCGCCGTGACGCGCGGCGGCTCGGTCGTCTGCCCGAAGCACGGCTCGGCGTTCGACGCCTGCGAGGGGTCCTGCGACACCGGCGAGGCCGCCGGGACGACGCTCCGGTCGATCGACATCGCAGTCCGCGACGGCGCGGTGTTCCTCACCGACGACGACCTCACGTACCTCTACGATGGGTTGCCGGACGACGACGGCGACGACGACGGGCCGGCGTCGAGTTCGCACCTCACGTTCTGATCGCCGTCGCCTTCCGCCGACTCCGGCTCGTTACGGTCGCGTCTCGGCGACCCGCCGGACCGCGCCGGCGATGACGTCGATACCGATCCCGATGTCGTCCTCGACCACGTCGAAGTCGCTCGTGTGGTGGCCGCCGGGGTGATCGGTGCCGACGCCGAGGTAGCAGGCGAGCCCGCCCTGCTCCTGGACGCGGTTCATGAGGTAGGTGGCGTCCTCGGAGCCGCCGAGGTCGTCGCTGTCGACGATGCTCGTGACGCCCGCGACGTCGCCCGCGGACTCGCGGACGAGGCCGGCGAGCGCGTCGTCGCTCGTCGCGCTCGGCGCCTCGCCGAGCGTGGACACCGCGACCTCGCAGTCGTGCATCTCCGCGGCCGAGCCGAGGATCCGGTCCGCGTGGTCGGACATGTACTCCGCGAGCTCCGTCGTCTGCCCCCGAAGCTCGCCCTCGATGTGCGACTCCTCGGGGATGATGTTCGTCGCGGTGCCGCCCCCGACGAGCCCCGCGTTCACCCGCGTGGGGCCGTCGGCGTGCCGCGGGATGGCGTAGAGGTTCTGGACCGCGGCCGCCATCGCCTGGACCGTGTTCCGGCCCTGCTCGGGGCGCGCGCCGGCGTGGGCCGGCTCGCCGGAGAACTCCGCGAGGAAGTGCCGCACCGCGAGGAACCCCTCGACGCCGCAGACGACCTCGCCGGAGGGGTGATCGAGGCCGACGTGGACCGCGTAGAGGTAGTCCACGTCGTCGAGGTGGCCCGACTCGGCCATCGGCTTGCCGCCGGCGACCTGCTCTTCGCCCGGCTGGAAGAACACCTTCAGCGTGCCAGAGAAGTCGGAGTCGAGGACCGCGTCGAGCGCGCCGAGCCCCATCGTCGCGTGGGCGTCGTGGCCGCAGGCGTGCATGAACCCCTCGTGCTCGGAGCGGAACCCCTCGCCGGCCGGGACGTGGTCGCCGGCCTCCGACTCCGTGATCGGGAGCCCGTCGATGTCGACGCGGAGGCCGACCACGGGGCCGTCGCCGCGCTCGGCGACCGCGACGCAGCCGGTGTAACCGCCCGAGAGCTCGTCGAGAATCTCCGGGTCGGCGCCCGCCTCGCGGGCCTGGTCCTCCCACTCGGCCAGCGTCTCGTCGTCCGGGACGTTCAGGCGCTCCTCGCCCGCCAGCGCGTCGGGGCCGACGTGGAGCGCCGTCAGGTCCCGCTCGCGGAGTGCCTCGACGATGCGGGCGGTGGTGTAGAACTCGCGCCACGCTGGCTCCGGGTGGCGGTGGAGGTCGCGGCGGAACGCGCGGTACTCGTCGCTGTCGAGAGCGCTCATACCGTCGGGTGGCCCGGCGACCGCTTAAACGATCGCCTCGCGGAGAGCGACGCGGGCCGCGCCGCCGACCGCTCGCGGTCGCCTCACTCCCCCCCGGTCTCCATGCGCTCCGAGTAGTCCCAGGCGTGGAGCCGCTCGGGCTCGATCCGGATCTCGACCTCGTCGCGCTCGGGCCGCAGGAGCCGCTCGGCGGTCGGGTTGTCGGTCCCGCCGAGGTACCTCGTCAGGAGCGACCGCAGCAGCCGCTTGTCCTCGTCCGGGACGACCGTCGCCCGACCGCGGCCGCGGACCCCCTTGTACGGCGGGTCGTTCGTCGACACGTCGAAGGAGACGTGGTCGTCGTGCTCGACGAACTCGACGAGGTCGGCGCTCGCGCTCGTCGCGCAGCGGATCGCGCCGGCGGGGGGTCCGGAGCCGCCGTCTCCGTCGGGATCGGCCCCCGCGTCCGGGTCCCACGCGAACCACAGCGAGACGATCCACGGGCGGTCGCTCGGCGTGCGGCAGCCGAGCCGGACCGGGACGCGCGCGGCGGCGAGGTACTCGTCGACGCGGTCGCGGTCCCACGGGCCGGTCGGTTCCATACCGATCGCTCGGTCCCGGACCGCCTAACAGTTGCGGCGGGGCTCCGAGGCGGATGGCCCGTGGGGGCCGCGGCGCCCGCGGAACACAAGAGAATTGACCGTCCCCGCGCGAGTGGTGGTATGACCGAGTACTTCGAGGTCCACGAGCGCGACGGCGCCGCCCGCCTCGGGGCGGTCCGCCTCGCCGACCCCGTCACGACGCCGGCGCTCGCGGACCCGTTCCTCGACGACGCCGGGAGCCTCTGGGCCGGCGACCGCGAGGTGCCCGACGGCGACGAGAGCGCGCTCACGGTGCTGCCCCACCGGTCGTTCCCGGCCGGGACGCGCGACGAGGTCCGCGAGTCGTTCGCGGTCGACCACCCCGACGCGGACTTCCCCTCTGCCGCGGTCGTCGACAGCCGGAGCGCTCGCGACCTCGGCGCCGACGCGTACCTCCTCTCGGACGCCCAGGGGTTCGTCGGCCACGGCGAGGCGTTCCGGGACGCGGTCGTCCGCGCGAAGGGGTCGCTCCCGCCCGACGCGGCGCTCGGGCTCTCCGGCGTCGCGACGCCACGGAACGTCGCCGTCCTCGCGTACGCCGGCGTCGACCTCGTCGACGCGACGCTCGCCCGGACGAAGGGCACCCAGGGGATGTACCTCACTACCGACGCGGCCCACTTCCTCGAGGACCTCGACGAACTGCCGTGCGCCTGTCCGGCCTGCGCCGGACCGCGGAGCGAGTTCACGCGCGCCGACTGCGCCGACCACAACGTCAACGCGCTCCGCGCGGAACTCCGTCGCGTCCGCGAGCGGATCCGTAGCGGCCGCCTCCGCGACTACGTCGAGGGGCAGGCCCGCCACGAGGGGTGGCTCACGGCCGCGTTCCGCGAGTTCGACGACCAGTGGGGGTACCTGGAGGAACGCACGCCCCTCATGCGCGACGCCGAGGTGACTGCGGCGTCGGCGGAGACGCTCGACCGCGTCGAGATCCGCAGATTCGCGGACCGCGTCACGAGCCGCTACCGCAACCGCTTCACCGACCAGCCGCTCGTCTTGGTCCCCTGCTCGGCGACGAAGCCGTACAGCGACTCCCAGAGCCACCGCCAGTTCCACGACGCGATCCAGTGGCGCGGCCACACCGTCTCGATGACCTCGCCCATCGGCGTGGTCCCGCAAGAGCTGGAGACGACCTACCCCGCGCAACACTACGACTCGGTCGTCACCGGCGACTGGAGCGAAGACGAGATCGAGTTCGTCGCCGAGGTCCTCCGGCGGTACCTCGAACGCAACGACTACTCCCGCGTCGTCGCGCACGTCCCCGCGGACGGCTACCGCGAGATCTGCGAGCGCGTCGAGCGCGACCCCGCGATCGACGTACCGTTCGAGTACACCTGCGTCGACCACCCGACGACCGACGAGTCGCTCGGGGAGCTGAACGCCGCCCTCCGGGGCGAGCCCGCCTACAGCAAGCGGGAGCGCGAGCACAACACCGTCCGCGGCATCGCCGACTTCCTCCTCGGCGACGGCGCGGGCGACGACCTGTTCGGCGGGCCGGGCGAGGCCGACGTGCGCACCACCGGGCGCTACCCGAAGCTCCAGGTGTGGGGCGACGACCCCGACGCCGGCCGCGAGGGCGAGCCCGGCGAGCAGCTGGCGACGATGGTGCCCCAGTACGGCACCCTGTCGTTCACCCTCGCCGGCGCGCGGCGCTGGGTCGCGAGCGACGCGCCGACGAAGCGCGTCGAGATCGACTCCTTCGTCCCGCGCGGCTCCGTCCTCGCGCCGGGCGTCGTCGACGCCGACGGCGACGTACGGGTGGGCGACGAGGTCGTGGTGGAGGGACCGAAGGCGTTCGCCGTCGGCCGCGCGGCGATGTCCGGCCCGGAGATGGCGGGGTCGACGCGCGGGGTCGCGGTCGAGGTGCGACACGCCGAGGAGAAGTGAGCCACCGCCGAGGAGGCCGTTCGCTCCGGTCGTCCGAGCGCCGCGCTCGTCGCGGAGCCGCGCGCTCGTCGCGGAGCCGCGCGCTCGTCCCGTCCCGAGGTGGACGCCGAGCGCCGCGGTGACCGCTCACGCGCGGTGAAGACCGCTTACGCCCCGTGTTGCTCGACGTACTCGCGGGCCGCCTCGCGGATGACCTCCTCGGGGCCCTCGACGCACTCGCGGCGGAGGTCGGGGTACTGCCCGTCGAGCGCGCGGGCGACGTGCCCGTCGAGTTCGGCGACGGCCTCGACCGCCATGCCCTCCAGGTCCTCCGAGAGGAGGCTGGCGACGGCCCGGCTGACCGCACAGCTCCGGCTCTCGAAGGCGATCTCCTCGATGCGCCCGTCGGCGACCGTCACGTGGAACTCGCCGTCGTCGCCGCAGGTCGTCTCCTCCGAGGGCTTCACGAACGTCGGGTCGGCGAGCGCGCCCGCGTTGCGGGGGCGGTGGTAGTGCTCGCTGATGCGGTCGTGGTAGCGGTCGGAGGCGAGGTACGCGTCCAGGTCCTCGCGGGCCGAGTCGACGACCTCGAGGAGGCGGTCCACGTCCGCGCGGGTGTTGTACACGTAGAAGGACGCGCGGGCGGAGCCGGGGATGTCGAGCCGGTCGTGGAGCGGCTGCGTACAGTGGTCGCCGGCGCGGATGGCGATCCCGCGGTCGTTGAGGAGGCTGGAGAGGTCGTGCCCGTGGACGCCCTCGACGTTGAACGAGACGAGGCCGGTGCGCTCCTCGCCGACGCCGGGGCCGTACGCCCGGACGAACTCCCGGTCCGCGAGCTCCCGGAGCAGGTACTGCGCGAGGTCGTTCTCGTGCTCGCGGACGGCGTCCATGCCGAGCTCGGCGAGGTAGTCGACGGCCGCGCCGAGCGCGATGCCCTCCGCGATCGGGGGCGTTCCGGCCTCGAACTTCCAGGGCAGCCCGTTCCACGTGGAGTCGGTGAGCGTCACGTTCCGGATCATCTCCCCGCCGAAGAGGAACGGGTCGAGCTCCTCCAGCAGCTCCCGCTTCCCGTACAGCCCCCCGATCCCCGTCGGGCCGGCGAGCTTGTGTCCGCTGAACGCGAAGAAGTCCGCGTCCATCGCGCCCACGTCGACGGGGCGCGTCGGCGCGGACTGGGCGCCGTCGACGACCGCGTACGCGCCGTGGTCGTGCGCGAGGGCGGCGAGGTCCGCGACGGGGTTGACCGTCCCGAGCACGTTCGAGACGTGGGGGACGCAGACGACCGCCGTGTCGTCGGTGACGATGTCGCGGGCGGCGTCCGCGTCGAGGTGGCCGTCGGCCGTGACCGGGACGTGGCGGACGGTCGCGCCCGTGCGCTTGGCGATCTGCTGCCAGGTGACGAGCGAGGCGTGGTGGTCCATCTCCGTCGCGACGATCTCGTCGCCCTCGTCGAGGTGCCGGCCGAGGCCGTACGCGACGAGGTTGATGCTCTCGGTGGTGTTCTTGGTGAAGACGATCTCCTCGCGGCCGTCGGCGCCGAGGAAGTCGGCGACGCGGTCGTGCGCCCGTTCGTAGGCGACCGAGGCCTCGTGGCTCAGCTCGTGGATCCCGCGGTGGACGTTCGCGTTGTACCCCGCGTAGAACTCCTCGAAGACCTCGTACACCTGACGGGGGGTGTGCGTGGTCGCGGCGTTGTCGAGGTAGGTGAGCGGATGACCGTTCACGCGGCGGTCGAGGACGGGGAAGTCCGCACGTACCGCTTCGGCATCGAAACCCATGTCACTACCGAGAGATCAGTTCTTCATAAATTGATCGCAGATGATACTGGTACTCAATAACGCGGTCGACGGGGGCTACATGGCCGACGAGATCGCGCACTTCCTGCCCGACGCCCGCGTGTACGAGTACCCGCACGAGGACGGCGACCCGAGCCTCGACGGCGTGGACGGCGTCGTCATCGGCGGGAGCGAGGTCGGCGTCTACGACGAGCCCGACCAGCCGTGGATCACTGCTCAGAAGCGGTTCGCGCGCCGACTCGTCGAGGAGGGGGTCCCGACGCTCGGCATCTGTTTCGGCCACCAGATCCTGAACGCCGCGCTCGGCGGCGAGGTCGTCGACAGCGGGACCTCTCGGCTCCGACTCTGCGACGCCGACCTCGACGCCGACGAACCGCTGTTCGACGGCGTCGAACCGACCGTGCCGGTGCTCCACTCCGACGTGGTGACGGAGCTCGGCGACGGGATGGACGTCATCGGCCGCGCGGACTACTACGAGTACTTCGCCACCCGCCACCGCGACCGGCCGGTCTGGTCGGTCCAGTACCACCCCGAGTTCACCCCTCGGATCGTCGACGAGTACGACGGCTGGGAGGCGACCGACCGCTCCTTCGAGGACGTCACCGCCACCCGAACGCTTGCCAACTTCGCGGCGCTCGCGGACTCGTCCGCGGGCGACTCGTAGCGGCCGCAGGCCTGCGTTCGGAGGGGCGGCGGGGGGCCGTTCGAGAGCCGCGCCGGTCGCGCGTCACGCGCGTCGGTCCGGGAACACCATCACGGGGACGTCCGCCGCTCTGATGAGGTGACCGCCGGGGTCACCGGTGATCGTCCGTTTCCAATCGTCGATGTCCCTCGGAGTGAAGGCGACGAGCGTCGCGTCGGTCATGCCGATCGCGTCGACGAGCGCCGCGGCGACCTCTCGCGCCTCGAGCGTCACCCACTCGAAGCTGAGATCGTCACGGTAGAGAATGTCGAAGAACGTATCGTAGGTGGCCCCCGCGAACTCGTCTCGTCCGGTCTTGATCGTCGTCTCGTCGCCCTCACCCGGGGTCACGTGCGTCACGATGAGCGTCGTCCCCGGGTCGAGATGCGGCCGAACCGCCCGCGCCGTGGCCTCGGCGTCGTCCGGGCCCGCGATCGGTATCAGGATCCGCTCGAATAGCTCGTCGTTCACGAGCGTCCCCTCTGAGGGCGCGACCAAAAGCGTATGGGGCGCCCCCGGGTACCGTCCCCGTGTCCGGACCGCCGGACGGCCGGCGGCGTCGAACGCCGCACGGAGCGACCCGTCGCGGCCGCCCCGTCGGTCACACCGGGAATCCCGCCGGCCGTGGGCCGCGGAACCCGGCCCGAGACCGTTCGCCGGCGGCGCTCCCGGACGCTCTCTCCCGAAGTACGTTCACTCGTCGGCGGCGTCCTCCGTGCCGGCGCGGTCAGAGGTCTCCGCCCCCTCCGCGTCCGCGAGGAGCAGTCCGGTCCCGCCCGCGGCGATCATGCCCACGCCGACCGCGCGCAACTGCCGGAGGTACGCCGGCTTCGCGTCGAGTTCGTCGGCGTTGTGGAAGTTCTTCCCGATCATCTTCTTGGTGAGGCGAACGCTCGCCCGTGGGAACAGCGCCGTCACGACTCCCTGCAACAGCACCAGTGCCGACCCGAACAAGCGCGCTTTCTCACAGTTCTCCATACCGAACTATCGGTGACGCGGCCGCATAACTATTGTGCCTACCATCCAATACTGGCCTCGGATCGAGCTTCGATCGGAATCTCCCAGCTTCTTACTCCTTAAGTATTGTGTAGAATTCACAATATCAAGTCGCTCGAACGGCGCCCGCACGTGACTCGAGGAGCGGCGATCTGCTCGCCGCCCGCCTCAGTCGTCCGCGGCCGCTTCGGGCCGGTACGCCTCGCTGATCGCCTTCCACTTCCCGGAGCGGAACCGCAGGTAGTTGATCGCGGCGGGGATCGTCGTCTCGGCCATGAACGCGAGGTAAAGCCCCCACAGGCCGATCGCGGGCAGGGCCACCTCCGGGAGCGTGAACCCGACGAACGGAATTTCCACGAGCGGGGTCGCGAAGCCGACGAGCGGGAGCTTTACCGCCGGGATCGTGAGGACTTCGGGAACCGTTACCGCCGGCGTCGCGTCGTGCGCGCCGACGTACGCGAGGGGGATCGAGACGCAGAACATCCCGAGGAACTGGCTGGCGAAGGGGATCTTCGTGTCGCCTGCGGCGTCGAGGGGGCCGGCCGCTCCGCCGGAGACGCCCTGGAAAATCACCGCCGCGCAGGCCGCGTACACGAGGTCGACGGCGATCGGGATCTCCGGGCTGGTGGGCGACTCGGCGAACAGCGAGACGATGTCGGTCGCGAAGGTCGCGATCAGCACCGCGGAGACGGCGTACGTCGCCACCGAGAAGCGGATGATGTCGCGGGCGTACGCCTCCGCCTCGTCGGGGCGCTCGACGCCGAGCGCCTGCCCGACCAGGCTGGAGGAGGCGAGGCCGAATCCCCAGCCGGGCGTGTTCATGATCCCCCAGATGCGGCGGGCGATGACGAACGCCGCGACGGTGTTCTCGCCGAACACGTCGAGGATGGCGAGCATGGGGAACTCGGCTGCGGTCCACACGAGGTTGCGCGCGCCGACCGGGACGCCTATCTCGACGAGGTCGCGGAGCATGCCGGGGTTGACGTACGAGCCGGTCGCGTCGATGGCGACCGGGAACTCGCCGATCAGCGGGGCGCTCCCGCGGACGAGGCCGACGGTGAAGCCGGCGACGGCGAGCACGTTCGAGAGGACGGTGCCGACCGCGGCGCCCTCGACGCCCCAGCCGAGGCCGAAGATGAACAGCGCGCTGAGGACGATGTTGGCGACCGCGCCGCCCGCCCGGACCTGCATCGCGGTGTAGGCGTCGTCGCAGCCGACGAGCACGCGGCTCCCGACGAGGTTGAGCGCGGCGAACGGGACGCCGAGCCCGACCACGCGGAGGTAGTCGGCGCCGTGAGCGATCGCGGCCTCGTTGCTGCTCAGGACGTCGATGAACGCCGGCGCGTACAGCCAGAAGGCGCCGCTGACGGGGACCGTGATCGCGATCACGAGGAGGACGCTCGACCGGACCGCGTCGCCGAGCTCGGCGAACGCCTCGGCGCTGAACCGCTGGGAGACGAGGGCGATGGTGCCGCCGGCGACCCCGCCGCCGAGCGCGAACGCGAGCCCCCAGTAGGGGCCGGCGAAGCCGACGCCGGCGACGGCGCTGGTGCCGACCGCGACGCCGACCATCGCGACGTCGACCGCGTTCTTCGACATCCGCGCGATCCCCGTGACGATCCGCGGCCACGCGAGGTCGGTGGTCCGGACCACGCGGTGGCGGTCGATCAGGCCGACCCGGGCGAGCGCGAAGCCGATGTACAAGATGAGCAGCCGAAACGGGTTCGGAAGGCGGGAGATCAGCTCGCGGGGAGAACTCGGGAGGCGAGACACGACGGATGGGCCCGTTTCCCGCTGGCGGCTAAAGGGGTTTCGTCACGCGGCAGGCGGTTCCGGATCGGCGGCGGTCTCGGGCCCGCAGCGGTCCGCGGTCAGGCGCCCGAGACCAGGTAGACGGCCGCGGCGGCGAAGGCGATCCCGAGCCCCTTCCGGGCCGTGAACGACTCGCCGAGGAAGAGGAAGCCGATCACCGACGAGAAGACGAGGAACATCGCGAAGATGGGCGTCACGACGCTCACGGGCCCCAGCGAGAGCGAGCGGTAGAGGGCGAGGATACCGATGCCGAGGAACACGCCCGCCGCGAGGACGTGCGCCAGCTTCGGCGACCCGAGGTGGGCCGTGAACCCCTGTCCGGTGTACGCGATCACGCCGATCGCCATGGCGACGAGCAGCGTGTTCGAGACGACGACGGCGACGTCGCTCGGGATCGCGTTCGGTCCGGTCGTGGCGACGCGCATCAGCGGCGAGACGAGGGCGTACGCGCCCATCGCGAGCAGCGCGTACGGGAGATAGGTCGTGGCCGTAGCGTCCATGTGCCGCGGTCGGCGTCCGGCGTCAAGTGCCTATCGACCCGCGTCCGGCGGCGCCCGCCGCGAGACCGAACCGCCCGCGGCCGACGGGCCGTCGGCGGGCGGCTCCGAGGCCTCGGCCCCTTCGTCTTCGGCCCTCACCGCTGTCCGGTCGAGCGGAACGGCGACCGTCACGAGCGTGCCCGCGGGGTCGCGCTCGTCGAACGAGATCCGGCCGCCGAGGTGGTCGACGCCCCACTTGACGATCCACAGGCCGATTCCGCTACCGTGTCGGAGGGGGGTCTCGGTGCCGCGATCTAAGACGTCGTACTCGGCCGGGTCGATCCCGGGGCCGTCGTCCGCGACGGTGATCTCGACCCACCCGTCCGAGACCGCGGCGTCGACCCGCATCCACGGCGCGTCCGCGTCGTTGTGTTGGAGCGCGTTCGAGCAGAGGTTCTCTAAGACGACCACCAACACCCCTCGGACGGGGACGGTCGGCACGTCCCCGACCTCGGTCCGCGCGTCGGGATCGTCCGCCCGCGCCGCCGCGACGGCCTCGTTGACGACCGTCGGCAGCGGCGTCCACTCCGACTCGTCCGTCGGATCGAACAGCTCGCCGGCGGTCCGAGTGCGCTCGCTGAGGTCCAGCATCCGCTCGGCGCTCTCCGAGATGACGGATAACGCGCGCTCGTCTGTCGGGTCCGAGCGGAGCTGTTCAAGGTACCCCAGGATGAGGTTCGTCTCCGTGCGAACGTCGTGCCGGAAGACGCGGTTGAGTACGTTGAGCCGCTGTTGTTGACCGAGGTACGCCCCCACGTCGTGGTAGGTAATCACCCGCGCAGTGGTGCGGTCGTGGTCGTCGACCACGTCCCTGATCGTCGCCTCGTAGGGCCGCTGCCCGTCGCGCCCGACGACCCGTATCGCCCGCGGCTTGTCCTCCCCGCCGTCGTCGAGTTCGCGGACCGCGTCGTACTTCGGGACGACCGCCGACGCCGGCTCCCCGATGGCCGCGCGGCGGTCGACGCCGAACGTCTCGGCCGCGCTCTCGTTCAGGTCGACGAGGAGCCCCTCCGTCCCGACGACGAAGACGGGGTCGTGGAGCTGTTCGAAGACGAGCTGGCGCGCGCGGCGGCGCGGGGCGGGCGCGAGCGTCAGCAGCCGGAACCGCGAGAGCGCGAGCAGGTACGCGACCCCCGAGACCCCGAACACCAGCGGCGTGGGGTCGAGTCCGGGGACCGGGATCGCGCCAGAGAGGTACGCGACGCTGCCGGCCCACGGCGCCGCGGTCCCGACGAGGAGCGCCGCGCTCTGTCCCCGGAACGGGCGGGCGTCGTCGCGGATCAGCTGGATCAGCGGGACCGATCCGACCGCCCCGAGGAGGTAGGTGTAGCCCGCGATGATGTAGTACAGCGGTCCGGGCATCACTTTGAGGAACGTGCCGACGGCCGTCTCGCGGACGACCCGGTCGGCCGCGAGGAGGTTGCCCGGGTCGCCGGCGGCGGCGACCGCGACGGTGGCCGCGGGCACGACGGACACCATCGCCACGGAGAACGGCGTCACGTAGCGGTCGTAGCCGGTGTACGCCAGCGCGAAGAAGAGCCACCCGACCGGGATGACGACGACGCCGACCCACTGGACGTCGTACCACAGCGCCTTCGCCGGCAGCGTCGTCGCCTCCAGTTCGAAGACGAGGAACGTCGCCCACCAGACCTGCCCGGCGAGCAGCACCGCGAGCCACGTCGCGCCCGGTTCCGGGCGCTCGCGCCACGCCAGGATCGCCGCCGCCAGTCCGACCGTCACCGCCACGAGGAGGACGACGGACAGAGGGCTCAACGCCGCCATAGAATTTTTACGGACATTGTATTTATAATTCATCGGGTTGTGATTATCTATCGAAAAAATCGGGATCTGGGGCCCTCAGCGCCTGAGATTACGCCGCCTCACAGCGCGAACGCGAGGAGGACGACGCCGGCGACGAGGTAGCTGCCGTCCGGGGCGACGCCGAGCGCCGTCCCGTCAAGCCTGTCGGCGAGCGCGGTGATGGTCATCGAGACCACGAGACCGACGCCGAGCGCGACGAGGGCCGGCGTCGACGCGGCGCCGGTCGTCGCGGTGACGGCCAGCAGCCCGGCGGCGACGGCGTCGACGCCGAGGAGGATCCGTCGCGTTCCGGCGACCCCGAAGACGACCGGGAGCGTCGCCACGCCCTGCGCCGCGTCGGCGGCGGCGTCCCTGACGTTCGGGACTTCGACGTCCACGAACGAGCGGACGAGGACGTACGCGAACAGCAGGGCGACCGTCCTCGGCCCGACCGAGTCGACGGGGACGCCGGCGAACGCGAGCGGCGCGGCGACGACCGCGACCGCCCAGGCGAGCGCGACCGCCGCGGAGTTGAAGAGGAACACGTCCTTGAGCCGCGGCACCGAGCCCGCGCCGAGCGGCGCGAGGCGGTCGCCGAGAGTCGGTAGCCAGTCGGTGGCGTAGCCGATCCACACCGCGCCCGGGACGAGCGCGAGCGCCAGCGCCGCGGGCCCGGCGCCCGCCGCGAGCGCGACCGCGAGCCCGTAGCTCACGGCGGCGGCGACCATCAGCTGGTCGGCGTAACGGAGCGCGAAGCGGGCGCGCAGCGGCGTCGCGTCGGCGTCGCCCTCCGCGTCGGCGACGTGGTCCGCCGCGTACACGGAGAAGGCGATCAGCCCGACCGCGACCGGCGCGGCGGACCGCTGGACCCCGAGCGCGGCCGTCACGAGCGCCACCTCGACGGCCGCGACGAGCGCGGTGAACGGGGCCCCCGCGGCGAACGCGGCGACCCGGCGCACGGCGCTCGTGTCTGGGGGAGTCACGTGCGAGCGATACTGCGATGTCGTGCCGTCTGCCGTCGACGGCTTCGTCGGTTCGTTTGCCATAGAGTCGTTCGCCGCCGGTCGACGGCGAACGTACGGTATGGGAGATCGAACCGTATCTATCCACCCCGTTCAGCGTTAATAAAATGCGAATTAGACCCGTATCTGGTCCACCGGTTCGGCCCGTCGCGGGGGTTCGGGCTTCAGTACGCTTTTGACCCGAGCGGCCGATTTCCCGCCCATGGACGGAACCTTCGATCACGTGATGATCCGCGTCGAGGACCTAGAGGAGAGCCTCGACTGGTACCAGACGCACCTGAACTACGAGGAGAAGGGCCGCTGGGAGGCGGACACGTTCACGAACGTGTTCCTCGGCCCCGAGGACGTTCACGAGGACGGCGCACTCTTAGAGCTCACGTACAACCACGACGGCCGCAGCTACGAGATCGGCGACGCCTGGGGCCACATCGCGGTCCGCGTCCCCGAGGACGCGCTCCAGGAGTCGTACGACCAGCTGATGGACGAGGGCGTCGAGGACTACCGCGACCCCGAGTCCTGCGGGAACCGCTACGCGTTCGTGAAGGACCCCGACGGCCACGAGATCGAGATCGTCAAGCGCGACCACGGCGCGAAGTGGAGCATCGACCACACGATGATCCGCGTCGAGGACGCCGACGAGGCGCTCGGCTACTGGACCCGGAAGTTCGAGTACACGGAGTACCCGGGCCGCTGGGAGGCCGACACCTTCTCGAACTACTTCGTGGCGCCCGAGGACGCGGCCGAGGAGGAAATGAAGCTCGAACTCACCTACAACTACGACGGCCGCGAGTACACGATGGGCGACGGCTGGGGCCACGTCGCGGTGCGCGTCGACGACCTCGACGAGGCGTGGGACGACCTCATGACCCGCGAGGCGCCCGACTACCGCGACCCCGCCTCGTGCGACCACAACTACGCGTTCACCAAGGACCAAGACGGCCACGAGGTCGAACTGGTCACGCGGGACTGATCGAGTCCGCTCGGCCGCGATTACACGGGCGACGCCGCCCCTCTGCTCCCCTGCTCGCGCCCGGTTCGGACCGGCTCACTCCTCGAACTCGACGCCGGTGATCTCGAACCGCGCGCCGCCGTCCTCGCTCGCTCCCGCCCGCACCGACCAGCCGTGCGCGTCGGCCACCTGCTCGACGATACGCAGCCCGAACCCGGTTCCCGACTGCGAGGTCGTGTGCCCCGCCTCGAACACGTCTTCCCGGCGGTCGGGGTCGATGCCCGGGCCGTCGTCGACCACGTAGAAGCCGTCCGGCAGCGTCCCGACCGCGACCGTCACGTCGTCGCCGCCGTGTTCGATCGCGTTCCGCATCAGGTTCTCTAACAGCTGTTTGAGCCGTCCCTCGTCCGCGAGGATCATCCCCTCTGCGTCGGCGCGCAGCGTCGCGTTCCGCGTGTCGACCGTCCGCCAGCAGGAGCCGACGACCCGGCCCAGGTCCACCGGGTCGGGGTCGGTCACGGGGTCGCCCTCGCGGGCGAGCGTGAGCAGGTCGTCGATCAGGGCGGTCATCCGGCCGTGCGCGCGCTCGACGGCCGCGAGGTGGTCGCTGTCGCACTCCTCGCGGGCGAGTTCGGTCCGGCCGCGCGCGACCTCCAGCGGGTTCCGCAGGTCGTGTGACACCACCCCCGCGAACTCCTCTAAGCGGTCGTTCTGTCGCTCCAGTTCCGACGTCCGCTCCGCAAGCCGGCGGGTGCGCGCCTCGGCCTGGAACGCCGTCTCGGCCGCCGTCGCCAGGATTCCGGCGAGGTACTCGTCGACGCCGCCGAACACGCCGGGCTCCGTCTCGCCGACCGATATCGTCCCGTAGTCGCCGATCGGGACGATCAGCAGGCTGCGGAGGTCCGTGTCGGCGTCGAGCGCCTCGGTCTCGCGGATGTCGTCGAACTTCCGGGGCTCGCCGGCGTCGAACGCGCCCCAGTTCAGGCTCCCCCCGTCGGGGGTGTACGTCCGCCGTTCCGGCAGCAGGTCCACCGCCTTCGGCGAGACGGCCATCGGCACCAGTCCGCCGGCGTCCTCGTCGTGGATCCGGACCGTGACGATCGAGAACCCGAGCACGTCGGTGGCGGCCTCGACCGCCCGCTCCGCGATCTCCTCCCGCGAGTCCGCCCGGACGAGGGTCCGAGTCGCGTCGTGGAGCCGCTCCACGCGGCTCTCCCGCTCGATGCGGTCGAACGCCGCCTCGAGGTGGCCGGTGAGGATCTCGGCCACGAGCACGTCGGTGTCGGTGAACTCGTTCGGCTCCGGCGAGGAGACGACGAACAGCCCGTGGCCCCCGATCGGGCGCAACACGAGGCTCTCCGCCGGCGAGGGCTCGTCGAGCGGCTCGTACGCCGACAGCTCGTCGACGACGAGCGACTCGTCGCTCCGGTAGGCGTCCCACGCCATCGCCGCCCGCGTCCCCGGCGGCGCGTCCCGGTCGTACGACGGCTGCTCCTCGAACAGCGCGGGCACCGACTGGCCGAGCGCGACCGGTTCGAGGCGGTCACCCTCCTCGGTGCGGAGGTGGATCCCGCTCAGTCCCGCGTCGATCAGGTCGTCGACCGCGTCCACCGCCAGCTCGGCCGCTTCCTCGGTGGTCCGGGCGTAGTTGAGGTCCCGGGTCCACTCGCGGAGCCGGGCGAGGGTCCGCTCGCGCTCCTTCCGCTCGGAGACGTCCCGCGTGGTGACGACGTATCCCTCGGTGGCGTCCGTCTCGATCCGCTCGCTCCCGACCGATTCGAGCCACCGGTACTCGCCGTCGGCCGTCTCGAACCGGTACTCGGCCGTCGGCGGGCCGCCCTCGGCGTCCAGCTCGCCGAACGCCGCCCTGACCGCCTCCCGGTCCTCCGGGTGGACGTAGTCGAGCGACCGCTCGCCGAGCAGGTCCGACGGGGCGTGGCCGGTCACGCGCTCGCAAGAGGGGCTCAGGTACCGGAACCGCCAGTCGCGCGACAGCACGGCGACCACGTCGCTGGCGTGTTCGATGAACGCCCGGTGGCGGTCGCGGTCGGTGGCGTCGCGGATCACGCCGACGAAGTGTCGCTCGCCGTCCGCGGTGAACTCGCCGTACGACAGCGAGACCGGGACCTCGTGACCGTCGCGGTGGAGCGCGTCGAACCGAACGTCCGACCAGTCGACGCTCCGCTCGCCGGTGGCGAGGTATCGCTCGACCGCCCCGAGGCGGTCGTTCCGGTGCCGGTCGGGCATCAGCGTCGTCAGCGGTTCGCCCTCCAACTCGCTCGGCTCGTACCCGAACACCGACTCGACGGCCGGGTTCGCGAACTCGATCACCCCGTCGGTGTCGACCGACAGGATCGCGTCCGACGCCCCCTCCGCGACCGCGCGGAACTGACCGACGGCCTCCTCGGCCTCCCGTTCGGCCCGCCGCTTCTCGACGGCCTCGACGACCCTGTTCGCCAGCCGCTCGTACCGCTCCGTGCCGCCGCGCTTCTGGAGGTAGTCGGTGACGCCGGCGGAGGTCGCTTCGCTCGCGACCTCCTCGGACCCCCGGCCGGTGAAGAGGATGAACGGGAGGTCCGGGCAGCGCTCGCGGACCGCGGCGAGGAACGCCAGCCCGTCCCGGCCGGGCATCTCGTAGTCCGAGACGACGCACTCGAACTCGCCGTCCGCCAGGGCGTCGAGCCCGGCGTCCGCGTCGGGCGCCGTCTCGACCGCGATCCGGTCGGCCTCGCGCTCTACGTACGAGGCGGTGACCTCTCGCAGGTCCGGGTCGTCGTCGACGAGGAGGACCGGGATGCGGTCGGGCATACGCTCGGAATACTTACCATTCGCGTATAATGGTTTTGCCCGTCCGCGCCTCGGACCCCGAAAATCGACGGGGAAGGCCGCGAGCGACGTCGGCTCCGGGGCGGCGTTCACTCGCCCCGCGACTACGCCGAGTGGCTCGACGCGCTCGCGCTCGGCTCACTCGTCCGGGGACCGGTCAGGCGCGGGACGGAAGACGACGAGCCGCTCGCCGTCGGTGGCCCGCTCGCCGACGGCGGCCGTCACCGCGTCACCGATCGCCACGTCCGGGGCGGCGTCCTCGTCCGAGTCGTCGCCGCGGACGATCCCCGTCAGCCGCGTCGGGCCGAAGTCGACCACGGCGGTCGCGTACGGCGCGTCGTCGGCGAAGCGGGGCGACGGGACGTGGACGACGCTGTACGTCTCGACGGTCCCCGTCTCGCGGAGCGGCTCCCGCGAGAGGTCCGGCGACCCGCACTCGGGGCAGACGCGGCGCGGGGGGAGCGAGCCGTGGCCGTCCGGACACGCGAGCGCGAACCCCTCGCCGTCCGCGAGCGCGTCGAGCCACTCGGCGTAGTCGCGGTCGGTCGGCGGGGCCTCCCCGCCCGTGTCCGCGTCGCTCATTCCGCCACCTCCAGCACGTGGACGACCGCGCTGGCGACGGTCCCGCCCGCGTTGTGCGCGACGCCGACCTCGGCGTCGGGGACGTGCTCGCTGTTGGGGTGGTCCCCGCGGAGAAGGCGGGTCAGCTCGGCGATCTGCGACCCGCCGGTCGCGCCGACCGGGTGGCCCTTCGCCTTCAGCCCGCCCGAGAGGTTCACCGGGAGGTCGCCGTCGGCGGTCGTGACCCCCTCGCGGGCGGCCGATATCCCCTCGCCCGGCTCGAACAGCCCCAGCGACTCCAGCGCCAGCACCTCGGCGATGGTGAAGCAGTCGTGGACCTCCGCGACGTCGACGTCGCTCGCCCCGACGCCGGCGTCGGCGTAGGCCGCGTCGGCGGCGTCGTCCGCGGCGGGCGTCCGGGCGAGGCGGTCGCGGTCGCCGAGCGCCATCCGGTCGGTCCCCTGTCCGGTGCCCGTCACCGCGACCGGCGCGTCGAGGACGTTCCGCTCCGCGTACTCCGCGGAGACCAGCACGAGCGCGCTCGCGCCGTCGGTGATCGGGCAGGCGTCGTACAGGTGGAGCGGCTCCGCGACCGGCGGCGCGTCCATCGCCTCCGCGACGGAGACCTCCTTCCGGTACTGGGCGTACTCGTTGGGCACGGCGTTGGCGTGGTTCTTCGACGCGACGTGCGCCAGGTCCTCGCGGCTCCCGCCGTAGGCGTCGAAGTAGGCGTTCGCCATGAGCGCGTAGGCGCCGGGAAAGGTGACGCCCGACCGCACCTCGAAGAGGTCGTCGGCCGCGATGGCGAGCCCCTCGGTGACCTCGGCGGTCGGGAGGTTCGTCATGCGCTCCATCCCGCCCGCGAGGACCACGTCCGCGTCGCCCGCGGCCACCGTCCGGACCGCCTCCCGGACCGCGACGCCGGCCGACGCGCACGCCGACTCGTAGCGCGTCGCCGGGCAGCGCACCCCGGCGGCCTCGGCCATCAGCGGCGCCTGGTGGCCCTGGTGCTCGGCGAGCGCCCCCATGAAGTTGCCGTAGTTCAGCTCCTGGACGTCGGCCCTGTCGACGCCGGCGTCCTCGAACGCCCGAAGCGCGGCCTCCCCGAACAGATCGCGGCCGGTGCGCTCCGGGTGACTGCCGAAGGGAGTGAGCCCGACCCCGGCGACGCGTACCTCTGTCATACACGAACGATGATCGGGGACGTGATTTATCTCTGCCGGAAGCGGGAGTTCCGGTTCTCCGGCGGAAACGAACGGCCCCGCAGAGAACGAGCGGGTCGCGGCGGTCGCGTCCGGTCAGCCGATGTAACGCAGGTCGTCGTCCGGCACCGCCGGTCCCTCCTGCATCTCGCGGATCTTGCCGACGACTTCCTCCATCTCCTCGGCGCGGTCCTCTAAGCTCTCGTAACCGACGGAGAGGTCGAGGACGGACTCTAGGACCTCCAGCACGGCGCGGGCGCTCTTCGGGTCGACGAGGTAGCCGCTCGTCTCGCCCATCAGGCAGGCGGCCTCGAACCCGCGGCGACCGCCGAGCCCCAGGACGAGCCCGGAGACGCCGACGATGCCGCCCGCCGGCTCGTCGGCGCGGAACTCGACGCCGGCGTCTTCCAAGTCCTCCGTGAGCGCGCCGTCGGAGACCGCGCCGAGGACCGTGTACTCCTCGACGAGTTCGCCGGTCGGAACGCCGCCGAGCGCGAACGCGCGCTCAGCCCCGAACGCCTCGGCCACGTCGAGGAACGTCGAGGTGAGCTTGTAGTGGCCCGCGTTCGACCCGGCCTGGTGGTCGCCGGTCAACACGAGCAGGTCGGCGCCGTCGGTCTCGACGGCGTGGAACTCGGCGCAGGTCAGCTCCGCGACCCCCCCGTCGTCGACGTTCACCTGCGGCGGGAACTCCGTGGCGTACACCCGGCGGACGAGCTCCCCGTCGAACTCCTCCAGCAGGTGTTCGGCCGCCAGCTTCCCCACGTGCCCGACGCCCGGCAGCCCCTCGATCAACACCGGGTCCGTGAGCTCCGGCGTCGCGACCTCGTCGATCTCGATGTCCTCCATACCCCGTCCGTCCGGGCGGCGGTCACAAGAGCGTGGCTATTCCGGTGGCTCGCGATCGAGCGGTCACGAGGACAGCCCGGACGCCGCCGCGGCGTCCGCGCCTACTCCGAGCCGCGTCGCCGCGCCCGCCGTCGGTACTCGCCGTACGGGTCTTCCGGGCCGAACGGCGCGGGCGCGCTGTTCTCGGTCGGGCCGCCGCAGACCGGACAGCGCTCGCCGAGCGCGTACACCGGCCGCTCGTGAGCGGCCGCCCAGTTCGCGCAGACGCGGATATCTGATTTCACGGATGGAAAGCGTCGGGTCGGACCGAGTTACTCGTCGTCTTCGCGCCGCTCGCGGTGGAACTCGCCGGCGCCGCCGGCGGCCTCGATCGCCTCGCGGGCGCGCTCGGCGGCGGCTTCGAGCTGCGACTCCGCCGTCTTGTAGTCCGGCGCGCGGACCTTGATCCGGTACTCGGGCGAGCCGACGTAGCCGACGTCGAGGTCGACGCCGTCCGGGACCTCGCCGTTCCCTTCGGCGGCGGCGAGCGCGTCGCGCACGTCGTCGACGCCGTCGGGGGCCGCCGATTCGAGGTCGACGTAGCCGGTCACGTCGACGTACGGGACGGAGACGTTATCGCGGGCGGCCGCGACGACCGCGTCGACGGTGTCGGCGTCGACGTCGACGTCGTCGAGCGCCTCGTCGCCGCGGATCGCCGCCGCCTCGAAGGCGTCGTAGAGGCTCTCGTACTCCGCGAGGAGCGCGTTGGCGACCGACGTGTAGCGGTCGTCGTCGACGTCCTCGCCGAGCGCGATCTCCATCCAGTTGTCGGCCTTCTGGGCGTTCTTCCAGTCCTGGATCGTCTCCTTGCGCTGGTGTTCGTTGACGTCTTTGATCGAGAGGTCGATCTGGTTCGACGACTCGTCGACCTCGAGCACCTTCGCCACGACCGTCTGTCCCTCGCGGACGTGGTCGCGGACGTTCTTGATCCAGCCGGACGCGACCTCGCTGATGTGGCAGAGGCCGCGCTTGTCCTCGTACTCGTCGAGGTCGACGAACACGCCGAAGTCGGCGATCTCGTCGACGTCGCCGACCACCAACTCGCCGGGTTCGGGCCAGCCGCTGTACTTCATGACGGAGCGGTGAGGCGGTTACCGCGCCTCAACGGTTTCGACGATTTCGCCGTGAAGCTCCGCCTCCCCGCCGGTGGGGGTCGCGAGGGTCGTGCCGCAGACCGCGCACGACACCGTCGAGGAGGCCTTGCCGAAGACGACCTGTTCGTTCTCGCAGTCGCCGCAGGCGACGCGGTGGAAGTCTCCCGCCATGCTTACTCCTGGAACGTGAGACGGCCGGCGCGCCATCCCTCGCGCATGTGGGCCTTCCCGCAGTCGCCGCAGCGGTACTTCAGGTGGGTCTTCTTCGTCGGCTTGTCGCCACCGGGCACCTTCGAGTACCCGCCGGCGTTGCCGATGGTCGCGAGCGCGCGGCGTCGCTGTCGCGCGTCGCGTTTCATTCCGGTCGCGCGACCCGATCGGACCTTCTCCACCTCGTGCTCCTGGTGGGAGTCACAGTGGGGGCAGTACGTGTTGAAGCGGCGTGGCATTTCCATGGATATCGACCTTGAGACGCGGTTCGTCGCCGACGCTTAAAACGGGTTTGGTCTGGGCCGCCCGCGAGCCGGCCCGCGCGGCGGTCCGCGTCCGTCTAATCCTCCCACTCGGCGACCGCGCGCACCGGCGACCCGTCTGCGCCGCGGAGCCGGAGCGGGAAGGCGGAGAGCCGGAACCGCGCCGGGAGGCCGTCGAGGCCGCAGAGGTTCTCGACGACCGGGAGCGAGGCGCCCAAGAGGGCGTCGTGGGCAGGGGTCCCCCGGGGCTCGCCGTCCTCACTCGCTCCCCCGTCTGCCCCTCCGCCCGCCGTCGGCGTCGGGTCCGGTCCGAAGGCGTCGAGCCCGACGCCGACGCCCGCCTCCCGACACCGCTCCGCGGCCGCCGCGGTCAGGTACGGGTGGTCGCGGTATCGGTCGGTCCCCCAGTGCGACTCCCAGCCGGTCCGGAGGACGAGGAGGTCGACCGCGGGGTCGAGGGCGTCCGGTTCGGGGAGCGCGCCGGGGCGGATCGGCTCCCGCGGCTCGAGCGGGCGGGGGTCGACGAGGCGGGCGTCGAACGCGAACCGGCCGACGGCTCGCTCGTCTATCGACTCGCCCCCGCGCACCGTATGCCGCGGCGCGTCGACGTGCGTTCCCGCGTGCGTTCCGGTCCGGAGCTCGCTCGTCGCGTAGCCGTCGGCCTCGTGGGTCGCGGCGGGCGCGAGCGTCACGTCGGGGTCGCCGGGGTAGGTCGGCATCCCCGTCTCGATCGGTCGCGAGAGGTCGCGGAACACGACCGGCGGTGCGGTCGCGTCGCGGTTAAGTCGGTCGCCCTCGCGGCCCGCGTCGCCGGCGACCGCGCTCCCTCGGTCGCCGAGGTTCCGCGGCCCGAACGTATTTCCTCCGCCCGCCGCTGGGTGCGTTCATGTCGGAACTGCCGCTGGACGCGTACTACGACCTGACCCAGATCGGCGAGGTCGCCGTCTCCCCGACCGGCGACCGCGTCGCCTTCACCGCGACCGAGTACGACCAGGCCGCGGACGAGGCGGTCTCCTCCCTCTTCGTCGCCCCGATCGACGGCTCCCGCGAGCCGCACCGCCTGACGAGCGCCTCCGGCGCCTCCGCGCCGTCGTGGGGGCCCGACGGCGACCGCCTCGCGTTCGTGGCCGCTCGCGACCGCGACGCCGAGAAGCGGGTGGGCTGGCGCGACCGAGACGACGAGGGGGACGAGGAGGACGCCGAAAGCGGGGACGAGGACGCGGACGCCGAGAGCGAGGGCGACGGCGAGGAACCCCTCGAAAACGGCGACGACGGGCCCAAGCCGCAGGTGTGGATCTTCGACCTCGCGCTCGGCGGCGACGCGCGGCAGGCCACCGAGCGCGACGAGGGCGTCGCGGACTTCGACTGGTCGCCCTCGGGCGACCGCCTGGTGATCGAGTCGCGCGACCCGACCGACGAGGAGTCCGAGTACCTCGACCAGGTGCGCGAGGAGGGCGGCCCCATCGAGACGACCCGGCTTCAGCACAAGGTCAACGGCGCCGGCTGGACCGACGAGGTGACGCGGTACCTGTTCGTCGTCGACCTCGACGACCCAGGGAGCGACCCCCGCCGGCTCGACGACGCCTACGGCGGCGGCGCCTTCGAGGACATCGCCGGGATGGACCCGACGTGGGGCCCGGACGGGCGGATCGCGTTCACCTCCTGCCGGCTCGACCGCCCGGACGACACCTCCGTCCGCGACCTCTACGCGGTCCCGGCCGACGGCGGCGACGCCGAGCGGCTCACGGGCGGCGATCTGACCCACGGCGCGCCGGCGTGGCGCCCCGACGGCGACGGGATCGCGACGGTAGCCAGCGACCCCGACGACCCGCCCGCCCCGGCGGAGGTGTACCTCGTCGACGCAGCGGACGAGGCGGACGCCCGCGGCGAGCCCCCCTCCCTCACCGCCGCGCTCGACCGGACGGTCGCCCGCGGCGGCGAGCCGGCGTGGGTCGACGGCGAGATATACGCCCGGATCGCCGACGAGAGCCAGACGCGGCTGGTCCGCCTCGAGACGGACGGCACCGTCGAGCGCGTCTTCGAGGCGCAGGGCCGCGACCGCGCGATGGCCGGGGTCGACGTGGCCGACGACGGGTCGACGGCGGTCGTCGTCCTCTCCGACCCGACCGAGGGCACCGACCTGTACGCGGTCGACGTCGACGACCTCGACGCGGCCACGGAGCCCGACTCCTTCCGGCGGCTCACCCGCGTCAACGAGTCGCTCGTCGACGAGTTCGCGGTCCCGGAGGCGCGGCGCGTCGAGTGGGAGTCCGACGGCTGGACGCTCGACGGCGTGCTCTACCACGACCCCGAGGTCGACCCCGAGTCCGGCGACCACCCGCTCGTGGTGGCCATCCACGGCGGGCCCATGTCGTACGACGAGCCCGTCTTCAGCTTCGGTCACGCGGCGCTGACGAGCCGGGGCTACCTCGTCTTCCGCCCGAACTACCGCGGCGGCACCTCGCGCGGCCGCGAGTTCACCGCCGAGCTCACCGGCAAGTGGGGCACCGCGGAGGTCGACGACATCGCCGCGGGCGTCGAGTCGCTCGCGGACCGCGGCTGGGTCGACCCCGACCGCGTGTTCGGCCACGGCTTCTCGTACGGCGGCATCGCGCAGGGGTTCCTGGTCACGCAGGAGCCGGACCTCTTCGCCGCCGCGGCGCCGGAACACGGGATCTACGACATCCGGTCGGCGTTCGGCACGGACGACACGCACGTCTGGATGGAGGCGGAGTTCGGGCTCCCGTGGGAGAACCCCGAGGCGTTCGACGCGTCGACCGCGATCCTCGACGCCGGGAACATCGAGACGCCGCTGCTCGTCATGGCCGGCGGCGAGGACTGGCGCTGTCCCCCCTCGCAGTCGGAGCAGCTGTACGTCGCCGCCCGCAAGCAGGGGGTCGACGCAGAGCTGGTCGTCTACCCGGACGAACACCACAACATCGGCGACCCCGACCGCGCGATCCATCGGCTGGAGAAGATCCTCGACTGGTACGAGACCCACGACCCGGCGGTCGAGGCCGAGTCCGGGAACTGAGCCGCGCCGTCGGTTTCTCGGCGCCGACGGGCCGCCTCAGTGCTCGACGAACTCGACCAGCACGCCGCCCGTCGAGCGCGGGTGACAGAAGGCGACCTCGTGGCCCCACGCGCCGGGGCGCGGCTCCTCGTCGACGAGGTCGATGCCGAGGTCGCGGGCGTCGTCGAGCGCGGCCGGGAGGTCGTCGACCGCGAGCGCGACGTGGTGAACGCCGGGTCCCTCGCGGTCGAGGTAGTCCGCGATGGTCCCGCCGGCGTCCGGTTCGAGCAGCTCGAAGTAGCCGCCGCCGTCGAGTTCGAGGAAGACGACGCGCATCCCGTCGAACGTTTCCTCGTGGGCGACCGGGGCGTCGACCAGGCCGCCGAACAGGTCCGCGAGCGCCGTGGCGTCCCGCGTCGCGACACCGACGTGATCGAAGCGCATACCCGACCGTCGCGGCGCGCGGACATAAATGGCCCCGGGCGGCGCGACCGAGCGGGAACGCGGTCGGGGGACGCGGGCGACTGTCGGTCCCGGCAGCCCGGTCGACCGATGGAAAGTGTTGGGTAGCTCCAGTGACAACGGGCGGCAGAGCCATCCCGTGAGCGACCAGAACCCCGACACGGCCTTAGAGCAGAAGACGTCGCGGACGATCCTCGACTCGATCCTCGACAGCGCCGTCCACGAGATGAACCGCGAGCGGTCCGGGCTGCTGCTCTCCGGGCTGTCCGCCGGGCTCGACATCGGGTTCGGTCCCCTCCTGATGGCCGTCGTACTGACGCTGTCGCCGGGCGGATACGGCGACCTCGGGACCGAGCTGCTGCTGGCGACCGTCTACTCCGTCGGGTTCGTCTTCGTCATCCTCGGTCGGTCGGAGCTGTTCACGGAACACACCATGCTCGCCGTGATCCCCGTGATGGACGGGCAGGCCTCGCTCGGCCAGCTGGGCCGCCTCTGGGGGCTGGTGTACGTCGGGAACCTGATCGGCGGCCTGTCGTTCGCCCTGCTCGCGACCCTGTTGACGCCCGGGCTCGGCGTCGTCGAGGCCGCGGCGTTCGAGGAGATCGCGCTCAAGCTGGTCACCCACGACCTCACGTGGCTGTTCGTCGGCGGCGTGTTCGCCGGGTGGCTGATGGGGCTGCTGGCGTGGCTGATCACGGCCGCCCAGGAGACGACCGGCCGCCTGCTGCTCGTCTTCATCGTCACCGGCACCATCGGGATGCTCCACCTGCCGCACTCGATCGCGGGCAACGTGGAGGTACTGTTCGGGCTGTTCTCCTCGCCCGCGATATCGATCGCCGACTACCTCTCGTTCCTCGCGCTCGCGACCGTCGGCAACGCGGTCGGCGGCGGGGTCTTCGTCGCGGCGCTGAAGTACGGCCACGTCGTCAGGGGCGCGGACTGAGCGCGCCGCCGGGGGCGGCTCGGAACCGTCGCCGCCGCCTTCCCGCTCACCGCCCGGGCTTGTACTCGCCGAACTCGTCGCGGAGCACGTCCGATATCTCCTGGACCGTCGCGTACGCCTTCACCGCGTCGACGACGTGGGGCATCACGTTCTCGGACCCCTGCGCGGCCTCGCGGAGCCCCGCGAGCGCCTCGTCGACCGCGTCGTCGTCGCGCTCGGCCTTCACCTCGTTCAGCCGGTCGCGCTGGTTCTGCTCCTGCTCGGGGTCGACCTCTTCCAAGTCCATTTCCGGCTCCTCGTCGACCTCGAACTCGTTGACGCCGACGATGATCCGCTCGCCCTCCTCGATCTCCCGCTGGCGCTCGAAGGCCACGTCCTGGATCTGCCGCTGGACCCAGCCGCTCTCAACGGCCTCTAACATCCCGCCGCGGCGGTCGACCTCTTCGAGGATCTCGAACGCCTCCTCCTCGATCCCGTCGGTGAGGTCCTCGACGTAGTACGAGCCCGCGAGCGGGTCGATCGTGTCGGCCGCGCCGGACTCGTGGGCGAGGATCTGCTGCGTGCGGAGCGCGGTGCGCACGGACTTCTCGGTCGGGAGCGCGAGCGCCTCGTCTTTCCCGTTCGTGTGGAGGCTCTGGGTGCCGCCGAGGACCGCCGCGAGCGCCTGATACGAGACGCGGACGACGTTGTTCTCGATCTGCTGGGCGGTGAGCGTCGACCCGCCGGTCTGGGTGTGGAACTTCAGCTGCTTCGATTTCGGGTTCTCCGCGCCGAAGCGCTCGTCCATGATCTGCGCCCACATCCGCCGTGCGGCGCGGAACTTCGCGGCCTCCTCGAAGATGTTGTTGTGGGCGTTGAAGAAGAAGGAGAGCTGCGGGGCGAACTCGTCGACGTCGAGGCCCGCGTTGAGGGCGGCCTCGACGTACTCGATGCCGTCGCCGAGGGTGAAGGCGATCTCCTGGGCCGCGGTCGAGCCGGCCTCGCGGATGTGGTAGCCGGAGATGGAGATGGTGTTGAACTTCGGCGTCTCGGCCGCGCAGAACTCGAAGATGTCCGTGATCAGCCGCATCGACTGCTTCGGCGGGTAGATGTAGAGGTTCCGCGCGATGTACTCCTTCATGATGTCGTTCTGGATGGTCCCCCGGAGCTGGTCGCGCGGGACGCCCTGCTCGTCGCCCATCGCGACGTACATCGCGAGGAGGACGGCCGCCGGGGCGTTGATCGTCATCGACGTGGAGACCTCGTCGAGCGGGATGGAGTCGAAGACGGTCTCGAAGTCGTCGAGCGTGTCGATGGCGACGCCCGACCGCCCGACCTCCCCCTCGGCCATCGCGGCGTCGGAGTCGTATCCCATCTGCGTCGGGAGGTCGAACGCCATCGACAGGCCCGACGAGCCCTCGTCGATGAGGTAGCGGAAGCGCTCGTTCGTCTCCGCGGCGGTGCCCATCCCCGCGTACTGGCGCATCGTCCACAGCCGCCCCCGGTGCATGGTCGAGTAGACGCCGCGGGTGTACGGCTCCTCCCCGGGGTAACCGAGGTCCTCCCGGTAGTCCACGTCGACGTCGGCGGGCGTGTACAGCGGGTCGACCTCCTGGCCCCCGGTGTCGGTGGTGAACGTCTCCTCGCGCTCGCCGAACCGTTCGACAGTGTCGCCGTAGGTCCCGTCCTCCCACGACTCCTTGGCCTCCCGGATCGCGGCGAGTTCCTCAGGATCGTACATTATTCAACCGGTCGACCGAGCGGGACTTAACAGTTTTCAGGGTCGCCGAGCGCCCGGGCCGGGCTCGGCCCGGCCGGCCCGCCGGTCCGATTTAAGTTTCACGCGTCCGAGACGGCGGTATGGACGTGCTCACCGACCCCGCGCGTCGGTTCTTGGCCGCGACGGCGCCGGAACACACCGAGACGCAGGCGGAGATGGCCGACCTCGCCGACGAGTGGGGCTTCCCGATCATCGGGCCGGAGGCGGGGGCGGTCCTCCGCCTGCTCGCGCGACTGACGGACGCCGACCGCGCCTTCGAGTTCGGCTCCGGCTTCGGCTACTCCGCCACCTGGTTCCTCCGTGGCGGCGCCGGGCACGTGGTGTGTACCGAGTTCGACGCAGACGAGGCCGAACGCGGCGTCTCGTTCGCCGCCGAGGGCGGGTACGCCGACCGCGTCACCTTCGAGGTCGGGGACGCGATGGAGACCGTCGACCGCTACGACGGCCCCTTCGACGTGGTGCTGATCGATCACCAGAAGGAGCGGTACGCGGACGCCTACCGGGCCGTCCTCCCGAAGGTCCGGTCCGGCGGCGTGGTCGTCGCCGACAACATCGCCCGGGGCCCGATCGACTTCGGCGACCTCGTCGCGCACTTCGAGGCCGGCGAGCCGCTCCCGGACGCCGCCGTCGACGCCCAGACGCGCGGCGTCGGCGAGTACGTGGGGACCGTCCGCTCGGACGACGCCGTGGAGACGGCGGTCCTCCCCGTCGGCTCCGGCATTTCCGTTTCGACGGTCGTCCGATGAAACCGAGCGAAACGGTTATCATGTCGAGTAGAAAACAGCTACGCAGATGAGTCAAGCGGACGGAGTCGGCGGCGACGAGGGGGGACGAGGGGCGTCGCTCGTACGCGTCCTCGTGGTCGACGGCGAACCGGCGTTCGCCGAGACGGCGGCCTCGCGGCTCGAAGCGCGCGACGACCGGTTCGAGGCGGTCACGGTCGAGGGCGCCGAGTCGGCGCTGGACGCGCTGTCGTCGGCGTCGTTCCACTGCGTGGTCTCCGGGTACGAACTGCCCGAGGTCGACGGCGTCGGGCTGTTAGAGACGGTCCGCGACCGCCACGGCGACGTGCCGTTCGTGCTCTTCACCGGGTCGGGGTCGGAGGCGGTCGCCAGCGACGCCGTCTCGGCCGGCGTCGACGAGTACGTCCGACGGGACGAGCCGGCGGACGAGTTCGCGCGGCTCGCGAGCGCGGTCGCGGACGCGGTCTCCGAGGCGCGCGGCGGTCGCCGCCTGGCCGCGCACCTGGAGCGCACCAGCGACGCGTTCTGTCAGGTCGACTCGGAGTGGCGGCTGACCTACCTCAACGAGCGGGCCGCGGGGTTCGTCGAGCGCGACGCGGACGCGCTGCTCGGCGAGCGGATCTGGGAGCTGTTCCCGGAGGTCGCCGGCACCGAGGCGGAGGCGGCGCTCCGCGAGGTCGTCGAGACCGGCGAGGCGACCGAGTTCGAGCACCACGTCGACCGCCTCGACGCGGAGCTCGCGGTGAACGCCTACCCGACCGCCGACGGGCTGGCGTTGTACTTCCGCGACGTGACGGAGCGCCGGGAGCGCGAGCGGGAGCTCCGGGAGGTCTCGGAGCGGCTCCAGCTTGCCGTCGAAGGGGCCGACGTCGGCGTCTGGGACTGGAACGTGCGGACGGACGAAGTCCGGTTCGACGACCGGTGGGCGGGGATGCTCGGCCACGACATCGACGAGATCGACTTCGACCTGTCGACGTGGGAGGACCGCGTCCACCCCGACGACATCGACGACGCCTGGGACGCCATCGAGGCGCACTTCGCCGGCGAGACCGACCCCTACCAGAGCGACTTCCGCATGCGGACCACGTCGGGCGACTGGAAGTGGATCCGCGACCGGGGCCGCGTCGTGGAGCGGACCGAGGACGGCGAGCCCCTCCGGGCCGTCGGGATCCACATCGACGTCACCGAAGAGAAGGAGCGCGAGCGCGAGCTCGAACGCTACCGCCGCATCGTCGACGAGCTGCCGGAGTCGGTGTGTATCTACGACGCCGACGGCCGCATCGCGCTCGCGAACGACCACATCGCCGACGTGTTCGGCACCGACCCGGAGTCGCTCGTCGGCCGCGAGAGCCGCCTCGTCGAGCGCATTCAGGCGGCCGACGGCGACGAGTACGGCGAACTCGTCGAGGGCGAGCGCGACTCGCTGACCGGGACGGTCGAAGTCGACCTCCCGGACGAGCCCGCTGCGATCGTCGACTACGGGCTGACACGGCTCGTCATCGACGGGGAGTTCGACGGGGTGCTCGGCATCTCCCGCAACGTCACCGCCGAGCGGCGCCGACAGCGTCGGCTCGAACGCACCTCCGCGCGCCTGGAGGCCCTCTTCGAGCGCTCGCCGGACATGGTCGACATCCACGACGAAGCGGGGTCGATCGTCGACGCCAACCGCGCGATGACCGACGCGCTCGGGTACGACCGCGAGGAGATAGTCGGGATGGACGTGTGGGAGGTCGACGCCGAACTCGACCCCGAGGAGGGGGTTCGGCTCTGGGAGGGCCTGGAGGTGGACGAGACGGTCCGACTGGAGACGACGTTCGCCCGTGCCGACGGCTCGACGTTCCCCGCCGAGGTCCACGTGCGGCGCATCGACGTCCAGGGCGAGGACCGGTTCCTGGCGAGCAGCCGCGACATCTCCGAGCGGAAGGCGTACGAGCGCCGCATCGAGCGGGAGAACGAGCGGCTCGACGAGTTCGCGAACATCGTCTCGCACGACCTCCGGAACCCGCTCAACGTCCTCTCGGGGTACCTCCGGCTCGCGCGCGAGACGGGGACCGACTCCTACTTCGACCGCTGCGAGCGCGCGCTCGACGAGATGGAGCGGCTGATCGAGGACGTGCTCGCGCTCGCCAAGCAGGGCGAGGCGGTCGGGTCGTTCGACCCCGTCAACCTCGGCGACCTGGCCGCCGGGTACAGCGACGACGCCTTCGGATCGGCGGACGGCGAGGACCCGTTCGGCGACGACGCGGCCGGCGGGGACGAGCCGGACGCGCCGGTCGAGGTCGTGGTGGAGGCCGACGGGGAGATATGCGCCGACCCGGGCCGGGTCCGGCAGCTCCTCGGGAACCTGTATCGAAACGCCGCCGAACACGGCGGGCAGCGCGTCGTCGTCGGCGACCTCCCGGACGGGTTCTACGTCGAGGACGACGGCCCCGGGATCGACGCCGACGAGCGGGACCGGGTGTTCGAGAGCGGCTACACCACCTCCGAGACGGGCACCGGCTTCGGGCTCTCCATCGTCCAGCGCATCGCCGAGGCGCACGGCTGGGAGGTGGCCGTGACGGAGGGGGAACGCGGGGGCGCTCGGTTCGAGTTCACCGGGCTCGACCGCCCGGGGGCGGACGCGGACGGGCCCGCGCCGCCCGCCGACCCCTCGGGCCCGGTCGCCGAAGAGGCGGAGCCGCGGGACTGAGCGGGCGGGGACGGTCGAAAAAAAGCGGGCGTCGACGCGGGAGTCCAGCCTCAGAACGCGCCGGAGTAGACGCTGACGTCGGCGTGGAGCTCCTCGCGGAGCGCGCTGTGGACGTGGCAGATGCCCTCGGCGCGCTCGGCGATGTCGGCGGCGGTCTCGTCGTCGAGGTCGGCCTCGACGTGGACGTCGAAGGCGATCGATTCGAGGTCGTCCTCGTCGTCGAGGTCGGCGCTCGCGTCGATCTGGATCTTGCCGAGGTCCTCCTCGCCGCGCTGGCTCCCGCCGACGCGGAGCGCCGGGAGGTAACAGGAGGCGTACGTCGCGACGAGCGTCGCGTTCGGGTTCGGGCCCGTCTCGTCGGTGGCGTCGATCTGGAGGTCGAACTCGCCGACCTGGCTGGTGCTGGCGTACCCTTCCTCGGAAACCGTGGACGTCTCGATGTCTGCCATAGTCGACCGACCCTTCGTCCTCCCGCCGCTAAAGGCTGCCGACACGGGACGTGAGTGCCGGGGGACGGACGGGGTCGATACAGCGCGGTCGCGTCGCTCCGGACGGGAACGCTGCGAAAAATGGCGGAATCACCGGTGGGGTCGTCGCCCCCTCAGTCGAGCGTGTACGTCTCGTCGCCCTCCAAGACGACGGGTTCGGCGGCGGCGCCCGCGGCCGTCACCTCGTTGACGAACTCGCGGGTCTCGATCTCGATCGGCCCGAACGAGTCGTAGTGCATCGGGAAGACGACGTCGGCGCCCACCCAGTCGGCGGCGATGCCGGCGCCCGCGGGCCCCATGGTGAAGTGGTCGCCGGCGGGCAGGGCGGCGGCGTCCGGTTCGAGGTACGGGGCGATCACGTCGACCATCTCGGACATCAAGCCCGTGTCGCCGGCGTGGTAGAACGTGGTACAGTCGGGGTCCGACTCCTGGGTCGGCTTCTTGTCGCCGACGACGAACCCGGTCGGCATGCCGGCGGAGTAGTCGGGGTCGTTCTCGATGCCGTTCGAGTGGTCCGCGCGGACCATCGTCACCCACGCGTCGCCGCACTCGGCGGTGCCGCCGATGTTCATGCCGCCGGCCGGGAGCGTGTGCTCGTGGCCGAAGTTCTCCTGGACGTAGCCGGTCAGCTCCGGGGTTGCGACCACCGTCGCGTCCGGGAACTCGGCGGCGTCGCCGATGTGGTCCGCGTGTCCGTGGGTCAACAGGAGGTAGTCGGGGTCGAGGTCCGCGGGGTCGACGTCGGTCTTCGGGTTGTCGAAGAACGGGTCGATGAGCAGCTCCGTGTCCTCGACGACGACGTGCCACGTGGAGTGGCCGTGCCAGGTGAGTTCCATGGTCCGTTCCGTACGTCTCGGCGCGTCGTAATAAAACTCGACGCCGCGGAGGCCGTCGCCCGTCGGCGAAAGCGATTAACCGGAACGGACGCGAACGTCCGGTAGATGCCCTCCCAGACCAGCGAGCCCGGCGGCCCGCCGGCCGCCTGCCCCGCCTGCGGCGAGGCGGTGCCGGACGGGGCGAGCTTCTGCCCCGACTGCGGCGCCGACCTCGACGGCGCCGCGGGCCCCGCGTACTGCGCCGACTGCGGCGCGGCGTTCGACGACGACGACCGGTTCTGTTCGAACTGCGGCGCGTCGCGGTCCGGCGGCGAATCCGCGGCGTCCGAGCGGTCGAGCGGCCGGTCGGAGCGGTCGGACGACCGGTCCACGTCGCGCTCGACCTCGTCGCCGGACGAGAGCGAGCGCGCTTTCCGCCGCCGCGTCCAGGACCACCTCGACGCCGGGTGGGACATCGAACAGGACGCCGGCGACCGGGTGATCCTCGTCGACAGGGGAATCGGCTCCGTCGGCGTCCACATCCTCCTGTTCCTCTTCACCAGCGGGATCGGGAACCTGCTGTACGGCTGGTGGCACTACTCCAAGCTGGCCGAGCGACGGCGGCTCGTGCGCGGCGACGAGACGCGCGCTCGCCTTCCGTCGAGCGTGGAGAGCGGGGGGACGGTCGAAACCGTCTCCGCGTACCTCCTGAGCGGGTTACTGCTGCTGATCGGCGGTTGGATCGCGTTCCTCTCGTTCGAGTCCGGCACCCCGCCGGTGGCGCTGGTCGGGCTCGCGTTCGCCCTGTTCGGGGCGGGGGCCGCGCCGGCCGTGAGGCGCCGCCTCGGTCGACGGCACGGACTCACCGATTTCGGCCGGCAGCGGACGGTCGATCACCGGGTCGTTCGACCCCCGGAGTCCGTCGACGAGTCCTGCGTCGTCTGCGGCGAGGCGTTCGAGCGCGGCCTCGTCAGGCGTCGCCGCGACGAGACGGTCGTCGCCGGCGTGCCGGTCCGCACCCACGCGATCCGCCACAACCACTACTGTGCCGACTGCGCGCGCTCCGAGCTGTTCGGGGACCGCGTCGGGGCGCCGTCGCTCGACGAAGTAACGGGCGAGGCGGGGGAAGCCACCGACTCGCGCTTCGCCGACGAGGGCTCGGAGACGGACGCCGCGGACGAGGATTCCACCGTCGACGCCGCGGACGGCGACGCGACGGACGCGGCGGCGACCGACTCGGTCCGCGAGGCGACCGACTCGACCGAGTGAGCCCGCGAGCACGCCCTGTCACGGTCGTCGCTTGCCTCTCCGGGAACGCTTTTCCGGGGGCCGCCCGTTCGGCCGCGTATGTACCGCGCACGGTTCCGCGACCCGGCCGGATCGATCCGCGAGGGCGAGTACGACCCGGCGACCGACACGGTCGCCTTCGGCGGCGAGGAGTACGCGCTCTCCGACCCCGACATCGACGTGCTCGCGCCGACCGACCCGTCGAAGATCGTTTGTATCGGGCGCAACTACGCTGACCACGCCGAGGAGCTCGGCAACGACGTGCCCGACCGCCCGCTGCTCTTCCTCAAGCCGCCGAACGCGGTGGCGAGCCACGGCGACACCGTGACCGTCCCCGCCGGCAAGGACCGGATCGACTGGGAGGCGGAGCTCGCGGTCGTGATCGGCGAGCAGTGTAAGGCGGTCGACGCCGCCGACGCGATGGACGTCGTCGCCGGGTTCACCTGTATGAACGACGTGTCGAACCGCGACGACCAGAACCGCGAGCAGAACTGGGTGCGCGGGAAGGCGTTCGACGGCGCGGCGCCGCTGGGCCCGGTCCTCGCGACGCCCGACGAGGTGCCCACTGACGCGGGCGTCGAGCTCCGCGTCAACGGCGAGACGAAGCAGTCGAGCGACCGCGAGCACATGATCTTCGACGTGCCGACGCTGATCGAGGAGATCACGACGTACCTCACGCTCGAACCCGGCGACGCGATCGCGACGGGCACCCCCGAGGGGGTCGGCGCGCTCGCCGACGGCGACACCGTCGAGGTCGAGGTCGAGGGCGTCGGTACGCTGGAACACGACGTTCGCATCCCCTGACCGGCGCGCCGTTCTGACACCCACGTTTCCGCGTCTCGGTACCACACCGCGTTTCCGGTGAACGCTTATGTGCGAGCCCGCGGAGTTGGAGGTATGGAGACCAGTTCGTTCGTCGACGGCTGCTGACGGTACCGCCGCGTCGCGACGCGGCCGCCCCGTCCGCGAAGCGGGGTCGGTCGCCCGCGCCGCAGCACCGCGACCGGAGCGCGAGACGCTCCCCTCTCCGGGCCGACGCGAGCGCCCGACCGAATGTCACGAGACGACGCCACGACGAACGAGACCGCCGAATCGATCGACACCTCCCCTCTCGACCCCGCCGATCCCGACGCGACCCCCGCCGTCGTCGCGGCCCGGTCCGAGGGCGAGCCGCCTGACACGGCGGAGATCCGGGACCTCGCCGCCGCGGCCGGCTACGCGGTCGTCGGCGAGGTCACACAGCGGCGCCGCGAGGACCCGACCTACGACCTCGGCCGCGGGAAGGCAGAGGAGCTGATGCGGCTCGCGGCCGACGCGGGCGCCGAGGCGGTGATCTACGACGGGGGGCTGTCACCGGGACAGACGTTCTCGCTCGGCGACCTGCTGCCGTCCGGGACCGCGGTGATCGACCGCCCGCGCCTCGCGTTGGAGCTGTTCGCCGACGCCGCCGACTCGCGCGCGGCCGACCGTCAGCTGGAGTTGGCGCGGCTGCGCTACGAGCTCCCCCGGCTCCAGGAGGCGGTCGCCCGCGACGCGAGCGAGGACGTGCGCCTCCAGCCGGAGGGCGACAGCCGCGTGCTCGACGTCGAGAAGCGGATCGAGTCGGCCGAGCGCGCGCTCGACGAGATAGCCGACGACCGGGCGGCCCGACGGGCGGAGCGCCGCGACGCCGGGTTCGACCTCGTCGCGCTCGCGGGGTACACGAACGCCGGGAAGTCGACGCTGGCCCGCCGGCTCGCCGACGAGGTCGACGACCCCGAGTTCGGCGACGGGGGCGGGCCTCGTGACGCCGACCGCGACGACAACGGCGAGGGGGAACCGGCGGACCGCGACGGCCCGCTCGCGGTCGCCGACCGCCCGTTCGAGACGCTCTCGACGACGACGCGCCGGGCGACGGTCGGCGGGCGGCGCGCGCTGCTCACCGACACCGTCGGCTTCCTCGACGGGCTCCCTCACGAGTCGGTGCGCTCGTTCCGGACGACCATCGACGCGATCCGGGCGGCCGACTGCGCGGTGCTCGTCGTCGACGCGAGCGACGATCGTGCCGACCTCCGCCGGAAGCTCACGGCGTCGCTGTCGGCGATCGAGGCGACCGACGGGCCGGTGATCCCCGTGCTGTCGAAGGCCGACGAGGTCGGAGCGGACGGGCTCGCGGCCGCGGTCGAGGCCTACGAGGACGCGGTCGCCGACCTGGACCCCCGGGACGCCCCCGTCGTCGACGCGCTCCGCCCGCCGGTCCCGGTCAGCGTCCGCGACGGGACCGGGCTCGCCGACCTCGCGGACGCGGTGGCCGACGCGCTGCCGACGGCGACCGCGACGGTCGAGGCGCCCAACGGCGGCGCCGCCCAGGCCGCGCTCTCGTGGGCGTACGACCGCGGCGTGGTCGCGGGCGTCGACTACGGGAGCGAGACCGTCGCCGTGGAGCTCGCGGGGCGCCCCGACGTGGTCGCCGAGGCGGAGCGGCGGTTCGCCGACGCCCCGTCGTCGTGAGCCGCGCCGCGCCCCCAACGCGAGCCCTCGACCGCCAAGACCACGCTTAAGCCCGCCGGTCCCCGACCCGGTGACATGGAACCACGGGATCTCTCCGATCACTCGCCGTACGTGCCCGGGCGGGGCGTCGAGGAGGTCGCCCGCGATCGCGGGCTCGACCCCGACGACCTCATCAAGCTCTCCTCGAACGAGAACCCGCACGGGCCGAGCCCGGCGGCCGTCGAGGCGATCCGCGAGCACGCCGACCGCGTGAACCAGTACCCGAAGTCCTCGCACACGGACCTCACCGCACGGATCGCCGAGAAGTGGGGCGTCGACGACGGGCAGGTGTGGGTGTCGCCCGGCGCCGACGGCTCGATCGACTACCTCTCGCGGGCCGCCTTAGAGCCCGGCGACGAGGTGCTGGTGCCGAGCCCCGGCTTCGCCTACTACGCGATGTCCTCGCGGTACCACCACGGCGAGGTGACGGAGTACGAGCTCTCCCCGGCCGACGGGTTCGCGCAGGACGCCGAGACGGTGCTGTCCGCCTACGGCGGCGAGCGGATCGTCTACCTCACCTCGCCGCACAACCCCTCCGGCTCGACGATCCCGCTGGACGAGGTCGAGGCGGTCGCCGACGCGACCGCCGAGGAGACGCTCGTCGTCGTCGACGAGGCGTACGGGGAGTTCGCCGACGTGGACAGCGCGATCCCGCTCGCCGACGAGCGCGACGACGTGGCGGTCCTCCGCACCTTCTCGAAGGCGTACGGCCTCGCCGGGCTCCGGATCGGCTACGGCGTCGTCCCGGAGGCGTGGGGCGAGGCGTACGCCCGCGTCAACACGCCGTTCGCGGCCAACGAGCTGGCCTGCCGCGCCGCGCTCGCCGCGCTCGACGACGAGGGGCACGTCGAGAAGTCCGTCGAGTCCGCGCGCTGGGCCCGCGAGTACATCGCGGACGAGCTCGACGCGCCCACCGTCGACTCCGCGGGGAACTTCGTCCTCGCCGCGGTCGGCGACGGCGAGCGCGTCGCCGAGGCCGCTCAGGAGCGCGGCGTCATCGTCCGCGACTGCACCTCGTTCGGCCTCCCGGAGCACGTCCGCGTCTCCACGGGGACGCGCGAGGAGACCCGCGAGGCGGTCGCCCTCCTCAACGAGACGCTGGCGGACCTCGAACTCGGTGTCAGCGCGTGAGCGACGACGCTGAGGCCGCGGCGCGGGCCGACGCGGAGGAGAGAACCGACCGCGGCCGGGCCGACCGCGTCGCCGTCACGGGCACCCCCGGAACCGGCAAGTCGACCGCGACGGCGCTCTTAGAGGACGAGTACGACGTGATCCACCTCAACGAGCGGATCACGTCGGACGACGACCTCTGGACCGAGCGCGACGCCGACCGCGACACGCTCGTCGCCGACCTCGACGCGGTCCGCGATCACCTCGGCGACTGGACCGGCGTCCTCGACTCCCACCTCGCGCACCGGTTCGACGTCGACCGCGTCGTCGTGTTGCGCTGTCGCCCGGAGGCGATCGAGTCCCGCCTCGCCGAGCGCGGCGAGTCGTCGGAGACGGCCGCCGAAAACGCGGAGAGCGAGGCGCTCGACGTGATCCTCTCCGAGGCCGTGGCGGAACACGGCGCGGAGAACGTCTACGAGGTCGACGCGACCGACCGCGAGCCCGCGGCGGTCGCCGACGCGATCCGCGCGGCGGTCGAGGGCGAGCGCGAGCCGAGCGCCGGCACCGTGGACTTCATCGATTATATATGAGCCGGCCGCGAGCGTCGAGACGGTAGATGACCCTCGACCAGTACCGCTCGGTGGCGGACCGCCTGCTCGGCCCGTGGGTGTCGGCGGCCGACAGGCTCGGCCTCTCGCCCGACCAGGTGAGCGTGATCGCCTTCCTCGTCGCGGTGGGGGCCGCCGCCGCCTTCGCCCTCGGGTCGGCGCCCCTGTACGCGACCGGCGCGCTGCTCGTCCTCCTCAACGGCTGGCTCGACGTCGTCGACGGCGCGCTCGCGCGGCACCAGGGCGTCGCCTCCGACGGCGGCGACTTCCTCGACCACGTCCTCGACCGCTACGCCGACGTGGCGATCATCGCCGGGCTCACGGCGGGCGTCGAGGCGTACGCGCTCGGCTTCGCCGCGGTCACGGGCGTCCTCCTCACCTCGTACCTCGGCACGCAGATCCAGGCGGTCGGCATCGGCCGCGAGTACGGCGGGCTCCTCGGCCGGGCCGACCGCCTCGCGCTCGCCGGGATCGTCGGCGTGGTCGCCGCGGTCTACTCCGCGCCGATCGTCGCCGGACTGAACGTCGTCGGCCTGCTGCTCGCGCTGTTCGCCGCGGTCGGCCACCTCACCGCGGTCCAGCGGTTCCTCGGCGCCTGGCGGGACCTGTAACCGGCCCCGCGACGGGCGCTCAGAACGGCGCGTCCGTCGAGCGTCCCCCGGCGCCCGACCCCTTCGTCCCGCTCATCGGCGTCGACTCGACCCCGACCCCCTCCTCCGGATCGACCCCCACGTCGCCCGTTTCGAGGTACGCCTCCTCCAGCGCCGCGAGCCGGCCGTTCACCGCCTCGCTCTGGTTGTGCGACGCGGCGGCGCGGACCCGGACGAGGTCGTACTCGTGTCGGTCGGCGAGCCCGTTCCACGCGCGGAAGGCCCCGACCGTCAGCGTGTGCGTCTGCGGGCAGAACGCGGTCGTCGGGGTGAACTCCGCGCGGAGGACCCGGTCGACCTCGCTCCCGGCGACGGCGTCCGGCGCGTCGCCGCGCTCGACGGCGTAGCGGAACCCGGCGTCACCGTGGCGCGTGTCGAGGTTCAGCCGGGCGAGGTTGTAGTCGAACGTCGTGTCGTACACGGTCCGCTCCTCGAAGCACTCGCGGGTGAGCCGGTGGAACGCGAGGTGGTCCGCCCCCGTGAGCACGTCGTGGCCGTCGAGGAACCCGCCCGGGCGCGGGATGCTCCCCGCGACGAACTCGTCGTAGCCGTCGAACAGGTCCTCGTCGTCGGCGCCGAAGGGCGACGGGAAGCCGGGCATACGCGAATCCAGTCACCCCGTCGGGGTACCCTTGACCCCGCAGATGTTCGGGCCGTCGCGGCCGGTCGGCCCTCAGCCGCTCTCGTCCGCTTCCGAGCGCAGGTCCCGCGCCTCTGCCTGAGCGCTGTCGACGGCGTCGCGGACGATACGACGGCCGCCGTCGGCCGCCTCGATCACCGTCTCGCCGCCGTCGGTCGCTGTGATCCCCCTCCGTAGACGCGCCACGCAACGAGGGAACGATTTAAAAGCGTCCGGTCGGAACGAGGGGTATGCCCACTTTCGAGCTGAACCTCTCGGACGACGTGTACGCGGAGTTTCAGCAGCTGGCGGACGAGGAGTTCGTCTCCGAAGAGCAGGCCGCGGAGGACCTGATCGCGTCCGGTATCGAGGCGTACAACGTGAGCGTGGTCGACGAGGAGCCCCGCGACGAGATGCTCGACGGCGCCGAGAACAACATGTTCGACACCGCGGAGGACCCGGGCAGCATCGAGGACGACCGCCTCTGAGGCGGCACGGGGCTCTCGCGACTCGCCTTTCTCCGGCTCAGTACTTCGTCCCGAGCAGCCGGTTCGCCGACAGCGTCGCCAGCCCCAGCGCCATCACGCCCGCGAGCAGCCCGAACGCGACGGGCCACCCGGCGGCGTCCGAGACGGCGCCGACGACGACGCTGCCGGTGGCGCCCGTCACCATGTAGGCGGTCCGGACGAGTCCGAAGCCGGCGCCCCGCTCGGCGTCGGACAGCAGGTCCATGAACCGCGACTGGATCGGCGCGCCCCACGACATCGCGAGGCCGACGAGGCCAACGGCCGGGACCGACACGAGGAGGCCCAGGTCGAGCGTCGCGGCCGCGGCGAGGGCCCCGTAACCGACGACGCCGGCGCCCATCGTCACCATCGCCGTGGCGTCGCGTCCGATCCGGTCGGACACCGAGCCGGTCACCGGCTGGGTGCCGCCGTGGACGAGGAAGTACGCGGAGAACAGCAGCGCCGACAGCGCGCTCGACAGGCCGGTCCCGACCTCGAGGAACGTCGGGAGGAACGAGGCGGTCGCCTGCCACGTGAACGCCCCCATCGTCGCGAGCGCGGTCGTGTAGAGGATCCGCGGCCGCGAGAGCAGTTCGACGAGCGGGCCGACGGCGAACCGCTCGCCGATCGGCTGGTCCGGCCGGAGGGGTTCGGTCGGTCGGACCCGCCACGCGAACAGGACGAAGACGGGGACCGCCACCGCGGCGCCGAGGAGCACGCCGGCTCGCCAGCCGTACCGCGACCCGACGAGCGCGGCGGCGGGCGGCGCGGCGAGCCCCGCGAGCGGGCCGCCGGCGACGTGGACGCCGATGGCGCGGCCCGTGTCGTCGAACTGCCGGGTGAGGAACGTCGTCGCGACCGAGTAGTGGAGGCCCGCGCCGACGCCGAGCGCGGCCGCGAACAGCCCGAAGGCGAGCATCGAGGGCGACGCGGCGAGGAGGACGGAGGCGACCGCGGTGGCGCCGACGGCGGCGAGGATGACGCGGCGCTCGCCGTAGCGGTCGCCGAGGACGCCGGAGGGGAACTGCGCCAGCGCGTAGGTGAGCCACATCCCGCTCAAGGCGAGCCCGACCGTGCCGTTCGTCACGCCGAACCGGGCAGTGATCTCCGGGACGAGCGGGCTCACGACGAGCCGCGCCACCATCGTCCCGGTGAACGCGAGCGTACAGAGCGCGAGCGCCGTGTGTTCGTACCGCCAGTTCACGGTCGCCGTACCGGGTACGGGTCAAAGCGGCTTCCGATCGCGGTCAGACGGGCCGGATGTCGCGCGACGCCGACGGCGGTCCGGGACGCCCCCCGGCGCCCCGCAACGGTTCACTCCGCGACGAACTCGATCGGGTAGTCGGTGAGGTTCTCGTACCCGTCCTCGGTGACGACGACGAGGTCCTCGATCCGGACGCCGCCGACAGCGGGGTCGTAGAGGCCGGGCTCGACGGTGATCACGTGGCCCGGCTCCAGCTCCTCGCCACCGCTCGCGAGCCGCGGCGACTCGTGGACGTCGAGGCCGATCCCGTGCCCGGTCGAGTGAATGAACCCGGTCTCGGTCTCGGGGTCCGTGCGGAACGTCGGCTCGCCGGCCTCCTCGTACACCTCGCAGGCGGCGGCGTGGACCTCCTCGCCCGTGGCGCCCGGCTCGACCGCGTCCAGCGCGGCGCCCAGCGCGCGCTCGGTGAGGTCGTACCACTCGCGGAGGGTCTCGCTCGGCTCGCCGACGCAGAACGTCCGCGTCATGTCGGCGTTGTACTTCGACGCCTTCGAGCGCGGGAAGATGTCGACGATGATCGCCTCGTCCGCGCGGAGCGGGCCGGAGCCGCGGTCGTGCGGGTCGGCGGCCTGCGCGCCGCCGGCGACGATCGTCTCGTCGAGCGCGCAGCCGTGGCGCAGCAGCGTCACCTCTATCTCCTCGGTCACGCGCTCGCTGGTGAGCGGCTCGCCGTCGCGGAGGAGGACGCCCGCCTCCGCGTCGTCACCCTCGCCCGCCACGTCGGCGCCGGCGATCAGCTCCTCGGCGGCCCGCATCGCGGCCTCGTTCGCCTTCTGCGCGTCGCGGATCGCGTCGACCTCGTCGTCGGTCTTCACGGCGCGGACCGCTTGGAGCCGGTCGTCGGCGTCGACCGCGACCTCGATCCCGCGGTCGCGGAGGGCGTCCGCGGTACCGACCGGGCCGCGCGGCGGCATCGAGACGGACTCGACGCCCTTGTCGCGGACGAACGCCGCGTACATGTCGTTGCGCTCCTCGCGCCCGCCGTACTCGTAGTCGTAGTCGGCGTGGCGTTCGACGGTGTCGGCCGCCGCCTCCGTCGTCGCCCGGCCGTACTCCAGCCCGCTGACGAGGACGTGGACCTCGCCGTCGGCGTAGAGGGTGAGGAACGGGTCGGGGCCGGTGAACCCGGAGAGGTACAGCTGGTTGGCGTCCTCCTGCGAGGCGTCGAGGAGGTAGCCGTCGGTGTCGAGGTCCGCGAGGCGGTCGTCGAGCCGCGTTCGGTTCATAGGCGTGGTGCTCGCGCGACGCCCAAAGCGGTTGTCCTCGCGGAACCGATCGCCGCTCCGCCCGCGGCCCGTGAGAAGACATATCCCGCTCGCTCGGGAACGCCGGAGCGAGATGGCGACCGACGGCAGAACGACGGTCGGCTCGCTGGTGTCGCTCCCGGCGGGGTGGTTCCCCGTCGCCGCCGCCTGCGGGGCCGGCGCGGCGCTGCTCGGACTCGGGCTCACGCGGGTCGGACTCGCGGTCGCCGGCGTGTCGCCGGGGGACTCGGCGGTCGCCCGGTGGATGGTCGGGGGACCGGTCTCGGCGGTCGAGGGGTCGATCTGGTTCCTCTTCGACGCGCACTGGGTCCGGACGCGGACGGGTCCCGGGCTGTCGGACCTCGTCGTCTTCGGGCGCCCGCTGATACAGGCCGACGCCGCGCTGTGGCCGCTCCGGGCCGTCCCGCTCGTCGTCGCCCTCGGCGGCGCGGCCGCCGTCCGATACCTCGGCGTCGCCGACACGCTCGCCGGCGCCGTGACCGGCGCAGGCACGGCGCTCGGGTACCTCCCGGCGATGCTCGCGCTGCGGGCGCTCTCCCGCGTGCCGCTCACGCGCCACGCGTCCGACGGGCGGGTACCAATCTCCGACGCCGACGGGATCCCGGCCTCGGAGGCGGCCGGCGTCGCCGCCGGCCCCGACCTCGCCTCGAGCGTCGCGCTGGTGACCGGGCTGGCCGTGATCCTCGGCTCCCTCGCCGGCGCCGTCGCGGCCGCCGCGACCGGGGAGTGACCGGCGGGCCGGCGGCCTCGAACGCCGCCCCGTCCGGCGCGAAACGCCTTTATACCAACTCCCGCGTTCGCGCCGTCGATCGCGCTTCCAGCGCGGGTCAGTCGGTCCCGTCGAGAATTCCGAATTGTACAGGGTTCTACACGCCGTTTTCGGCCGTGTCCTCGCGCCGTCAGATACGCGAACATTTAAGTGCGTCGGTCACTTACCCGAAGGTGAGGAAAACACCGAGACCCGTCTCTCGGTTTCGTTGTTCCCTCCACGCACCAAACCAATGAGCGAGAACCTGCGAACGTACACGACCGAGACCGTCGACGACGAGAGCCAGACCGAGTCGGCAACCGAGGACGAGGAGCTGCGGTGCCCCGAGTGCGGCGGGCAGTTAGCGACCGACACGGAACACGGCGAGACCGTCTGCGTCGACTGCGGGCTCGTCGTCGAGGAGGACGAGATCGACCGCGGGCCGGAGTGGCGCGCGTTCGACTCCAAAGAGAAGGACAACAAGTCGCGCGTCGGCGCCCCGACGACGAACATGATGCACGACAAGGGGCTCTCGACGAACATCGGCTGGCAGGACAAAGACGCCTACGGCAAGTCGCTGTCCAGCCGCCAGCGCGAGAAGATGCAGCGGCTGCGGACGTGGAACGAGCGCTTCCGCACCCGCGACTCCAAGGAGCGCAACCTCAAGCAGGCGCTCGGCGAGATCGACCGGATGGCGAGCGCGCTCGGGCTCCCGGACAACGTCCGCGAGACCGCGTCGGTCATCTACCGCCGCGCGCTCGACGAGGACCTGTTGCCCGGGCGCTCCATCGAGGGCGTCTCGACGGCCTCGCTGTACGCCGCCGCCCGGCAGGCGGGGACGCCGCGAAGCCTCGACGAGATCGCGGGGGTCTCCCGGGTCGAGAAGGACGAGATCGCCCGGACGTACCGCTACGTCGTCCGCGAGCTCAAGCTGGAGATCCAGCCCGCCGACCCCGAGAGCTACGTGCCCCGGTTCGCCTCCGACCTCGGCCTCTCCGACGAGGCCGAGCGCCGGGCCCGCAGCCTGCTCGACACGGCGAAGGAACAGGGGATCCACTCCGGCAAGTCGCCGGTCGGGCTCGCCGCGGCCGCCGTCTACGCCGCCTCGCTGCTCGTCAACGAGAAGGTGACCCAGAGCGAGGTCAGCGAGGTCGCGAACATCAGCGAGGTCACCATCCGGAACCGTTACCACGAGCTCCTCGAGGCCGAGGACTCGGTCGCGCTGAACTGACGCCGCCGCTGCGCGGCCGCCCGTCACCGCGTTCGGAGGTCGCTCGCCGGTTCACTCGCTTTCTTCGCCGTCCCATTACTCCGCGTCGCCGCCGATCATATAGTCCCCCGACAGCGACCGTTCGGCGTCGCCGCCGGGCGGCAGCTCGTAGAGGCTACGGCCGAGGTCCGCGCCGCCCGCCGCGGCGTCCGGCCGCTTCCGTCGCCACGCGGCGTCGTCCGCGTCGGTCGTCGTCCACGACAGGTCGTCCGCGTTGATCGGTGGCATATCACGCGGTCACGCCGGACCCCCAAAGGCGTTCGCGTCGCCCGAGCGGAGTCCCCATCCCGCCGGGAGCCGAAACCGCGAAGGCGACGCGCCGCCACCCGGGACCATGGAGACGACTCGCCACTTCACGGCGACGACCTACATCGTCAACGACGGGGCGACCGCCCTTCACGAGCACGAGCGGCTGGGGATCACGCTGCCGCCCGGGGGCCACGTCGACCGCGACGAGCTGCCGCACGAGGCCGCGCGGCGCGAGGTCCGCGAGGAGACGGGGCTGACCCCCGAGCTGGTCGCGACGGAGTCGGCGATCACGGGCCCGAACACCCGAGGGCTCCCGGAGCCGGCCCACCTCATGCTCCACGACATCAACGTCCACGAGGACGGGTCAGTGGGGCACCAGCACGTCGACCACCTCTACTACGCCCGCGTCGACTCGCGGGAGATCGCCCCCGACGGCGACGACGAGGTGGACCCGGCGTGCTGGCGCTGGTACACCGCCGCGGAGTTGGCGGCGAGCGACCTTCCGGACGACGTCGTCGACCTCGGCCGCGAGGCTATCGCCGCCGTCGGCACGGACTGACCGGGCCGGGCGTGGCGCCGAGACGTCCGGCCCGCGGTCGAGCGGTTCGGTCCGCCGCGCGCGGCGTCAGACGGCCGTCTCACGCTCCGGAAGGTATTTGAGTCGGTGTTGGCGACGTAAACGCAAGGATGGACGCACAGCGACGGGAAGCGATCGCCGAGTGGGACGACCGCTCGTTCTCCGACGGGTTCGCGGGGCTCCGGCGGGTCGTCGACGACGGGTTCTCGGGGGCGGCGACCGACGGGACCGGATGGCTGTTCCTCGTCGACGGGCGCGTCGTCGGCGTCGTCGACGCGGCGCTCGACGCCTTCGCCGAGGCCTCCGGGACCGTCTATCGGGCCCCGGACGACGCGCTCCCCGTGCTCTTCGCCATGCAGGAGCTCGGCGGCGAGCCGCGGGCGAAGTACTACACCAAGGACACGCCGCTGGACGAGGCCGACCGCAAGCTCTCGCAGGGGGGATTCACCGGGTACATCGAGCTCTCGGAGAACGTCCTCTCCGGCGACTACTACGTCGCCTACACCGGCGGCGAGTCGATGGCGGCGGCGTACGTCGGCAACGCCCGGCGGCTGGAGACGGGCGACGACGCGTTCGACCTCGCCGCCGACGAGGTCGGGATCTACACGGTGTACGAGGTCGACCTCGACGTCCGGCCGCTCCCGGACGGCGACGAGGCGGGCGAGTCCGGCGCGGCAGCCGACCCGACCGCGGCCGGCGGATCCGACGCGGCGAGCGACGAGGCCGACGAATCGACCGACGAGCCGGCGAGCCCCGGGGCCGCCCCCGAGGCCGACGAGACCGACGACCGACCCGGGGCCCCCGACGAGCCGGGCGACGGCGCCGGGCGGGGAGACGGGCCGTCTCCGACGAACCGCTCGGACGAACCGACCGGCGTCGACGTGCGCACCGCGGAGAGCGACCGCGACGGCGCGGACCCGAGCGACGGTTCCGACGAGACGGACAGGCCGGCGTCCGACGCCGTCCGGATCGGTGACGCCGACTCGGACGGCCGCGACGCCGACGGCGCGGCGGGCGCCGACCGGACGGGACGGGCGCCGGCCGATTCCGACGGCGCGGCCGCGTCGGACGCGGGCGCAGCGGACGGCGACGCCCCGGACTCCGACGACGTGTTCTCCGAGGAGGCCGAGTGGCGTGAACAGAAGTCGATCCCGGCGCTCGACCCCTCCGAGGCCGGCGGCGAGCCGCGTTCCGGCGGGGGGCGGCGCGGGGCGTCGTCGCAGCGCTCCCGTTCGGCGAACGACCGCGCCCGGACCGGGCGGAGCGGATCGGACGCGAACGGCGGCTCGCCCTCGCCGCGCGCCACCGAGACGCCGTCGTCAAACCCGTCGGCGGTGTCGAAGCGCGAGGCGGCGGCCGACGCCGACCCCGAGCGGGTGCGGAAGCTCGAGGCGGCCTTGGAGGAGACGGAGACGGAGCGACAGTCGCTCGCCGACGAGCGCGACCGCCTGGCGGCCGAGCGCGACGAGATCGAGTCGGAGCGCGACGAGCTGGCCGAGGCGGTCGACCGGCTCGAGTCCGAGGTCGAGGACCTCCGCGAGGAGCGCGACCGGCTCCGGGACGAGCTCTCGAACGCCAGGGAGCGGCTCCCGGAGGCGGAGCGGACGCTCACGCCGGGCGAGGCGCGCGAGGGGACCAACCTGTTCATCAGGTACGACTCGAAGGAGGGCGCGACGCTCGCCGACGCCCACGAGGGCGCCGCCGACCGGGAGGCGCTCCGCGAGAACCTCCGGGTCGAACACCACACGAGCTTCGAGACCGACGGCCTCGCGGTCGACGGCCGACCGTTCGAGGAGTTCCTCCAAGACACCATCGAGTACGGGTTCACCCGCTGGCTCGTCGAAGACCTCCCGTTCGAGGTCCGCGGCACCGGCAACGAGGGGACGCTCCGCGACCTCTACGACGCGCTCCCCGAGATCGACCGCGCCGAGATCGGCGGGACGGTGTCGATCGCGATTCGGGAGGGGGGCGAGGAGACCCGCGAGCAGCGGGCGTTCGACCTCGTGTTGCGCGACCGGATGGGCCACCCGCTGTTCGTCGCGGACCTGAACGACAGCCGGGACCCGACCGCGGAGGGGACGCTGGAGTCGCTCGTCGAGAACGGGCGCGACATCGCGGCGTCGAACGAGACGTTCGCGGGGGCGTTCGCGGTGACGGAGAGCTTCTTCGAGCCGGGGGCCCTAGAGACAGCGAGCGACGCGGTCGGCGGGGGCCTGTTCAGCCGGTCGAAGCGCGCGAGCTTCGTGAAGCTCTCGCGCAAGCAGGGGTATCACCTGTGTCTCGTGGAGGCGCGCGACGGCGGGTTCCACATGACGGTCCCCGACCTGTAGATGCGGGGAAAGCGTCGGGAGTAGCTCGCGGAGAACGGAAACGCGGCAGGTGCGTCGGCGGGCGAAATCGAAGTTCCGATCAGTTCTCGAGCTCGGCGGCGTCGTCGATCCGCATGGACCCGAGCTTATCGACGGTCTCGTCGAGCTTCTCGTCGAGCTCGTCGACGAACTCGTGGGTGCGCTCCGTGGTGATGGCGCCCTGACTGGACGGCTCGATGAGGTTCTCCTCCTCGAGGACGCGCAGCGAGTACCGGACCTTGTGGTGCGGGTAGCCGGTCTCGTTCGACATCTTCACGATGCCGATCGGCTCGTTTTCGATGACCATCCGCAGGACCTGGAGGTGACGTTCCAGCATGTCTACCTCCTTCTCTAGTCGATCTATCATGGCACATGTTAACTCGTCATGCCCCCGTTTAAAAGTTGCTGTCGACGGCCGCGGAGGCCCGCTCAGATCGCACGCTTTTACGTGGGAGTAGTTAACGTGTTCGATCGCGGCGCGGCAGCGGAGAACACGCACGGTCCGAACGCGAACGATAACACCGATCGCGAACGGTGCGGGGAGTAAATACACGAACAAGCGTATTATCTCTGATATACGGGCTTTTCGATCCACGTTTGTGGTAGTCTCACGGTCACAGACCGTAATCTGTTTTACCTCCCGCGGGGAATCGGCAGGTCGTATGACACTCACCATCGTCGGCTCCCAGCTCGGCGACGAGGGCAAGGGCGCCCTCGTCGACCGGTGGGGAGGGGACGCGGACGTCGTAGTCCGTTATCAGGGCGGCGACAACGCCGGCCACACCGTCGTCGAAGGCGGCGCGGAGTACAAGCTCTCCCTGGTTCCCAGCGGCGCGGTCCGGGGAACGGTCGGAGTCTTGGGCAACGGCTGCGTCGTCAACCCGCGCACGCTGTTCACCGAGATCGACGACCTGCGCGAGCGGGGGCTCGACCCCGACGTGCGCGTCGCCCGCCGGGCGCACGTCATCATGCCGTACCACCGCGTGCTCGACGGCATCGAAGAGGAGGTGAAGGCCGACGACGACGCCGGCGACGAGGTCGGCACGACCGGGCGCGGCATCGGCCCGACCTACGAGGACAAGGCCGGCCGCCGCGGGATCCGGGTCGCGGACCTGCTCGATCCCGACGCGCTCCGCGAGAAGCTCGACTACGTCGTCCCGCAGAAGCGCGCGCTCGTCGAGGACGTGTACGGGATCGACCTCGCCGACGACGACCGCGCCGACGCGTTCGACGTCGACGCGCTCCACGAGGAGCTCGCCGCGATCGGCGAGCGCCTCGCCGACGAGGGGATGACCGTCAACTGCTCCGACTACCTCCACCGCCGCCGCGAGGCGGGCGACGCGATCGTCTTCGAGGGCGCGCAGGGGACCCACATCGACGTCGACCACGGGAACTACCCGTTCGTCACCTCCTCGAACCCGACGGCCGGCGCCGCCGCGGTCGGCTCCGGCGTCGGCGTCACGACCGTCGGCGACGGCGAGGTCGTCGGGATCGTGAAGGCGTACCTCTCGCGCGTCGGCGAGGGCCCGCTCCCGACCGAGCTCGACGGCGACGCCGACGAGGAGGCGCTCGCCGACGAGATCAGGGAGAAGGGCGGCGAGTTCGGCACCGTCACCGGGCGCCCGCGCCGGATCGGCTGGCTCGACCTCCCGATGCTCCGGCACTCCGCGCGCGTCTCCGGATTCACCGGCGTCGCCGTCAATCACGTCGACGTGCTCGCCGGTCTCGACGAGCTGAAGGTCTGTACGGGCTACGAGCTCGACGGAACGGAGCTCGACACCGTGCCGACCACCACCGACCGGTGGGAGCGGTGCGAGCCGATCTACGAGACGCTCGACACGTGGGAGCCGTTCGACTCGGCCGCGGTCGCCGAGGCGGGCTACGACGCCCTCCCCGAGGCCGCCCGCGAGTACCTCGAGTTCGTCGCGGACGAGATCGACACCCCGATCTACGCCGTCGGCGTCGGCCCGGACCGCGAGGAGACGGTCGAGCTGACGAACCCGTTCGACGAGTAGTCGGCCCACCGTCGGCGGTGCGCTTTCGATTTCCGGCTACTCCTGCGGGTCGACTGCGTTCAGCGCGGCCAGGTCCTCGTCGGTGAGCGTCAGGTCCGCGGCCCCGAGGTTCGATTCGAGGTGCTCGACGCTCGACGTGCCCGGGATCGGCAGCGTCACGTCGGAGTGGTCGAGCAGCCACGCGAGCGAGACCTGCTGCGGGGTCGCGTCCCGGCGCTCGGCGACCTCGGCGAGCACGTCGCCGGCCTCGTCGTCGTCGACCGCGTACATCGGGCCCCACGGGATGAACCCGACGCCGTGGTCCTCGCAGGCGGCCAGCACGTCCTCGTCGTCGCGGTGCCCGACGTTGTAGCGGTTCTGGACGGTGGCGACGTCGACGATGTCCATCGCCGTCTCGAGCTGCTCGACGGTGACGTTCGAGAGGCCGACGTGCGCGACCTGCCCGGCGTCTTTCATCTCCGCGAACGCGTGGACCGAGTCCTCGAAGTCGGTGTCGGGGTCCGGACGGTGGTACTGATAGAGGTCGATCGTGTCCGTCCCGAGCCGGTCGAGGCTACACAGCACCTGATTCTTCAGGAAGTCCGGGTCGCCGTGGGGGAGCCACTCGCCCTCGCGGTTGCGGAGCAGCCCGGCCTTCGAGGCGACGACCACGTCGTCGGGGTCGCCGAGCGCCTCGCCGATCAGCCGCTCGGAGATGCCCGGCCCGTAGGAGTCGGCGGTGTCGACGAAGTCGACGCCGCGGTCGACCGCCCGCCGGAGCACCGCCTTCGCCGCCTCCTCGTCGTCGGGGCGCCCGATGATGTCCTCGCCGGTGACCCGCATCGCGCCGAAGCCGAGCCGGTTGACCGGGAGCTCGCCGCCGATGTCGAACGTCTCGCTCCTGCCGGTGGTGTCTGAAGCCATGGGCGGCGGTTCGCGTGCCATTCGGAAAGCGGTGAGGGTGCCGGAAGCGGACGCGCCGTGACGGCGCCGGGCGCCGCCCCAGGACTCGCCCGTGTTGCGTCCGTCGCTACTCATAAACCGCCCCCGCGCGATCGTCGGGTATGGACGCCGAGCGCGAGGTACTCGACGTGTTGGCGCGGAACGCCCGCGAGGACATCGACGACATCGCGGCCCAGACGGGCCTCGACGCGGCGGCGGTAGCGGACGCGATCGACGCGCTGGAGGCGGACAACGTCGTCCACGGCTACCAAGCCGTGGTCGACTGGGACCGCGTCGAGGAGGGGAAGATCCGCGCCGTCGTCGAGATCAACGTCGAGCTCGACCGCGAGACGGGGTACGAACAGGTGGCCGACCGGATCGCGAAGTTCCCCGCGGTCGACGCCTTACACCTCGTCTCCGGCGACTACGACTTCGCCGTCGAGGTGCTCGGCGAGACGATGCAGGACGTCTCCGAGTTCATCTCCGAGCAGGTCGCGCCGATGCCCGAGGTCACCCAGACGGTGACCCACTACATCATGGAGACGTACAAGGACGGCGGGATCCGGTTCGAGGACGGCGACGACGACGACCGCCTCTCCGTGTCGCCATGAGGCTCTCGAACCGCGCGCGCACCCTCCCGGAGTCGGGGATCCGGAAGTTCTTCGAGCTCGCGGAGGCGCGCGACGACGTCATCTCGCTGGGGGTCGGCGAGCCCGACTTCTCGGCGCCGTGGGCCGCCCGCACCGCCGCGATCGACTCGCTGGAGCGGGGCAAGACCTCCTACACCGCGAACCGCGGCATGGCCGCGCTCCGCGAGCGGATCGCCGCGCACCACGAGCGCTACGACCAGTCGTACCAGCCCGAGTCGGAGGTGCTCGTCACGACCGGCGCGAGCGAGGCGGTCGACCTCGCCTTCCGGGCGCTGGTCGACCCCGGCGACACCGTCGCGGTCCACGAGCCGACGTACATCTCCTACGGCCCGGGGATCGAGCTGGCGGGCGGCGAGCGGCTGACGGTCCCGACGCGCGCCGCGGACGACTTCGCGCTCACCCGGGAGTCGCTGGCGGCCGCGGGCGCCGCCGAGGCCGACCTGCTCGTGCTCTGTTACCCGAACAACCCGACCGGCGCGACGATGACCGACGAACAGCTCGCCGAGGTGGCGGCGTTCTGTCGGGACGAGGACCTCCGCGTCGTCGCCGACGAGATATACGCCGCGCTCACCTACGGGACCGACCACGCCTCGATCGCCACGCAGCCGGGGATGCGCGAGCGCACCGTCGTCGTCAACGGGTTCTCGAAGGCGTACGCGATGACCGGGCTCCGCCTCGGGTACGCGCTGGGTCCGACCGACGCGATCGACGCGATGAACCGGATCCACCAGTACACGATGCTGTCGGCGCCGACGACGCCGCAGTACGCCGCGGCCGAGGCCTTGGACCGCTGCGACGACGAGGTCGCGGAGATGGTCGAGGAGTACAACCGCCGCCGCCGCCTCGTGGTCTCCCGGTTCAACGAGATGGGCCTCGACACGTTCGAACCGGGGGGCGCGTTCTACGCGTTCCCCGAGTGCGGCGGCGACGACGAGGCGTTCGCCGAGGCGTTGCTGGAGGCCGAGGGCGTCGCCGTCGTCCCGGGATCCGTCTTCGGCGCGGGCGGCGAGGGCCACCTGCGCGTCTCGTACGCCACCTCGATGCGCGAACTGAAGGAGGCGACCGACCGGATCGCCGCGTTCGTCGAGGGTCGCTGACCCCGCAACGCGGCTCCGGGCACGAGTCGGTCACCGCGGTCTCTCCGTGCCCCTGCGAACCTAAACGAACAACTCTTCGCAGATTGTTCCACGTTCGCTAACGATTATCACGCTCGATCCTGATCGTCCGCGTATGGAGTTCCAGCTAACGGACGAGCAGAAGCAGCTGCGTGAGGAGGTCCGGAAGTTCGCCCACGAGGAGATCCGACCGGTCGCGACCGAATACGACGTCGAGGAGTCGTACCCGCACGAGGTCATGGACGAGGCGGCCGACATGGGGCTGCTCGCGCCGCACGTCCCGGTCGAGTACGGCGGGATCGGCTACTCGTCGCTGGAGAACGCCATCCTCACCGAAGAGCTGTTCGCGGCCGACCCCGGCATCGGGCTCTGTATCTCCAGCGCCGGCTTCGGCGCGGAGGCGCTCATGGAGTTCGGCACGGAAGCGCAGAAGGAGCGCGTCCTCCCCGAGGTGACCGCGGGCGACGCGGTGATGGGCTCGGCCATCTCGGAGCCGCAGGCGGGCTCGGACGTGACGAGCGTCGCCACCCGCGCGGAGAAGGACGGCGACGAGTGGGTGATCAACGGCTCGAAGATGTGGATCACGAACGGCACGGTCGCGGACTACTTCGTCGTCGTCTGCGAGACGGACCCGGACATCGACGACCGCTACTCGGGCTACTCGCAGATCCTCGTCGAGGGCGACCGCGACGGGCTCACCCGCGACAAGATCACCGGCAAGCTCGGGATCCGCGCGAGCGACACCGCCGAGCTGCGCTTCGACGACGTGCGCGTCCCGGAGGAGAACCTCATCGGCCAGCGCGGGATGGGCTTTTTACAGCTCATGCAGTTCTTCGACGAGACCCGCACCGCGGTCGCCGCGCAGGGCGTCGGCATCGCCCGCGGCGCCGCCGAGCGGGCGCTGGAGTACGCCGAGGAGCGCGAGCAGTTCGGGCGCTCCATCTCCGACTTCCAAGCGATCAAACACAAGCTCGCGGAGATGCACACCAACACCGAGGCCGCGCGCTGGCTCACCTACCGCTCGGCGTGGGCGGTCGACAACGAGGCCGGCGACCTCACCGCGCTCGCGTCGATGGCCAAGGAGTTCGCCTCCCGGACCGCGGTCGAGGTCGCCGACGAGGCGGTTCAGATCCACGGCGGCGCCGGCTTCGTCAACGACCACGACGTCGAGCGGCTCTACCGCGACGCGAAGATTACCCAGATCTACGAGGGCACCACGGAGATCCAGAAGAACATCGTCGCCCGCGAGCTGCTCGACGAGGGGATGTAGCCTATCGTCGGAGCGCCCCCCACCGGATCGGTATGTAAAAGCGACGAGGGTCCGTACCGTCCCGTATGAGCGAGGAGGCGAACGCCGACGTGGACGCCGACGGGGCGGCCGAGGCCCCCCGCGATCAGGACCCCGAAGAGCGTCTCAAGCGCCAGCGCGACGACTTACGGCTGCTGAACCAGGTGATGCGCCACGACATCCGCAACGACCTCCAGCTCGTCGGGGCGTACGCCGAGCTGCTCGACGACCACGTCGACGAGGAGGGGGAGAAGTACTTAGACGTGATCAAGCGCAACACCCAGAGCGCCGTCTCGCTCACGACGACGGTCCGCGACCTCGCGGAGGTGATGCTCCGCGAGGACGCCGAGCCGAGCCGAGTCGCGCTCGACCGGGTCCTCTCGCAGCAGGTGGAGGAGGTCCGGTCGGGGTACTCGGAGGCCGTCTTCACCGTCGAGGGGTCGTACCCCGAGGTGGAGGTCGTCGGCGACGAGATGCTGAGCTCCGTGTTCCGCAACCTCCTGCGGAACGCGGTCCAGCACAACGACAAGACGCCGCCGACGGTGACGGTGTCCGCGTCCGTCGACGAGGCCGCGGGCGTCGCCGAGGTCCGAGTCGCCGACAACGGGCCGGGCGTCCCCGAGGACCAGCGCGACGAGATATTCGGGAAGGGAGAGAAGGGGCTCGACAGCCCTGGCGCGGGGATCGGGCTGTACCTCGTGCGGTCGCTCGTCGAGACCTACGGGGGCGACGTGTGGGTCGAGGACAACGCCCCCGAGGGCGCCGTCTTCGTCGTCAGGCTCCCGCTGTGTGAGTCCTGACGGCGACGCGGAGCGCCCCGTGGGTCTCGCCTCCTCCCGCCGCGCTTACTCCTCGTCGTACTCCATCGCGACCGAGTTGATGCAGAAGCGCTTCCCGGTCGGCTCCGGGCCGTCGTCGAACACGTGTCCGAGGTGGGAGTCGCAGTTCGCGCACCGGACCTCGGTGCGGCGCATCCCGTGGCTGGTGTCGACGTGCGTCGTCACGGAGTCCTCCTCGGCGGCGTAGAAGGCCGGCCACCCGCAGCCGGACTCGTACTTCGTCTCCGCCTCGAAGAGGACGGTGCCGCAGGCGCGACAGCGGTACTCCCCGTCGTCGGGGTGGTGGTCGACGTACTCGCCGGAGAACTTCGCCTCCGTGCCGCTCTCGCGGAGCACGCGGTACTCCTCCTCGGAGAGTCGCTCGCGCCACTCGTCGTCCGTCAGCTCGCTCGGGTCCCGCTCGTCGGTCTCGCTCATACCACCGATACGGACCCCACGGGCAAGGGGGTTGCGGCGGTCGGGCGGCGAAGGCGGCGCCTCGACGCCGCCGCAACCGGTTTCCCGCTCGGGCCGGATCGGTCGACATGGCGCGCGAAGTCACGCACGAGGAGCGGGGCCCGGCGGTTCTCGACGACGAGGACAAGGGCGACGACGGCCTGATCTACGTCTGTCGGTGCGGCCTGTCGGACTCGAAGCCGCTCTGTGACGGGTCCCACAGGGCGACGGCCGACGAGGCGGACGGCGTCGTCTACAAGTACGCGGACGACGACCCCGACGGCGAGCGGCGGGAGATAGCGGGCATCGACTACGAGGACGAGTAGCGCGGGGCGCCGTCGAGGACGGCGGTCGCGCCTACAGCACGCCCATCTCGCCGAGCCGCTCGGGGAGGTAGGTGTCCGTGACGAAGTCGAGCCCGCGGCTCGCGAGCGACTGCTGCTCGGACTTCTTGCCGATGTCGAGCTGGAGCTCGATCTGCTCCTCCCAGTAGTCGGTCTGGAAGCGCGGGTCCTCTAACTCCGATTCGAGGGCGTTGATGTCGGAGTCGGAGAGCGGGTCGGAGGGGAGGTCGTACTCGACGATGTCCTCGGGCTGGATCCCGATGAACCGCGCCTCGGGCGTCGCGAGGTACTTCGAGAGGTGCGCGGACTTGATCGAGCCGTACGCGACGGAGCCGTAGATCCGGTACGACCACGGGTCGCCGTCGGTGAACACCACGACCGGGAGGTCGAGCTCGTCGCGGAAGCGCTTCGTCAGCCGCCGCGTGGCGCGCGCCGGCTGCCCGCCGAGGTGGACGACGAGGGCGTCGTGTTCCTCGTCGAACCCGTTCTCGACGAGCCGGTCGCGCATGCCGCCGGTCTCCACGCAGAGGACGAACTCGGCGTCGTTGTCGAGGAACTCGATGGTGTCGGGGTTGTTGGGGATCTGGTAGCCGCCCTGCCCCACGTCGAGCTGGCAGTGGATCTCGCGGTCGCCGCGGTTGGTCTGCTCGCGGATCTCCAGCGGGCCCATCACCTTCGCGCCCGACTCCTCCGGGCGCATGTGGAAGTCCTCGCGGGTGACGCCCGTGACGATTTCGAGGTCCTCCACGAGGTCGTTCGACTCGTCCTGCGAGGAGAACTGCGCCTCGTCGTTGTCCCACGACTCGGAGAGGTAGTACAGCTCACGCAGCGTCGACGAGCGGTCGTCGTCGAGCTGGTTCGCGAGGAACTCGATGGTGTAGGCGGCCTTCAACAGCTTGCGCGCGCCTCGCACCGAGTTCGCGCTGCGCGTCGACGTGCGGTCGCCGTAGGTCCAGACCCCGCTCTCGTCGTCGTACTCGATGTTGCTCTTCGTCCGTGTGGGGAGCGTCATCTCCGGGATCGACCCAGACGCGAACTGGTCGTAGAAGTCCGCCGCCAGGTCGATCAGCTCGTCTCGTGCGTCGCTTTCTGTCGTCATTTAGGCGTTCACCGTCAGTTTCTCCGTCTCCACGCCGCCGACGCTGACCTCGAACTCCGCGTCGCCGTCGACCGCGTACGTCAGTTCCCGCTCGTCGCCCGAGGGCACCTCGGGCTTCCACTGAACGAACCACTCGCCGTCCATGTCCACCGCCGTCCCGTCCGAGAGGTCGGTCGGCTCGGTCGAGACGATGTCCGTGATCTCCAGCTGCTCGTTCACGTCGGAGTGGTTCTCGACGACGAGCGTCACCGTCTCGCCGTTCACCTCGCGCTCGACGCTCACGTTGTTCATGATCCGCGCCAGGGCCCCGTCGATGTCGGGGCGCGGTCGGCCCGTGACCTCCGAGACCTTGTCGGCCATCTCGGGGAGGATCCGACCCAGCACGTCCTGTTTCTCCCGGCGCTGTTGCATCGAGCGCCGCTTGCTGAGGTACGACTTCAGCTCGCGGGCGGCCTCACGCACCGCGAGCTCTATCTCGTCTTCGATCTCCGGGACGTTCGCGAGCGCGTCCTTCGACTCGCTCGTGAACGGAACGTTGGTGGAGGCGACGTGAACGCTGATGACGGCCGGTCCGTTCGGCATCCCGGAGCCGCCGGGCTGGTCGAGCCCGTAGTTCCGCCACCCGATCCCCTTTATCACGTCCGTCGTCGCGCAGGCGCCGCGCTGGTAGACGAGCGGGACGCGGTTCGCGAACCGGAGCAGCTCCACCGAGCCGTCCGACGGGATCTCCCCGCCGTAGGCGATGCCGGCCTCGACGATGAACGGGTCGCCGCCGTGGACGTCGGCGTCTCGGGTCGCGGCCGCGTAGAAGTCCGCGTCGTACTCCTTCCGGAGCCCGGCCTCGACCAGCTCCGCCGTGATCGGCGCGAGGCAGTCGGTCGGGGGGGCGAGGATGTCCGTGGTCCGCATCGCCTCGAGCAGGTCGGCTGCGGCGTCGCGGTCGCCCGCGATCGCCGTCACCTTCGGCGGGTCGTCCGGCACCGTCCGCGCCCGCGACCAGAACGCCTCGACCACGTTCTCGCGCGCGGTCTCGCCGAAGGTCGCGTCGCGCTGCTCGGCCACGAACGACGCCGCGTCCGCGACGAGCCGTTCGAGGTCGTCGCGGGTGATCCGGAACGCCTCGCCGTCGAGGTTCTCGAACCGGCGCGCGAGCGCCTCCGCCATCGCCTGGACCGCCGCGTCGTCCTTCCGCGTCGACGTCGCCTCGTCGACGAGCGCGTACACGTCGGGGACGAGCGGCGACTCCGCGTCGCCGTCCGACCCGCCGTCGTCCGCCTCGTCGCCGAGTCCGGTGACCGCTCGCCACGCGGCGTCGACCGCGTTCTCGCGGACGGTTCCGCCGAACGTCTTGCCCGTGTCGTCCGCGACGGTCTCGGCGGTGTTGTCGACGATCTCGGCGACCTCGGACCGTGCGACCCGGTCGTTGTTCCCCGCCGTCTCGGCGACGCCCTCGGCGAAGGCGGTCGTCGCCGCCTCGCCCTTGTTCGCGACGGCCGCCGAGACCGCGGCCGCGACGTCGCGGTCGTCGTGGGCGCGCGGCGGCGACCAGGCGAGCTCTCGACCGTAGTACACGTCGCGGAAGTTGCCGATCACGCTGTCGGCGGTCTTCTTGCCGACCCGGGTGAACTCCTCCTGGAGGAACCCGGAGACGGAGTACGACTCGGTCGCCTCCAGCATCTTGATCAGCGTCCCGAGCTCGACGCCGTGCGGGTGCGGGCGGATCTCGTTCGTCTCCGCCGGCAGCTCGTCGGTCGCGCGCTCGAACTTCATCGGCTCGTCGAGCCCCGGCTCGCGGAGTTCGAGCCGCGCGTGCGGGTTGACGACCGCGGTGTGTTTCACGTAGTCGTGGAGCTGCTGGCGGGCGCGCATGTTCGCCTCCATCTCCAGCTCGATCCGGGTGCCGTGGGGGCGGTCCCACGTCGTCTCCTCGTCGGCCTGGATCTCCGGCTCGTTCGTGTCCGTGTCGATGATGAGCTCGAAGTACTGCGCCCGCGACTGGCCCTTCGGGCGCGAGGTGATCTTCGCCGGCTGACCGGAGGTCAGCTGCGAGTAGAGCACGGCCGCCGAGATGCCGATCCCCTGCTGCCCGCGCGACTGCTCGCGCGCGTGGAACCGGCTGCCGTACAGGAGCTTCCCGAACACCTTCGGGAGCTGTTCCTTCGTGATTCCCGGCCCGTTGTCCTCGATGACGAGCCGGTAGTAGTCGCCCACCTCCTCTATCTCGATGTAGATGTCGGGGAGGACGCCGGCCTCCTCGGTCGCGTCGAGGGCGTTGTCGACCGCCTCCTTGACGGCGGTGACGAGCCCGCGGGCGCCCGAGTCGAACCCGAGCATGTGTTTGTTCTTCTCGAAGAACTCGGCGATGGAGATCTCGCGCTGGCCCTCGGCCAGCTCCTCCGCGATCCCCTCCTCGTCGCCGATCGTCGACTGGAAGGACGTCATTCGGTATCCCTCCCTTCCCCCGAAGCACCTAAAAACGCACCGGCGGCGCAGTGGAAGTGGAGCCCGGCGTCAGACGCCGTCTCCTCCGGGTGTGTGGGTCGCTCTATCAGGGCGTCTCACGGCGCTACGGGACGGCCTCGCGGAGTCGGTTCGCCCGCCGACAGGTTTCTCACTGCGACGCCCCATTCTCGATCCATGACGGACTGGACGGCCGACGAGATGCCGCGACTGGACGGGAAGACGGTGGTCGTCACCGGCGCGAACAGCGGGCTCGGCTACGCGGGCACGCGAGAGTTCGCCGCGAAGGGCGCGACCGTCGTGATGGCGTGTCGGAGCGTCGAGCGCGCCGAGGACGCGGCCGACGAGATCCGGTCCGAGGTCCGGGGAAGCCTCGACGGCGACCTCGACGTCCGCGAGTGCGACCTCGCCTCGCTCGACTCGGTGCGGGCGTTCGCGGAGGGGCTGGCGGACGACTACGACGCCATCGACGCCCTCTGTAACAACGCCGGCGTGATGGCCATCCCGCGGAGCGAGACCGAGGACGGGTTCGAGACGCAGTTCGGCGTCAACCACCTCGGCCACTTCGCGCTCACGGGGCGGCTGTTCGACCTCCTCGCCGACGCCGAGGGAATCGGCGGCGACGCGCGCGTCGTCACCCAGTCGTCCGGCGCCCACGAGCAGGGCGAGATGGACTTCTCCGACCTCAACTGGGAGCGCTCCTACGGGAAGTGGCGGGCGTACGGGCGCAGCAAGCTCGCGAACCTGCTGTTCGCCTACGAGCTCCAGCGCCGCCTCGACGCGGCCGACGACGAGGGGGACGGTCCGGGGATCCGCAGCGTCGCCTGCCACCCGGGGTACACGGACACGAACCTCCAGCTGCGCACCGCCGAGGAGAGCGGGAACCCCCTGATGAAGGTCGGGATGAAGGCCGCGAACGCGGTGCTGGGTCAAGACGCCGACGTCGGGGTCGAGCCGATGCTGTACGCGGCGACGGCCGACGTCGACGGCGGCGCCTACGTCGAACCCGGCGGGCTGATGAACATGCGCGGGCACCCGACTGTGGGGCGCTCGAACGACGCCTCCTACGACCGCGACGACGCCCGGGAGCTCTGGGCGTACTCGACCGAGGCGACCGGCGTCGAGTACCCGTTGTAGGCGGTCGTCGAGCGTCGCCGCAACCGGCGCGGTCCCCGCGCACCGGTCCGTGGCGTCAGTGAAGCGTCCCCTCCCGGTCGTGCGCGTCGTGCGCGAACAGCGCGTACCCCACGTCGACCGCGCGGTGTCCGGTCTCGGCGGCGATGTCGCGGATGGGTTCGATCATCGTCACGTAATCGTCGGCGTCGAACGACTCCTTCCGGCCCTCGAGGTAGCCGAGCCGCTCTAACGACGCCCAGACGCGCGTGTCGACGACGGCGTGGCGGTCCCCGTCGAGCGCCGCGAGCACGCACGAGGCGGTCGGCGCCTTGAAGCCGGCGAGACCGGTGATCAGGTGGATCGTCGAGAAGTCTCCGTCCACGGCGCGGGCGTTCCGCGTCACCTCGCGGCACCGGGACTCGGGGTTCTTCTCGACGTGATAGGCGCTCCGAGTCGAGGACTCGTAGGCGATCTCGTACAGCTGCTCGCGCGTGAGGTGTCCCTGCGACCGGTACGCCTCGCCGAACTCCGCTAAGCGCTCCGGGAGGACGCCCTGGGTCTCGGCGTAGCGGTCGAGGTTCTCGGCGACGAACGCGTCGCGGTCGGCGGGCTCCATGGCCGGCGATTCGGGTCCGGCGACCAAAACGGCGGCGCCGCGGCTCGCGGTGATGATATACGGGGAACGCGTTTCGAGAGCTGTCCGAGTTCGTCGGTAGCGGATGCCGCGACCGAGCTACAGCCGAGTGAGGTTCGTCGCGCGCGGACCCTTGTCCGCCTCCTCGATCTCGAACTCTACCTCCTGTCCCTCCTCGAGGTCCGGGCCGCCGACGTCTTCCATGTGGAAGAACACGTCCTCGTCAGCGTCGTCAGTCTCGATGAATCCGTAGCCGCCGGTGTCGTTGAAGAAGTCGACCTTGCCTGTCGCCATCGCGTCCTAACTCTCTCCCGACGTGGTCATAAGTGTTGTGTGCTGCGGCGGACCGCAGTCACACGCGCTGTGGCGCGCGTATTCGGCCCATACGAAGGTCTCCGCCGCTCGATCGGCGGCGCTCGAGTGACGAGGCTCACTCGCGGACCGCGACCTCGTCGCCGACGCGGATCGTCTCCCCGCGGTGGCGTTCCGGGATCCGCGCGATGGTCGTCAGCGAGTAGTAGTGGTCGAACGCGTCCGCGTCGGCCCACTCGGGGAACGTCGCCTTGCGGCGCTGCACGAACCGCTCGCGGAACTCGGGGGTCGGCTCGCCGGTGTCGGGATCGCGTTCGGGGACGACGCACCGCCCGCACGGCGTCACGCCCTCGACGCGGACGCCGCCTATCTCGAACGCCGGCGCCCCCTCGCCGACGAACCGGTCCTCCCAGAACGCCGGGACGCCCGAGACCTCCACGTTCGCCCGGAGCCGGCGACGCGCGCCGTCGACGGTCACCCCGTCGAACCACGACGCGACCGCCTCCAGCGTCGCGGTGCTGACGACCGACGGGCCCATGTCCCGGCGGTCGACGTACCCGAGCGACTCGTCCCGCCTGAGCCGGAGGTCCGCGTCGAAGAAGTCGCCGAACCACGCTGCGGCGCGGGCCGGCTCAGCCTCCAGATCGAACCGCCGAACGGCCCCGTCGGGCGTCTCGACCCGCAGCGCGCCCGACTCGGGGTCGAAGTCGGTCGCGAGGTCGTGGACCCGGTCGGTCCGCTTCCCGTTGACGACGTCGCCGTCGGCGTCGAACAGCGCGAACTCGCGGTCGCGTTCCAGCGTCCCGCCGTCGAGGACCCGTGCGGCCTCGACGTCGACCCCGTCTAACCCCTTCACCGGAAACACCGTGAGTCGCTCCACGCGAGCCATAACTCGGGGAGGGGCGCCGCGTCCAATAGCCTTCCGTCGACCGCGGTTTCGAAGACTCGCTCCCCCGCGGAGGCGGCGTCGTTCCGCTCGATCCCGGGCTCGGTGGATCTCGGTCAGGCTCACGGCACCGAGATCGCTTTCGATCCGAAGAAATCGGCCGCTCGAACCTTTGGTTTCGAAGTGGAAAACGCACTAAGGGTGTAGCCCGTAGGACTACCTAAGATGAGCACCAGGACCACCCACCTCGACATCACGGGGATGAGCTGCGCCAACTGCTCGGCGAGCGTGTCCGACGCCGTGGGGTCGCTCGACGGCGTCTCGCGGGCGGACGCGAACTACGCGACCGACGAGGCGACGGTCGAGTACGACCCCGAGGCGACCTCGCTCGCCGCAATCTACGACGCGATCGAGTCGGCGGGCTACGGCGCGGTGGCCGAGACGGCGACCGTGGCGATCACCGACATGACGTGCGCGAACTGCGCGGACGCCAACCGCGACGCCTTGGAGTCCGTGCCCGGCGTCGTCGAGGCCAACGTGAACTACGCGACCGACGAGGCGCAGGTGCGGTACAACCCCGCCGAGACCTCGCTGTCGGCGCTGTACGACGCCGTCGAGGACGCGGGCTACTCCCCGGTCCGAGAGGGCGACGGCGAGACGGCCGACGGCGAAGGCGAGGGATCGGGCGAGAGCGCGCGGGACGCCGCGCGAAACGCCGAGATCCGCAAACAGCTCCGGCTGACGCTGTTCGGCGCCGCGCTGTCCGCGCCTCTCCTCTTTTTCATGGTCGACAAGCTGCTCCTCGGTGGCGCGGTGGTGCCCGACCGCATCTTCGGCGTCAGAGCCGTATGGGCCCAGTTCGCGCTCGCGACGCCGGTACAGGTCGTGCTCGGCCGGCCCTTCTACGTGAACTCCTACAAGGCGCTCGTCACGAACGGCCGCGCCAACATGGACGTGCTGATCGCCTTGGGCTCGACGACGGCGTACGTCTACTCCGTCGCCGTCCTCCTCGACCTGGTCGCCGGGAGCGTCTACTTCGACACGGCGGCGCTCATCCTCGTCTTCATTACCCTCGGCAACTACCTCGAAGCCCGCTCGAAGGGGCAGGCCGGCGAGGCGCTCCGGAAGCTGCTGGAGATGGAGGCCGACACCGCCACCCTCGTCGACGGGGACGGGACCGAACGCGAGGTGCCGATCGAGGAGGTCGAGGTCGGCGACCGGATGAAGGTCCGCCCCGGCGAGCAGGTCCCGACCGACGGCGTCGTGGTCGAGGGCCAGTCCGCCGTCGACGAGTCGATGGTGACCGGCGAGTCCGTCCCCGTCGAGAAGTCGGAGGGCGACGAGGTCGTCGGCTCCACCATCAACGAGAACGGGCTCCTCGTGGTCGAGGCGACGAAGGTCGGCGCCGACACCGCGCTCCAGCAGATCGTCCAGACCGTCAAGGAGGCGCAGTCCCGTCAGCCCGACATCCAGAACCTCGCGGACCGGATCTCCGCGTACTTCGTGCCCGCGGTCATCGCGAACGCGCTGCTGTGGGGCGTCGTCTGGTTCCTCTTCCCCGAGGCGCTCGCCGGGTTCGTCGACCGGCTCCCGCTGTGGGGCCAGGTCGCCGGCGGCCCCGTCGGCGGGACCGTCTCGACGTTCGAGTTCGCGGTCGTCGTCTTCGCCTCGTCGGTCCTGATCGCCTGCCCCTGCGCGCTGGGGCTCGCGACGCCGGCCGCGACGATGGTCGGGACCACCATCGGCGCGCAACACGGCGTCCTGTTCAAGGGCGGCGACGTGCTCGAACGCGCGAAGGACGTCGACACCGTCGTGTTCGACAAGACGGGGACGCTCACGGCTGGCGAGATGGAACTCACCGACGTGGTCGCCGTCGGTGACGACGGCGGGACCATCGCCGACGGCGGGACCGTCGCCGAGCGCGGCGACGCGGCGGACGAGGGCTCGGCGGCCGGTGGCGGCGCCGAGGCCCCCGAGGACGAGGTCCTCCGGCTCGCCGCGAGCGCGGAGCGCGGCAGCGAACACCCGCTCGCCCGCGCCATCGTCGAGGGCGCCGAGTCGCGTGGCCTCGACCTCGCCGACCCCGAGGAGTTCGAGAACGTACCCGGACACGGCGTGCGAGCGACCGTGGACGGGGACGAGGTGCTGGTCGGCAACCGGAAGCTGCTGCGGGACGCCGGCGTCGACGCCGCGCCCGCCGCGGAGACGATGGAGCGGCTCGAACGCGAGGGCAAGACGGCGATGCTCGTCGCCCGCCTGCCCGCCGGCGACGAGGACGGGGAACTCCTCGGCGTCGTCGCCGACGCGGACACGGTGAAGCCGAGCGCGGAGCGCGCGGTCGGCCAGCTCCGCGAGCGCGGCGTCGACGTGATGATGATCACGGGCGACAACGAACGCACCGCGCGCGCCGTGGCCGAGCAGGTGGGGATCGACCCCGACAACGTCCGCGCCGGCGTCCTCCCCGAGGACAAGTCCGACGCGGTCGAGGCGATCCAGGCGGACGGCCGCCGGGCGATGATGGTCGGCGACGGCGTCAACGACGCGCCCGCGCTGGCGGTCGCGTACGTCGGCACCGCCATCGGCTCCGGGACCGACGTGGCCATCGAGGCCGCGGACGTGACGCTGATGCGCGACGACCCGCTCGACGTGGTGAAGGCGATCCGCGTCTCGGACGCGACGCTCCAGAAGATCAAACAGAACCTCGTGTGGGCGCTCGGCTACAACACCACGATGATCCCGCTCGCGTCGCTCGGGCTGCTCCAGCCGGTCCTCGCGGCCGGGGCGATGGCGGTCTCGTCGGTGTCCGTGCTCACGAACAGCCTCCTGTTCCGCCGGTACGACCCCGAGGGCGACTACCGGCTCCTCGGGTTCCTCCGCCGCTGACCGGCGCCGAACGGCGCTTTCCTCCCCCGCGCGGCGTCCCGAAGCCCCAAGGCGGGGCGGCGCATATGCCGCGACATGGCCACCCTCCTCGTCGTCGGCGGCAGCGGCTTCATCGGGCGCGACGTCTGCCGGTTCGCGGTCCGCGACGGCCACGAGGTCCGCAGCGTCTCGCGGAGCGGCCGCCCCGACGTCGACGCCGAGTGGGCGGACGCCGTCTCGTGGACGAGCGCCGACCTCTTTCGCCCGAACGCCTGGCGCGACCGCCTCGACGGCGTCGACGCCGTGGTCCACGCGGTCGGGACGCTCACCGAGTCGCCGAGCGACGGGGTCACCTTCGAACGGGTCAACGGCGACGCGGCCGTCCTGACGGCGCTGGAGGCGGAACGCGCCGGCGTCGACGCCTTCGTCTTCCTCTCCGCGGCGGCGAAGCCCCCCGGCGTGCGGAGCGCCTACCTGACGGCGAAGCGCCGCGCCGAGTCGTCCATCGCGGACCTCGACCTCGACGCCGTGACGCTCCGCCCGGGCCCGGTGTACGGCGAGGGACAGCCGCACCTCCCGGGCGTCGCCGACCGCGTGCTCCGGTTCCTCGCGAGCGCGCGACCGATCGCCTCGCGGCTGGGCGAGGCGCGGCCGCTGGCCGTCGGCACGGTCGCCCGGGCGTCGTACCGCGCCGCGCTGGACCCGGACGAGCGGCTGCTCGACGTGTCGGACATCCGTGAACTCGCCGGGTGACGCGCGGGTGACGCGACCCGAGCGTCGCCGAGCGCCCCCGCTACCGGGCGCTGCGCTCCTTGGCTACCTCCAGCGAGATGAAGAAGCCGAAGTACGCCGGGATCCCCGCGAGCATGAACATGTACAGCACCCACCGCGGGGCCGTCGGAAAGGCGAAGTCGTACAGCAGCGACGCGAGCCCCACCCACGCGAGCGCGAACAGCAGGTCCTGCGCCATGCCGGTGCCGTTCTCGCTGAGCACCGTCCGGGCGCGGTCGGCGACGCTCGGGTCGGTCTCGTCGTTCGGCGTCTCCGCGGCGTCCGAGTCGGGCATGGATAGAGTGTGCGTGAAGGGGTACGTCGGCCTTGCGGAATCGCGCGGGGCCGTCCGCGCGACGAAGCGGTTCTCGGTCCGGGAGAGGCGGTCCCGGCGCGGCGACCTCAGTCTTCTTCGAGGTAGTCGACGACGAGGACGGGGACGTGCGTCGAGCGCAGCGTGCGCTCGGTGACGCTGCCGAGCAGCGCGCGGCGCACGCCGGCCCGGCCGTGACTCCCCATCACGATGAGGTCGATACCGTGCTCCTCTGCGTAGTCGCCGATCACCTTGTGCGGGCGACCGCCGGAGACGTGCTCGACGACGTCGACCGCGCGCTCACCGGCGCGGTCGGCGACGGCGCCGGTCGCCTCGTCGGCCCGCTCCTTCAGCTCGCCCATCTCGTCGAACCGACCCTGCTTGAGCCGGTCGACCTGTTCGGTGCCGAGGCTGAAGTTCACGGAGTCGATGTCGACCACGTACAGCGCGTGGACCTCCGCGTCGTACCGCTCGGCCAGGTCGAGCGCGTGGTCGACCGCGGCCTCCGCGACGTCGCTACCGTCCGTGGGCACGAGGATGCGTTCGTACATCACCGCTCCCCCTCCGTGGTGTCGTCGGGGGCAGCGCCGTCCACTGCGCGGTCACCCTCGGCGGCCGCGTCGTCCACTGCGCGGTCACCCTCGGCGGCCGCGTCGTCCACTGCGCGGCCGCCATCGGTCGCCACGTCCTCGCCGCCGTCCGCGGCGACGACGTCCTCGGCGGTCTCCTGTTGCCCCATCGGCTCGGGGCTGTGACACTGCCGGACGATCCGCTTCGTCTCGAGCGACGGCTCGTCCGTGGCCATCGAGACGACGATGGTAACGACGAACACGATCGGGAGCGTGATGAGCGCAGAGCCGATGGCGGGCATCCACGTCGCGAGCCCCGTCGACAGCGGCGCCTCCAGCGAGCCGATGTACGTCGGGACGATCTGGTTGATCATCGGGATCGCCCAGAGCGTCAGCCCGGTCGTCATCCCGGCGAGCGCGCCCTGCCGGTTGGCGTTCTCCCACCACATGCCGAGGAAGAACATCGGGAACAGCACGGAGCCGGCGAGCGAGAACGCGTAGCCCACGAGCGCCGCGATCGACGAGGCGGGGTTGAGCGCGGCCAGCGTCGTCAGCGCGCCTAGGGCGACGATCGAGAGGCGGCCGACGAGGATCTGCTGGCGCTGCGTCGCGTCTTCGTTGATGATGTTCGTGTAGATGTCGTGGCTGATCGCCGACGAGCCGGCGATGAACAGCCCCGCGACCGTCGCGATGGCCGCGGCGATACCGCCCGCCGCGACGATGCCGACGAACCACTCCGGCAGCCCGGACAGCTGCGCCGCCAGCACGACGATGACCTCGCTGGCCGCGCTCGTCATGCCGGGGTCGCCGTACGTGGCGCCGACGTTCTGCGAGTAGAGGTCGGTGCCGAACGCCGCGAACGCGGGCGCGCTCCAGTAGAGGATACAGATGAAGAACAGCCCCCAGACCGTCGACCAGCGGGCCGTCCGCTCGCTCTCGACCGTGTAGAACCGGACGAGCACGTGCGGGAGCCCGCACGTGCCGACGATGAGCGAGAACGTCGTCGCGACCCAGAGGTAGTAGCTCGACCCGGCGAACGGCTCGGAGAACTCGCTGCCGAGCTGGCTGATCAGCGCGCCGTACTCCAGCTGCGGCAGCACCGTGGAGTAGCCGTTCGTGTAGCCGACGACGAACAGCCCGACGACGAACGCGAGGATGAGGATGACGTACTGGACCGCCTGATTCTTCGTGGCGCCCAGCATGCCGGACAGCGTCAGGTAGCCGACGGTGACGACCATCATCGCGACGACCATCACCTGGTACCCGTCGAGGCCCGGGATGAGCCCGCCGTAGTTACCGAAGATGTACAGGCCGACCAGCGCCATCCCCTTCGCCTGCCCGATGGCGTAGACGAAGCCGATGAGGAACGTCGTCACCGCCGCGATGGCGCGCGCGGTGTCGGAGTTGAACCGGTCGCCGACGAAGTCGGGCGCGGTGTACTTCCCGAACCGGCGCAGCTGCGCCGCGAGGAAGATGAGGAGGATGAAGTAGCCCGTCGTCCAGCCGACGACGAACACCAGCCCGTAGAAGCCCGCCAGCGCGATCGACGCCGCCATCCCGAGGTACGACGCCGCGGACATCCAGTTCGCGCCGATCGCCATCCCGTTCTCGACGTTCCCGATGGACCGGCCGGCGACCCACATGTCGTCGGTGTCGGCCACGCGGAAGACGAACCCGATCGTCAGGAACAGTCCCAGCATCCCGATCACGAGCAGCGCCGGCCCGATCTTGAACGAGATGTCGAGCGCCTCGGGGAGGAGTTCGCTCTGAAGGGGCAGCGAGCCCGCCGTCATTCGTCGACCCCTCCGTCGGTCGCCGCGACGTCATCGTGCTCGATGCCGTACTTCTCGTCGAGCGCGTCCCGCTTTCGCGAGTACCAGAACGCCAGGACGAGGGCGCTGGTCGGCGCGCCGAACGCGACGAGGAAGTAGTGGAGCGGGAACTGTAAGATCGGCATCGTCTGCGTCATCACGCCGGGCGCGAGGTTCGTCAGGGTCACCGGCCCCCACACCGCGAGGACCCAGATCGCGAACCCCGTCCAGACGATGCGGAGGTGATCGCGCATGTACGGCGTGCTCGGGTTCAGGATGTTCACTTCCGCCCCGAGGTAGTCGGTGTTGGTGTGCGCCTGTGCGGCTCCCGACGTCGCGCTGCCGCCGTCGGTGGCTGCTTCGCCGGCCGCGCGGCCACTATCAGTGACCGCGTCGCCTTCTTCGCGTGAGGTATTATCTGTCATGTTTTGGTCCGTTGTGAGCTTGTCTGTGTGGTTTTTTCGTGATGGTTTCCGTCGTGCGGTCCGCCGTGGTCGCGGACGGAACAAACGGAAAACGGCTCGCCGAGCGCTACTCGGCGTCGGCCTTCTTCTGGATCTCCTCGACGATCTCGGGGTTCCGAAGCGTGCTGGTGTTGCCGAGCTCCTCGCCGTCGGCGATGTTCTCGAGCAGGCGCCGCATGATCTTGCCGGACCGAGTCTTCGGCAGGTCCGGCGTGAACACGACCTGTTCGGGGCGGGCGATCGGCCCGATGGCGTCCTCAACGCCGGCGACGATCGCCTCGCGGAGCTCGTCGGTGCCCTCGTAGCCGTCCTCCGTGGTCACGTAGGCGTACACCGCCTCGCCTTTGATTTCGTGGTCGCCGCCGACCACTGCGGCTTCGGCGACGCCCTCGACGCCGACGATCGCGGACTCGATCTCCATCGTCCCCAGCCGGTGGCCGGAGACGTTGAGCACGTCGTCGACGCGGCCGAGGACGGTGATGTAGCCGTCGTCGTCGATCTTCGCCCCGTCCTCCGGGAAGTACACCCAGTCGTCGGGGTCGTCGCTGTCGGTGTCCGAGTACTCGGCCCAGTACTCCTCGATGTAGCGCTCGTCGTTGTTGTACAGCGTCCGGAGCATGCCGGGCCACGGCTTCTGTACCGTGAGGTAGCCGGCCTTCCCGGGCTCCACCTCGTCGCCGAGCGTGTCGAGGATCTGGACGTCGAGCCCCGGCAGCGGCGGCCCCGCGGCGCCGGGCTTCATGTCCTTGACGCCGGGCAGCGTCGTCACCATCATCCCGCCGGTCTCGGTCTGCCACCACGTGTCGACGACGGGGCACTCCTCGTCGCCGATGTGCTGGTAGTACCACTTCCACGCGCGCGGGTTGATCGGCTCGCCGACCGTGCCGAGCAGGCGCAGCGAGGAGAGGTCGTGGCGGTCCGGGTACTCAGCGCCCCACTTCATGAACGCGCGGATCGCGGTGGGCGCGGTGTACAGCTGGGTCGCCTCGTGTTCCTCGACGATCTCCCAGAGCCGGTCGCGCTCCGGGTGGTCGGGCGTGCCCTCGTACATCATCGTCGTCGTCCCGAGCGCCAACGGTCCGTAGACGATGTACGAGTGGCCGGTGATCCAGCCGATGTCGGCCGAGCAGAAGTACGTGTCATCCGGCTCGATGTCGAGGACCGACTGCGAGGTCCACGACACCCACGAGAGGTAGCCGCCGGTCGTGTGTTTCACGCCCTTCGGCTTCCCCGTCGTGCCCGAGGTGTACATCAGGAACAGCATGTCCTCGGCGTCGCGGGTGACCGGCTCGACCTCGGCGCCCTCGTGGTCGGCCACGAGGTCGTCGTAGTCGACCTGGTCGTCGCCGAGGTCGTGGCCGAAGCCGTCGCCGTTCGGCCCCAGCCGGTCGACGACGACCGTGGTCGTGTCGTGCTCGACGCCCGCGAGCCCCTCGTTCGCCTTGTCGAGGTGGTCGAGCGGGTCGCCGCGGCGGTAGTAACCGTCGCAGGTGACGAGGAACTCCGACTCCGCGGCGTTCATCCGCGTCGCGAGCGCGTCGGCCGAGAACCCGGCGAACACGACGCTGTGCGGCGCGCCGATGCGCGCACACGCCAGCATCGCGATCGGCAGCTCCGGGATCATCGGCATGTACATCGTGACCACGTCGTCCTCCTCGACCCCCTGCTCCCGAAGGGCGGCCGCGAACTCGTTGACCTCGCGGTGGAGTTCCGCGTACGTGTACGTGCGGTCGTCCTCGTCGACTGGCTCGCCGACCCACTCGATGGCGGCCTCGTCGCCGCGCTCGTCGAGGTGTCGGTCGAGGCAGTTCGCCGACGCGTTCAGCTCGCCGCCCGTGAACCACTCGTAGAATGGGGGGTTGCTGTCGTCGAGCACCTGATCGTAGTCGGTTTCCCACTCCAGCAGGTCGGCGGCCGTCTCCCAGCACTCGGGCCAGTTCTCCTCGAACTCCTCGTATATCTCCGGGTCGGACACATTCGCCTGCTCGACGAACGACTCCGACGGCTCGAACACCTCTTGCTCCGCTAATCTCGCTTCCAGTTGGCCGTCTCCCTCTGTCATGGTACGGTCGTATCCAACCAATATCGGCATATAAACGCTGACGCTAAATACGAAAAATCGTGAAGGATTCCGCCCCGGAAGCGCGGGGCTCGCACCGTCGGACCCCCTCGCGACCCGGGCGCCGACCGCTCACTCGCCGGGCGGGGTCGCCCGCCCGTCGTCCCTCCGGGTCGGCCGGTCGGCCTCGTCCTCGAAGACGCCGTCGAGGAGCGCCCGCTGGGCCTTCCGGAGGTGGTTGTGGAACGTCGGCGACGAGACGCCCATCGCGTCGGCCACCTCCTCGGCCGTGCTCCCGCGCGGCCAGTCGAAGTAGCCGCCGTGGTACGCCGCCGACAGCGCCGCCCACTGTCGGTCGGTGAAGCGGTCCGCGACCCCGTCCCGCAGCGCCGACTCCGTGCGCGGCGAGCGCGCGACCGACTCCTTGCTCGCGAGCCTGACGTCAGCGAATCGGTCGCGGAGCCCGTCCGCGACCGGGCGGACGTTCGTTCCCTCGGGGAAGTCGGCGACGACGCGGACCCGCCCCTCGGCGGCGGATGCGTCGCGCACGGTCGCGCCGTGGTCGACGAGCGCCCTGACCAGCGACCCGTCCGCGAGCCGGACCGACGCCGAACAGCCCTCTTCCCGGGTCTCGATCACCCGGAAGTCGGAGACGCCCGGCGACGCCTCGACGACCGTCGCGACGTCCTGCGGGCGGGCCCCCTCGACGGAGAGGTACGCGCGGGACACGTCGTCGTCGACGTCGACCGTCGACGCCAACTCGATCCGACAGCCGAGGCGGTCGCTCGCCCGGGCGAGGAACGCACCGTCGTCGCCGGTGTGGAACTCGACCTCGGTGACCGCGTCGGAGTGGAGCAGTTCCCGCCACCGCTCGGCGGTGATCGCGCGGCCGAGGCAGCCGCCGAGGGCGGCGAGCGCGCGGCGCTCCGACTCGTCGACCGCGTCGCCGTCGGCCGCGACGGCGCAGAGCGCGCCGTGAATCGCGCCGTCGGAGGCCGCCGGCACCGCCACCGCGGGCCGTCCGTCGGTCTCCTGGCGACCGTCGGTCGTCGCCGGCGCGCCGTCCGCGACGGCGTCCAGCCACGGACCGGCGGCGGCGACGCCGCGGTCCGCGAGCGCCTCGCGGTCGACGCCGGCCGCGTCGGTCACGTCCGCCCGCCCGCCGCCGACCGCGCGGCGGACGACCCACGCCTCGGCCCAGCGGTCGGCGTCGACCAGCCCCTCGACGACGGCCGCGGCGGGGGCGGCCGCCCCCGGGTCTGCGAGCGCCTCGAACCCCGGTAACGCGGTCGTTCCGCCCCGTTCCGCGCTCCCGTCGTCGGACCGCCCGTCGCCGGCGATGGCGGCCGCGAGGGCCTCCCCGTCGAGCGGGTCGAGGTACGGGTCGAGGGTGCCGAGCGACTCCCAGCCGCCGGCGTCGCGGACGGCCCGCGGGTCGACGCCGCGGTCGACGAGCTGGCGCCGGGCGAACGTCTTCCGGAGGGCGCTCGGGGTGACCCGCTCGTCGACCGCGCCGTCGGTGAGGCCCGCCGCCCGCGCCGCTGTCTCGCTCACGATCATCTGGACGCGCCGCGGCGAGACGTCGACGTACGGCTCGTCGTCGGCGAGCCCCTGGCTCGTCGCGTACCGGTCGAGGTCGGCGGCCAGCGAGGCCGGTACCACGGTCTCGCGGTCGATCTGTTCCCCGCCGAGCGCGGTCGACCCGGCGTCCCCGCCCTCGTCGCCGTCCGCCGCGGGCACCGCGAGGAGGCGCGCGCCCGCGACCGAGTCCGGCTCGCGCAGGTGGCGCGGGGCGACGCGGGTGATCTCCTCGGTCCGGAGCCCGGCCTCGCCCGCCAGCCTGACGACGAGCGCCGCGCGATACGTCTCCGCGGCGGTGACGAGCGCGTCGTAGGCGTCCGCGTCGAGGCCGTCCACCATTCGTTTCGGAATTCAACAAGCAGCCGAAACAAAACTGTTCCGGAAGTCGGTCTTTCTTGTCGGTCTCGACCGTATATCCTCGGAACCCCCGTCGCATGAAGACAAACAGCGGAACGATTAGTTTCGTTTCTCTGCTGTATTCCGAAACTACGTCCGCCGGTCACCCGGAGGGACTCACGCCCCAGGCGACGCGGTCCCACAGGCGCTCGTAGCCGTAGTACGTGAGCGTCTTCACGGCGTTCGTCACGAGGCCGATGCTCGCCGCCTGACCAACGTCGCCGACGACGAGCCACGCGACCGCGACCGTGATCGTCACCATCAGCGCCCGGTAGCACAGCGTCTTGACCACCGCGCGGCGACGGGCGTGGACCGCGTCCGCCGCGAAGACGTTCGTTCCCATACCCTCGATACGGACCCCACCGGCAAGTAACCACGATACGCTTCACAGCTGAAAAAGAGAAACCGCTATCAGTTTCTCGTCTCTCGGACGGTCGACTCGATCTCCCCCACGACCTCCGGGTTGCGCAGCGCGCTCACGTCGCCGAACTCCTCGCCGCGGGCGATGTCCTCCAGCAGCCGCCGCATGATCTTCCCGGAACGCGTCTTGGGGAGCTCCGGCGTGAACACGATCCGGTCGGGGCGGGCCACGTCGCCGACGGCGCTCGCCACCCGGTCCGCGATGGCGTCGCGCAGGCGTTCGCCGGGCTCGACGCCGCTCTTCGTCGTCACGTACGCGACGATCCGGCCGTCGTCGTCGCCGACGACCGCCGCCTCGGTCACGCCCTCGGCGTCGACGATCGCCGCCTCGAGTTCGCCCGTGTTGAACCGCTGCGCACGGACGTTGATCACGTCGTCGACGCGCCCGAGGATCGTGACGTAGCCGTCCTCGTCGACGGCCGCGCCGTCGCCGGTGCGGTAGCGCCAGCCGTCCTCGCCGTTCAGCCAGTACTCGCGCAGGTAGCGCTCGTCGCCCTCGCGGAGCCCGCGCAGCATGCCGGGCCACGGCGAGGCGATGGTGAGGTAGCCCGACTCGCCGGGGTCGACCGGGTCGCCGTCCTCGTCGACGACGCGGGCGTCGATCCCGGGCAGCGGCGGGCCGACCTTCCCCGGCTTCATCGGCGTGACCCCGGGCAGCGTGGCGAGCGCGATGGCGCCGGTCTCGGTCTGCCACCAGGTGTCGACGACCGGCGCGTCGCCGCCGCCGACGTGGTCGCGGTACCAGCGCCACGCCTTCGGCGTGATCGACTCGCCGACCGTGCCGAGCAGGCGGATCGACGAGAGGTCGTGGGACTCGGGGTACTCCGCGCCCCACTTCATGAACGACCGGATCGCGGTCGGCGAGGTGTAGAAGACGCTCACCGCGTTGCGCTCGATCAGGTCCCAGACGCGGTCCCGGTCCGGGTAGTCGGGCGAGCCCTCGTACAGCACGGTGGTCGTCCCGGTCGCGAGGGGGCCGTACACGCCGTATGAGTGGCCCGTGATCCAGCCGATGTCGGCCGCGCACCAGTAGGTGTCGTCGGGCCGCACGTCCAGGACCGTCCGCGTCGTCCACGCGACGTGCGCGAGGTAGCCGCCCGTCGCGTGTTCGACCCCCTTCGGTCGCCCGGTCGTGCCCGAGGTGTACATCACGAACAGCAGGTCGGTCGCGTCGCGGGCCACGGGCTCGACCGTCTCGCCGTCGTGCGCGGCCACGAGCGCGTCGTACTCGTGCTCGTCGTCGCCCAGCGAGACGGCGAGCTCGTCGCCGAGGCGGTCGACCACGACCGCGGCCGACAGCTCGCTCTCGGCGCGGATCCGGGCGTTGTCCGCCTTCGACTTCTGGTTGAAGGCGTCCTCGCGGCGGTAGTAGCCGTCGCAGGTGACCAGGTACTCGGAGTCGGCGGCGTCGATCCGCGTGGCGAGCGCCTCCGCGGACAGCCCCGCGAAGACGACGTTGTGCGGCGCGCCGATCCGCGCGCACGCCAGCATCGCGATCGGGAGCTCCGGGATCATCGGCAGGTACAGCGTGACCACGTCGTCCTCCTCGACGCCGAGGTCGCGGAGGCCGGCCGCGAGGGCGTTCACCTCGCGGTGGAGGTCGAGGTAGGTGTACGACCGCCGCTCGCCCCGCTTCCCGAACCAGCGGATCGCGAGCTGGTTCCGGCGGTCGTCGAGGTGGCGGTCGACGCAGTTCGCCGACGCGTTCAGCTTCCCGCCGGTGAACCACTCGTAGAAGGGCGGCTCGGAGTCGTCGAGGACGGCGTCGTACTCCCGGTCCCACGTCAGGAGGTCGGCCGCCTCGCGCCACGCCTCGGGGCCCTCCCGGTCGAACCGCTCGTACACCGAGGGGTCGCTCGCCGCGGCCCGATCGCGAAATTCCGCCGGCGGCTCGACGGCGTCGTCGTCAGCACCCCCGAACGCCCGCCACCCGTCGACTCCGACGTCGTCCATGCCAGTATTTCGCAATCCAAGGAATGTATACTTTGTCCGAATCCCCGCCGGCTGAGGGGGACCGAACCCCTGTCGGGCGAGGGGTATCGGACCCTTCTCGGATGGGAGCGACCGGACCCCCGCCGGGTGGAACGGTGGGGCACCGAGACGGATCGGCGGGCGGCGGGGTCCCGTTCGGCCCACGGCTCCGAGAGATCGTCAACGATTGCCGTCTCCGTGGAGCAACGCCATGACTCGCCACTACGCGGTCGCTTACCTGTGGACCGGTCGGATGGGGCGTATGGACACCGAGTTTGCCTACTGGGTACCGAACGTCAGCGGCGGACTGGTCGTCTCCGACTGGGAGATGGACACCGACTGGACGTACGAGTACAACCTCGACCTGGCGCGGACGGCGGAGGACGTCGGCTTCGAGTACGCGCTCGCGCAGGCCCGTTTCTTCGGGAGCTACGGGGCCGACCGTCAGTTGGAGGCGCTGTCGACCGCGAACGCGCTGGCGGCCCAGACCGAGACCCTCCACGTCATCGGCGCCGTCCACCCCGGCCTCTGGGAGCCCGGCCCGCTGGCGAACTTCATCGCGACCGCCGACCGCATCAGCGACGGCCGCTTCTCGATCAACGTCGTGTCCGGCTGGTTCAAAGGCGAGTTCACCGGGTTCGGCCAGTCGTGGCTCGCTCACGACGAGCGGTACGCCCGCTCCGAGGAGTTCATTGAGGCGATGAAGGCGCTGTGGACGGAGGAGCGTGCCACCTACGACGGTCGGTTCTACACGATCGGCCGCGACATCGACGGCTTCGAGGGGGCGCCGCTCGAGCCGAAGCCGGTCCAGGAGCCGTATCCACAGGTGTTCCAGGGTGGCAACTCGCAGGCGGCCCGGAAGATGGCCGCGCGCAACGCCGACGTGCTGTTCATCAACGGCGGGAGCCTTCAGGAGATCCGCGCCGTGATCGAGGACGTCGAAGAGTACGCCGCGGAGTTCGACACCGAACCGCCGCGGTTCGCGGCGAACGCCTTCGTCATCCAGCGCGACACCGAGGCCGCGGCGAAGGAGACGCTGGAGGGAATCATCGAGAACGCGACCGACGAGGCGGTCGAGGCGTTCAAAGAACAGGTGAAACAGGCCGGGCAGTCGTCCGCCGAGGGCGAGGGGATGTGGGCCGACTCCGACATGGAGGACCTGGTCCAGTACAACGACGGATTCAAGACCGGGCTCATCGGGACCGACGATCAGATCGTCGAGCGGATCCGGAAGCTCGACGCGATCGGGATCGACATCGTGCTCGCCGGGTTCCTCCACTACGACGAGGAACTGGAGCGGTTCGGCGAGACGATCATCCCGCGGGTCGAGGAGGCCGAGCCGCTCGACGTCGACGATATCGACGGGGGCGACGAGGTCGAAGAGATCGCCGGCGCGCAGGTGGCGCGGTGACCGACGCGACCACCGTCCTCGGGATCGCGGGCAGCGTCTCGTCCGAGTCGAAGACCCGCAGCGCGGTGGAGACCGCGCTCGAAGCGGCCGAAGCGGCGGGCGACGGGATCGAGACCGAGGTGCTCCACCTCGCGGAGTACGACCTCGTCACCGCGGACGGACGCGGGCTCGACGAGTACGGAGGGGACACCGCGGCCGCGCTCGAACGGATCGTCGCGGCCGACGCGTACGTCGTCGGCACGCCGGTCTACCGGGGCTCCTACTCCGGGGCGCTGAAGAACCTGCTCGACATGGTCCCGCGCGGCATGTGGCAGGCCGACGTCGCGCCGTTCGAGGACGCCGCGGTCGCGCTCGTCGCCACCGGCGCGACGGACCACCACTACCTCGCGGTCGATCAGGAGCTCCGACCCGTCTTCGCCTTCTTCGGCGCACACGTCGTCGGCGGTGCGTACGCGAGCGACGACGACTTCGAGTCCAGTGAGGTGGCGGACGAGGCCGTCCGCGCGCGGCTGGAGACCCTCGGGGCCGCGACCGTCGACCTCGCGCGGACGATCGCGGAGAGCGACGCGCTCGGGTCGCTCGGCCCGCAGTTCTGAGCCGGGGACCCCCACTGCTTCGCCGCGGACCGGCCCCGGTCGCGCCTTCGAGGCGACCTATTACGCCGATTCGGGCGGCGCCGAGATCTCGGCCGCCTTCGCCCGGGCGCGGGCGACGATCGAGGGCTTCGCCTCGAAGTCGACGGTCACCTGGTCGCCCGCGTACGTCTCCTCGGCGACGTACCCGTGGTCGTGGACCCACGAGACGAGGCTCATGGCGTCGTCGGAGACGGGGAGCACGAGCCGCTCGCGCTCCCAGTCCGGCAGTTCGTCCTCGACGCGGTCCCGCAGCTCGGCGACGCCGGCGCCCGTCTTCGCCGAGACGGCGATCGGGTCCGGCGCCACGCCCGAGAGCGCGGCGCGCTTCTCCGCCAGCTCGCCGGGCGCCAGCCGGTCGACCTTGTTGAACACGGTGACGACCGGCGCCTCGTTGCGCTCGTAGAGGGTGTCGTGGCTCGTGACGAGCTTCTCGCGCATCTCCGCGACCGGCTCGCTCGCGTCCACGACGAGCAGCACGAGGTCGGCCCGGTAGACGGAGTCGAGCGTCGACTCGAACGACTCGACCAGCCAGTGGGGGAGGTCCGAGATGAACCCGACCGTGTCGGTGAGGAGCACGTCGCGCTTCTCCATCTCGGCCCGGCGGGTCGTGGTGCCGAGCGTCGTGAACAGCATGTCCTGCGACTCGGCGGTGGTGTCGAGGTCGCGGTGTCGGTCGTCGTTCTCGTCGACCGCCAGCTCGTCGGCGAGCCGGCGCATCAGCGTCGACTTGCCCGCGTTGGTGTACCCGGCGAGCGCGACCAGCTCGAAGCCGGAGTCGCGGCGCTGCTCGCGGCGCGCCTCCTCCTTCTCCGCGATCGATTCGAGCTCGTCGCGGATCTCCGATATCTGCCGTTTGATGTCGCGCTCGACGCTCTCGTCGTACTCGCCGAGCCCCATGAACCCGGGCCGCTCGTCGCGCTTCGCGAGGCTCGCCTTCGCCTCCGCGCGCGGCAGCTCGTAGCGGAGCTCCGCGAGCTCGACCTGGAGCTGTGCCTTCCGGGTGTTGGCGCGCTGGCCGAATATCTCCAGGATGAGCGTGAACCGGTCGACGACCTCGACGCCCTCGGGGAGCACCCCGCCGATGTTGAACGTCTGGTACGGCCCCACGTCGTTGTCGACGATGACCGCCTCGGCGTCGGTCCGGCGGACCAGGTCGCGCAGCTCCGCGACCTTCCCCTCGCCGAACATGAACGCGGCGTCCTCGGTGCGCGTCTGGGTGAGCTCGCCTGCCACCTCGTACCCCGCGGCGGCCGCGAGCTGCGATATCTCCGCGAGGTCGGCCTCGCCCGAGTCGACGCGCTTGGCGACGACCGCGCGGCGGCTCCCGGTCGGCGCCTCGGCCTCGCCGTCAGCGTTCCCGGCGCCCCCGCTCATCGGAGGAGGTCGCGGGCGGCGTACGCGGCGTGGTGTGCTGCCTGCACTGTCTCGCGCTCGCCTATGCTCTCGACGTATTTAAACTCGGGCTGGAAGCTCAGCCCGACGCGGGCCGCCGGCTCCTCGTAGAACTCGCCGCCCTCGGCCACGACCGGTCCCTCCGGCGGCGTCGGGAGGTCGCCGACCGCCTCCGCGGCGAGCGCGACGGTCGCCTCCAGCGTCGGGCCCTCGCGCGCCGCGGCGAAGCCCATCCCCTCGACCGACCGGATCCGCGAGGAGTCGATCCGCGCGTGGACCGCGGCCGCGACCATCAGGTACTCGCCGCCCTCCTCGTGGCGGCCGCTGATGTCCACGCCGACGACCTCAGGGGCGGGCGCCGTTCACCACGGTTCGACCGGCTCGGGTTCGCGGGGCGGCTGCTCGTGCGTCCATGGTCCGCCGTAGGTCGCCCGCCGAATTGAACGTTTCCGTGCGGGCTCCGAACGGGGCCGTCCACCCGCGTCGGCGGAGCCAGCGGCCCGTTACGCCCGTAGCTCGTCGACGACGGCCGCGATCCGTTCGATCGCTTCGTCCACGTCCGCCTCGTCGACGTCGAGGTGCGTGGTGAACCGCGTCGCGTAGTCGTCGAACTCGACGCAGCCGACGCCGGCCTCCTTACAGGCCGCGTAGAGCGACTCGGCCGGGATCCCGGCCGCCTCCGTGTTCGCGACGACGATGTTGGTGTCGGGCGCGGGCGCGTCGACGCCGTCGAGCGCGTCCAGCCCGGCCGCGAGCCGCTCCGCGTTGGCGTGGTCCTCGGCGAGGCGGTCGACGTTCTCCAGCGCGCGGAGCGCGGGCGCGGCGATCATGCCCGCCTGGCGCATCCCGCCGCCGAACAGCTTGCGGACGCGGCGGGCGTCCTCGACGAACGCCTCGTCGCCGGCGAGGATCGACCCGACCGGCGCGCCGAGCCCCTTCGAGAGGCAGAAGGTGACGCTGTCGACGGGGGCGACGACCTCGCTCGCGTCGACGCCGAGCGCGACCGCGGCGTTGAACACGCGCGCGCCGTCGAGGTGGACCGGCACGTCGGCCTCGCGGGCGACCTCGGCCGCGTCGGCGATCCGCTCGACCGGGACGGCGACCCCGCCGCGGTAGTTGTGGGTGTTCTCTAAGGAGAGCAGCCCCGTTCCGGGGCGGTGGAGGTCCTCGTCGACGAGCCCCTCGCGGACCGCGTCCGGGGTCGGAACGCAGCGCTCGCCGGCGTCGATCGTCCGCGTCTGGACGCCCGAGAGCTTGGCGGCGCCGGCCAGCTCCCAGCGGTAGATGTGCGACTCGCGCTCCAGGAGGAGCTCCTGGCCCGGCTCCGTGTGCGCGTGGACCGCGATCTGGTTCGCCATCGTCCCGGAAGGGACGTACAGCGCCGCCTCCGTGCCGACCGCCTCGGCCGCGCGCCGTTCGAGCTCGTTGACCGTCGGGTCGTCGCGGTACACGTCGTCGCCGACCTCGGCGGTCGCGGCCGCCTCGCGCATCTCTTCCGAGGGCGCCGTGACGGTGTCGGACCGCAGGTCGATGAAGTCGTCGTCGGACATCCGTTACCCGCCCTACCGCGGCGGCGGGCATATATCCCGCGCTCGGCGACCCGCCGCGGCGACGAGTGAATTCCCGCGGCTCCGCGCGGCGAGCGAGGGGTTCCGAGTTCGGTCCCTTCTTAACGTGCGCGCCCGATCCGTGACGCATGGCAACGGAAGCCGCACCAGACGACGCAGCGAACGCACCGGACGCCTACGACGCCCTCCTCGACCGCGTCGAGCGGTGGAACGCGGTCGGCAGCGCCTCCGGCGTCCTCGGTTGGGACCAGCAGGTGATGATGCCCGAGGGCGGCACGCCAGCGCGCTCGAAGCAGCTCTCGGCGCTCTCCTCCGTCCACCACGACATGGTCACCGACGACGAGACGGGCGAGCTGCTCGACGAGCTCGACGACGCCGACCTCACCGACGAGCAGGCGGCGGTCGTCCGCGAGGTCCGCCGCGAGTACGAGCGCGCCGACGCCGTCCCGGTCGAACTGGTCGAGGAGATATCCGAGACCGGCTCCGAGGCGCTCCAAGCCTGGGAGGAGGCGAAGGCCGAGGACGACTTCGAGACGTTCGCGCCGTACCTGGAGAAGCACGTCGAGCTGAAACGCGAGTACGCCGAGCACATCGACCCCGACCGCGACCCCTACGAGGTCCTCTTCGAGGAGTTCGAGCCGTGCCTCTCGATGGAGCGCGCGGAGTCGATCCTCACGGAGCTCCGCGAGGCGCTCGTCCCGATGATCGAGGACATCCGCGCGTCCGACGTGGAGCTCGCGGTCGACACCTTCGAGGGGACCTTCTCGGAGGACGAGCAGGAGGCGCTCTCGCGCGACGCGCTCGAACTCGTCGGCTACGACTTCGACCGCGGCCGCCTCGACGTCTCCTCGCACCCGTTCACCGCCGGCAATCAGTTCGACTGCCGCGTGACGACCCGGTTCGACGAGGAGGACCCGCTCGGCGCGGTCGGATCGACGATCCACGAGTTCGGCCACGCGCAGTACAACCTCGGACTCCCCCAGGAGCACTTCGGCACGCCGCTTGGCGAGTCGCGCGACCTCTCGGTCCACGAGTCGCAGTCGCGCCTCTGGGAGAACCACGTCGGGCGCAGCGAGGCGTTCTGGCAGGAGTTCCTCCCCGTCTTCCAGGAGCACTTCCCGCAGACCGAGGAGGCCAGCGTTCGGGACGCGTACGAGGCGTTCAACCAGGTGTACGAGGACAACCTCATCCGCGTCGAGGCCGACGAGCTCACCTACCACCTCCACATCGTGATCCGGTTCGAGATCGAGCGCGACCTGATCCGCGGCGACCTCGACGTCGAGGACGTGCCCGAGGTCTGGAACGACAAGTACGAGGAGTACCTCGGCATCCGCCCCGACACCGACAGCGAGGGCTGCCTCCAGGACATCCACTGGAGCCACGGCAACTTCGGCTACTTCCCCACCTACTCGCTCGGCTCCGTGATGGCCGCCCAGCTCTTCGAGGCCGCCGAGGCGGACATCGACGACCTCGACGCCAAGATCGCCGACGGCGAGTTCGGCGACCTCCACGACTGGCTCGGCGAGAACGTCCACCGACACGGCTCCCGCTACGAGACGAACGAGCTCGTGAAGCGCGCGACCGGCGAGGACTTCTCGGCCGACGCCTTCCTCGACTACGTCGACGAGAAGTACGGCGAGCTGTACGGGATCTGAACCGGAAGACAGGTCGTCCGTCCCCGTTTTTACGGGAGCACCTGGACCAGCGACAGCGCCACGAGCGGCACGTGGAACGCCGCGTGCGCGACCATCGCCGCCTCGAGGCTGCGCCGCCAGTAGAGCCACCCGAACGCGACCCCGGCGACCGCGTTCAACAAGACTGTCCGCGCGATCAGCGCCGGCGTCAGCCCCACCGCCTGCGCCAGCGCCGGGAGGTGGCCGACGCCGAACAGCACCGCCGAGACCCCGATCGCGGCCCACGCGACCCCCGGTCCGGGCGCGTCGCCGCGGCGGCCGGCGAGGACCCAGCCGCCGAGCGCGAGCGCGGACATGAGCCCGAACCGGAGCAGCAGCTCCTCCGTGATCCCGCCGTAGAGGAACCGGACCGGCGCGTACGCGAGCACGTCGAAGACCGTCGGCCGCCCCGCGCCGATCGCCGACCCCGGCAGGTCGCGCGCGACGAGCGGCGCCAGCGCGACGTCGAGCGCGATCACGACCAGGCTCCCGGCGACGCCGACCGCGGCGGCGAGTCCGGCCTCGCCGCGGACCCGTCCGAGCGCCTCGGCGTCGCCGCCCGCGCGGTCGAGGAGGTGCGAGCGCAGGCGGGCCCGCGGGGCCGCGTAGGCACCGACCAGACACGCGACGACGAGCAGCAGGAGCGGGTTGACTCCGGTGAGGACGGCGAGGAGCGGGCGGGACAGCCCCGGCGGGACGGCGGCCGGCGGGGTCGTGCGGTAGACGTACCACACGAGCGCGGCGACGCCGGGGAGGCCGGCCAGGAGCGCGACGCCGAACCGAGCGCGGAGGGACGAACTGGGTGTCGAGGCCATGCTCGGAGCGACGCCTCACGACGAGATAACGGTTCGGCCGCGTCTCAGCGCGCCCGACTGCGGGCGCGTCTGCCGCGCGGCGCTCCCGCTATCCGAGTCGGAAGCCGGTCATCAGGACGATCAGCGCGAGCATCATCGCGCCCTCGAACAGCCCGACGACGAGGTTCTTCTTCTCGATCGATTCCAGTCGGTCGGCGTCCGGGTCGGGCGAGACCGTCTCGTAGTACGCGCTGAGGTGGAGCCGGTGGGGAACCGCCAGCCCGAACGCGAACAGCCCCCAGCCCAGGCCGAGCGCGAGCCCCGACCACGTCCCGCCGAAGCCGTACCCGAGCCCGATGTCGGGCGTCAACAGGACCGTCCCCGACAGCACCGTCGTCAGCGAGAAGCCGACGAGGAAGAACACCGCCTTCGGGATCAGCGTCCTGTTCACCGCGGCCGCGGCCGCCTCGTCGAGGCCGCCGAGCGTCGGGCCGATGACCGCGGGGAAGATCAGCGCGAACCCGAACCACACCGCGCCGGCCGCGACGTGCGTGTAGAAGAGCAGTTCGGTGCTTCCCAGCGCGAGGCTCGCGGCGAAGAAGGCCAGCGGCACGAGGAGGCTCCCGGCCGCGAACGCCGGGTTCGCGGCGTCCGCGAGGTGTTGAACCCGATCGATGCACCCCTGTTCGGCGACGCGACGGTTCCCCTCGTTAGCAACTGCCATGAGGTAGGATAACATGCCGACGGAAAATGATTTGTGGTCGATGCGATTCCGGCCCCGGGACTCGACGGCTACTTCTCGATGATGCTCTCCTCGACGGCCTCGCCGAAGTGGCGCGCCACGTCCTCGTAGAAGACGAGCGCCTCGTCGCCGGGCTCGACCTCGGTGACCGCCTTCCGGCCCTCGCTCGTGGCTATCTTCACGGTCTCGGCGTTCTGGATGAGCGTCTCGATACGATCGGTACCGTCGTCGGTCTCGATCTCCGCCTGGATCCGGAACATCGGGCGCTTCTCGATCTTCACCCGACCGACCACCGCCTCGCGGGTGTGCCCGTCGGTGTCGACGACCTGGACCTCGTCGCCGCTCGACAGTTCCGCGAGGTAGTTGGTGCCGCCCTCGGGGTCGCGGACGTACGCGTGGACGGCGCCGGCGTTCACGCGGAACGGGCGCGACTCGACGTACGGCGACTCCGCGGTCTCCGCGTGGACGAAGAACAGCCCCCGCGACATCGAGCCGACCAACATCCCCTCGCTGTCGTCCATCAGCGACCCGGTGTCGATACAGACACGGTCCGCCATCCCGGTCTGTTCGATCTCTGTCACCTCGGCGTGTCGGAGGTCGAGCGTCTCGCGGTCGGCCGCGTCGCGGGCCTCGACCGCGCCGCGGATCTCGTCGGGGGAGTCGGAATCGAGGAGGACGCCGTCGGCGCCGATCTCCAGGGTCTCGAAGGCGGTCCGGGCCTCCGCGGCGGTCGTCGCGCCCGCGACGAGGTGGGTCTCCTCGCCGACGCGGGCGATGAGGTTCTCCAAGGGGATGATCGACCAGTCCTCGCCGACGACCACGGTGTAGTCGGCGTCGTCGGCCGCGGCCTCGGCGAACGCCTCGTACTCCGTGCCGAGGACGCGGACGTACGCCCCCTGCGCGCGATCGTCGCGGCGGCGCAGCGTGGTCAGGTCGGCCGACCCGGAGAGGTCGTCGGGCATGTCGATCGTCCCGTCGCCCTCGCCGCCCTTCCCGACGAAGTACGCGTCCGCTTCCGCGTCGCTCTCGGCGTCGTCGATCACGTCGGCGTCCGACCGGAACGCCGCGACGTTCACGTCGCCCAGCTCCCGGACGCGCCCGACGTCGCCCTCGTCGACGAGGACCCAGTCCGCCCCGGCCTCGATGGCGGCCGTGACCCGTCGCTTGCGCGCCTCCCAGTCGCCGACCGCGCCGTCGGCTTTGACCCAGACCGTGCGTGTCATTACCGACACCTCACGGCGCGCCGGCTTGAAAACTGCGAAATGAGCAGTCGCGTGCGCCCGACCGCGGCCCCGCGACCGCGGGGGCTGACCTCAGGCCTCGACGAACCCGCCCGCCCGCAGCGCCTCCTCGACGCCCGCGTCGTCGTGGACCACCGCGGAGACCGCGCGGGCGATCCCCTCGGGGTCGTCGTGCTGGAATATCGACCGCCCCATCGAGACGCCCGCCGCCTCGCCGTCCATCGCGCCGCGGACCATCTCGACGGTCTCGCGGTCGGTCCCCTTCGAGCCGCCGGCGATGACCACCGGGAGGCGGGTCGACTCCGTGACGCGCTCGAAGGAGTCGCCGTCGCCGGAGTAGCCGGTCTTCACCACGTCGGCGCCCAGTTCCTCGGCGAGCCGGACGGCGTGGCCGAGCGCCTCCGGATCGCTCTCGTCGACGCCGGGACCGCGCGCGTACGCCATCGCGAGGACGGGGAGCCCGAGCCGCTCGGCGTCGGCGGTCAGCTCCGCGAGCTCCTCGATCTGGTCCGGCTCGTGGTCGGAGCCGACGTTGATGTGAAAGGAGACGGCGTCGGCGCCCGCGCGGACCGCGTCCTCCGCGGTGCCGGTGACGCGCTTGTCGCTCTCGTCCGGCCCGATCGTCGTCGACCCGTTAAGGTGGACGATGTAGCCGGCGTCGTTCTTGTTTTCGTGGACGCGGGGCGCGATGCCCCGCTGCGTGAGGACGGCGTCCGCGCCGCCGCTCGTGACGCCGTCGATCGTCGACTCGATGTCGACGAGCCCCTGGACGGCGCCCATCGTGATCCCGTGGTCCATCGGGACGATGAGGTATCGGTCGTTCGTGGAGATGCGGTCGAGTCGTGCCGAGAGTCCTGCTGTCATTGTGAGGCGAATGTTGTGTGAGAGTGTGGCAATCGGAGGTAAGTCGGTTTCGTTCGGGGAGGTATTGGTCCGGTTCTGGTCAGGCGGACTCGGCCGCCGTCGTCCGCGAGCGGTACCCGCGCTCGGCGCCCTCGGTCAGCTCGCGGGAGAGCGCCTCCAGCCGGTCGGCGACCTCGTCGGTCGACAGGTCCTCGGCGACGCCCTCGGCGACCACGTCGACGAGCGCCGAGCCGACGATGATCCCGTCGGCGCCGCCCGCGACGATGCGCTCCGCGTGCTCGCCCGTCGAGATGCCGAACCCGACCGCCTTCGGCACGTCGTACTCGCGGAGCCGGTCGAGGCTCTCGGTCGTCTGGTCGGAGACGTCGTCGCGGGCGCCGGTCGTCCCCAGCCGCGCCTGGACGTAGACGTAGCCGGAGACGTTCTCCATCATGCGGTCCAGCCGGTCGCCGCGCGTCGTCGGCGCGACGATGAAGACGAGGTCGAGCCCGAACTCGTCGCACGCCTCGCGCAGCGGGTCCGCCTCCTCGGCCGGGAGGTCCGGGACGACGAGCCCCTCGATCCCCGCGGCCGCCGCCCGCTCGACGAACGGCCGAGGGCCGGTCTCGTCGCCGTACTGGTAGATGAGGTTGTAGTACGTCATACACACCGGGGCGGCGTCGACGTCGAGATCCTCCGCGAACGCGAAGAAGCGCTCGGGCGTCATCCCCGCGTCGAGCGCGCGGACGAGCGCCTCCTGGATCGTCGACCCCTCGGCGATCGGCTCGGAGAAGGGGAGGCCGAGCTCGATCACGTCGGCGCCGCCCCGGTCGAGCGCCTCGACGTACGCCTTCGACGACTCGTAGTCGGGGTCGCCGACGACGAGGTACGGGACGTAGGCGGGACCGTCCGCGAACGCCGCGGCGATGGCCTCGGAGTTGCCCGTCTCCGCCATTCAGATTCCCCCCGTGAACATCGACATGTCCGGCGCGTTGGGCACGTCGCGCTGGTCGGTCTCCTCGATGGCGGCGTCGAGGTCCTTGTCGCCGCGGCCGGAGACGTTGACGACGACGCGCTCGCCCAGTTCCTCGTGGTGCTCCTCCAGGTAGCCGAACGCGTGGGCGGTCTCCAAGGCGGGGATGATTCCCTCGGTGTTCGAGAGCCGGTGGAACCCCTCCAAGGCGGCGTCGTCGTCAACGGCGACCGGGTCGACGCGGCCCTGGTCGACGAGGTACGCGAGCTCCGGCCCGACGCCGGCGTAGTCGAGCCCGGAGGAGACGGAGTGGCTCTCCATGATCTGCCCGTCGGAGTCCTGAAGCAGTTTCGTCCGCGCACCGTGGAGGACGCCCTCCTCGCCGGCGTACAGCGACGCGGAGTTGGGCGCGACGCCCGCCTCCTCGTCGACTTCGAGCGTGGAGCCGCCGGCCTCCACGGCGTGGAGCGCGACCGACTCGTCGTCGACGAAGTCGGCGAACGTCCCCATCGTGTTCGAGCCGCCGCCCGCGCAGGCGACCACGTCGGTGGGGAGCCCGCCGGTCTTCTCGATCGTCTGCCGGCGGGCCTCCTCGGAGATGACCGCCTGGAAGTCGCGGACCATCACCGGGAAGGGATGCGGGCCGACGATGGAGCCGATCACGTAGTGGGTGTCCTCGACGGTCGCCGCCCAGTCGCGCATCGTCTCGGAGATGGCCTCCTTCAGCGTGCCGCGCCCGGTGGTGACGGGCTTGACCTCCGAGCCGTTGAGCTTCATCCGGAACACGTTGGGACGCTGGCGGTTGATGTCGCGCTCGCCCATGTAGATCGTACAGGGCATGTCGAGGTGCGCCGCCGCCATCGCGGTCGCGGTGCCGTGCTGGCCGGCGCCGGTCTCCGCGATGATGCGCTCTTTGCCCATGTACTTCGCGAGCAGCACCTGCCCGAGCGCGTTGTTCAGCTTGTGGGCGCCGCCGTGGAGCAGGTCCTCGCGCTTGAGGTACACCTCGGTGTCGTAGCGCTCCGAGAGCCGGCCGGCCCGCTGGAGCGGGGTCGGGCGCCCGCCGAAGTCCGCGAGGCGCTCGCGGAACTCGTCCATGAACCCGTCCTCGTTGTTCAGCACGTAGCGCTCGTAGGCGTCGGCCAGCTCCTCTATCGCCGGCATCAACGCCTCCGGGACGTACTGACCGCCGTAGCGGCCGAACTTCCCGTCGTCGCGGCCGCGCTCGCGGCCGGGGCGTCGCGAAAGCTCTCCAACCTCGCTCGTCGATGATTCGGTTTCGCTCATGTGGGTGTCTCCGTGGTGTCGGTCGCGTCGCGGGGTGTCGGGTCCGCGTCCTCGTCCGCCGCCGCCCGCGTCAGTTCGCGCGTGTTCGCTTCCACGTCGCCGTCCATGATCGCGCTGCCGACGAGCAGGGCGTCGGCGCCCGCCGCCCGCATCCGGCGCGCGTCGGTCGGGCCCTCGATCCCGCTCTCGGCGATCAGCGTCACCTCGTCCGGGACGTGGGGCGCCACGGACTCGAAGGTTCCGAGGTCGACGACCAGCTCGGCGAGGTCGCGGTTGTTCACGCCGACCGTCGTCGCGCCCGCGTCGAGCGCGCGCTCCAGCTCGTCGCGGTCGTGGACCTCGACGAGCACCTGGAAGCCGCGGTCGCGGGCGGCGGCGAGCAGGTCGGGGAGGTCGTCGCCGACGAACCGGGCGATCAGGAGGACCACGTCGCTCTCGACGGCGTCAAGCTGCGCCTCCTCGACGACGAAGTCCTTGCGCAGCACCGGCACGTCGACGGCCTCGCGGACCCGCCGGAGCGTGTCGACGCTCCCGCCGAAGTGCTCCGGCTCGGTGAGCACGCTCAGCGCGGCCGCCCCGCCGGCGACCATCCCCTCGGCGAGCGCGACGGGGTCGTCCTCGCGGCTGCCCTCGGTCGTCGGGCTCGTCGGCTTCACCTCGGCGATCACCGGGACGCGCCCGTCGGCCTCGGCCCGCTCGAACGCGGCCGCGAGGTCGCGGGGCGAGACCGAGGCGGTGTCGCCCGCCCTCGCCGCCGCGTCCGCGCGCTCCCGTGCGGCGGACAGGATCGACCTGACCGCCGGCGCCAGCTCGTCTGGATCGTCCATTACTATACACTAATGTACGTATCTGTTCATAAGGCTTGCGGGGGCCCGGCCGACCCGATTAGCCTCCGGGCGAGGGTGCGACTCGGTTAGACGGGGGATGTTTTAAGTAATCGACCCGACCAGTGAAGGGTATGAGCATGGCGGGCACCTCGGGCGTCTTCGCCCGGGAGTTCGACCAGATCGGCCGGACCGTTCAGGTCGGGTTCGCCGGCGGTCGCGTCATCTCGGTGTCGTTCCCCGCCGAACCGCCGGGAGACGCCGACGGCGACCACGACCTCCTCGACCGGATCGGCGCGTACCTCGGCGGCGAGCGCGACGAGTTCACCGAGGTGGCGCTCGGTCTCACGGTCCCGACCGACCAGCGCGAGGCGCTGGAGGCGCTCCGCAACGTCCCGTACGGTGAGGAGGTTTCGGTGAGCCGCCTCGCCCGGCTCGCCGGGTTCGACCCCGACGACGCCGACGACGTGGCGACCGTGAGGGGCGCGCTGAACGACAACCCCGTCCCCGTGTTCCTCCCGGACCACCGGGTGAGCGGCGGGCCGTACGCGACGCCCGGCGATATCCGGCGCGCGCTCCGCCGCGTCGAAGGCCTGTAGGCGGGACGACGCCGCCGGGGACGGCCGATCAGATCTCGAAGTCGGGCGTGTCGAACGCGCCCTCGTCGGCGTCGACGTCGTAGCGTTCGATCCCGGTGAGCGCTAAGTCTAGCGTGGCCTCGGCGTCCCATCGCCCCGTGTTGATGACCAGGTCGTAGATGGACCGGTCGTTCAGGTCGATGTCGTAGTAGGACTTGTAGCGCTGCTCCTCGATGACCTCGCGCACCTGCATCTCGGAGGTCATCTCCTCGCGATCGGCCGTGCGGTCCGCGCGGACCTTGTCGGGCGCGTCGAGCCAGATCCGGATGTCGGCGCGGTTGCCGGCGATCCAGCCCGCGAGCCGCGACTCCAGCACGAACGCCTTGTTCGCGGTCCCCCACTTCTCGGCGATCCGGCGGAGCCGGCGGTCGAGCGCGCGGTCGATCTCCTCGGACTCGCCGGTCTCGGCGATGAGCTGGGAGAGGCTCATCTCCCGTTCGGCGGCGACCTCGCGGAACAGTTCGCCCCCGGAGACGTAGCCGCAGTCGAGCGACTCGGCGATGCCCTCGACGAGGGTCGTGGCCCCGCAGCCCGGCGGGCCGGAGACGGTGACGAACAGGTTCCGGTCGATCCGTCGGTCGGGCTCCGGCGAGGTGCCGCTCATGCGTGTGGCGCCACGGAAGGCGGTCGGATAAACGGGTCGGTTCCGCGAATTTCCGCGACCCCGACGTATGTGGGGTCGGTTCCGCGAATTTCCGCGGCCCCGACGCAACCGATTTCCCTCCCCGAGCCCTCGTGATCGCCGTGAGCGAGACCACGGACCGCGGCGACGAGGCGGCCGCGCGCGCCCTCCTCCGCGACGCGGTCGAGCGCGGTGCGATCGCGGACCCCGACTTCGACCCGGACGCGGTCCCGATCGCCGACGCCGACGTGCTCGCGCGGCTCTCGCCGCCGGTCCGGCGCTGGTGGGTCGAGCGGTTCGGCGCGTACGTCGGCGAGAACGGCGGGTTCTTCACGCCGCCGCAGCGCGAGGCGATCCCTCGCGTCGACGACGGGGAGAACTGCCTCGTCGCGGCGCCGACGGGCAGCGGGAAGACGCTGGCCTCGTTCCTCGCGGTGCTCGACGACCTCTTCGCGCGCGACCGCGCCGACGACCTCGACAACGCCGTCTACTGCCTGTACGTCTCGCCGCTGAAGTCGCTCGCGAACGACATCGAGCGCAACCTGGAGACTCCCTTGGAGGGGATCGGGGAGGCGGTCGCCGCGGCCGAGAGGGACGACGGGGCGGGGGACGCCGAGGCGTACGATCCGGGCGTCAGGCAGGCGATCCGCCACGGCGACACCTCGAAGGCGGACCGGCAGGCGATGCTCTCCGAGACGCCCCACGTCCTCAACACCACGCCGGAGACGCTGGCGATCCTGCTCAACTCGCCGAAGTTCAAGGAGAAGCTCCGCACCGTCGAGTACGTGATCGTCGACGAGATCCACTCGCTGGCCGCGAACAAGCGCGGCACGCACCTCGCGGTGTCCCTAGAGCGGCTGACCGAGTTGACGCGGAACGGAGACCGGGGAGGAGACGCCGGGATCGCGCGGATCGGCTGCTCGGCGACCGTCGAACCGCTCGACGGGATCGCCTCGTTCCTCGTCGGGCGCGAGCGCGTCGCCGGCGAGGTCGGCGACGCCGACGGGTTCGAGACGCGGCCCTGCGAGGTGGTCGACGCCCGGTTCGCCCGCGAGTTCGACCTCGAACTCCGGACGCCGGCCGCCGACCTGATCCACACGGCGCGGTCGGCGGTGACCGACCGCTTCTACGAGTCGCTTCACGACCTGATCGAGTCCCACGAGAACACGCTGGTGTTCACGAACTCCCGCTCGGGCGCCGAGCGCACCCTCCAGGAGCTCCGGGGGCGGTTCGACTACGACGGGTCGGACTCCGGCTGCCACCACGGGAGCCTCGGCGAGGCGCAGCGCACCCGCGTCGAGGAGGGGCTGAAGTCGGGCGAGCTGGACGTGGTCACGACCTCGACGAGCCTGGAGTTGGGGATCGACATGCCGCACCTCGATCTCGTCGTCCAGGTGGGCTCGCCGAAGTCCGTCGCCGCGCTGCTCCAGCGCGTCGGCCGCGCGGGCCACAGCCCGGGCGAGACCGTCGAGGGCCGGGTGTTCGCCCTGGACCGCGACGAGCTGATCGAGTGCGCCGCGCTGCTCGCGCGCGCCGAGGACGGGTTCGTCGACCGCGTGTTCCCGCCCGAGGGCGCGTACGACGTGGCGGCACAGCACGTCTACGGGATGGCCATAAACCGGATCCGCCCCGACCGCGAGGTCCGCGAGGTACTGCGCCGGGCGCACCCGTACCGCGGCTTCGACGACGCCGCGTACGAGCGGCTGTTCCGGTACCTCACGGGCGACTACGACGGACTGGAGGAGAAGAACGTCTACCCGAAGGTGTGGCGCGACGCCAACGACCCGCCCGACGGCGAACACCACCACCCCGCGTACCCGGTCGGCGAGACGCTCGTCGGGAAGCGCGGGCGGCTCGCGCGGGTCATCTACATGACGAACGTGGGAACGATCCCCGACTCGTTCACCTGCGACGTGTTCACGCGCGACGACGAGTGGGTCGGCACCCTCGACGAGTCGTACCTCGACACGCTGGAGTCGGGCGACGTGTTCGCCTTGGGCGGCGAGTGGTTCGCGTTCCGCTACCGCCGCGGCTCGAAGGTGTACGTCGACCGCACGAGCGAGCGCCCGACCGTGCCGTCGTGGTTCGCCGAGCGACTGCCCCTCTCGGCGGACCTCGCCCGCGAGGTCCTCGACTTCCAGGCCGAACTCCTCGACCGCCTGACGGGGGACGGCGCGAACGCCGGCCCGGCGGCGGTCCGGGCGTGGCTCCGACAGTTCCCCCTCGACGGGAACGCGGTCCGCGCGCTCGCCCGCATGTACGACGAGCAGGTACGGTACGCGGGCGCGGACTCGGTCTCGACGCCCGACCGCCTCGTCGTCGAGGAGGAGCTCGACCGGAGCGAGTACAAGCGGCGCTTCTACGTCCACTCGACCTACGGCCGCCGGTTCAACGACGGGCTCTCGCGGCTCGTCGCGGCCGCGGTCGCGAACCGCACCGACGCCAACGTCGCGGTGGCGGTCGCCGACCGCGGCTTCTCGCTCGCGCTCCCGCTGAACCGGAAGGTCGACGTGGCGGGGATACTGGCCGACCTCGACCCGGAGACGGTCCGCGAGGACCTGCGCGAGGCGGTTCAGGGGACGGACCTGCTCCAGCGCTACTTCCGGATCAACGCCGGGCGCGCGCTCCTGATCCTGAAGCGGTACAAGGGGTACGAGAAGTCGGCCGCGGAACAGCAGGTCTCCGCCGAGATGCTGCTGTCGTTCGCGGCCGACTTAGAGGAGTTCGCCGTCTTAGAGGAGACGTACCGGGAGCTGCTGGAGGACCGGCTCGACGTCGACGGCATCCGCGAGGCGGTCGACCGGATCGCCGCCGGCGACCTCGCGGTCGAACACCGCGTCGTCGACTCGCCCAGCCCGCTCGCGTTCGGGCTCGCGACGCTGGTCGACTCCGACACCGTCATCGCCGACGACGAGTCCGCGGTCCTCCGCGAGTTCCACGCCCGCGTGATGGAGGAGATCGGCGAGACCCCGCGGAGCGCCGCGGCCGAGGGAGAAGGCGGAGGCGACCCCGACGCCGGACCGCCCGCGGACGGGAAACCGGACTGAGATGACGGTCCCCGATCCCCCCGCCGTCCCGCCCGCCAGGCTCCGCCGACGGTTCGCCGGGGCCGTGGCGCTCGGCGCGCTCGGGCTGGCCGCGCTGTGGCGCCCGCTCGGCACGGCTTGGGTCCTCGCCGCGGTCGTTCCCGGCGCGTACCTCGCCGCGTACGCGCGCGGCAACCTCGCGGCGAACCGCGCGCCCGACGGTGAGGCACCGGACCCGCGGCTCGGCCCGGCGAACGCGATCACGCTGTTCCGCGGCTGGCTCGCCGTCGTCCTCGCGGGCGCGGCGGTCGCGCCGGCGCCGAGTCCGTGGCTCCCCGCCGCCCTCTTCGTCGGCGCGGTGGGCCTCGACGCGGTCGACGGCGCTGTCGCCCGCCGCACCCGCGAGACGGCCCTCGGCGCGCGCCTCGACGGGGCCACCGACGCGTTGGCCGTGCTCGTCGGCGCCGCGGTCGCCGTCGCGCTCGGCGCGCTCCCCGCGTGGTACCTCCTCGCCGGCGGCGTCTGGTACGCCTACGCCGGGTCGCTGTGGCGGCGCCGGCGACGCGGGGCACCGGTGTACGAGCTGCCGCCCAGCCGGGTTCGGCCGTTCGTGGGCACCGCGCAGTTCGCCGTGCTCGCGCTCGCGCTCCTCCCGAACGTCGGCCGCGGGGGCGGGAGGGCCCTCCTGACCGCGTTCGCGGCGGTCGCGCTGGCGGCGCTCCTGGCGAGCTTCGCCAGAGACTGGGCGGCCGCGACGGGGCGACTCGGCCGCGACGACCCGCCGACCGCGGCCGGGCGAGGCGGCGAGTGAGGCGGTGAGCGAACGGTCCGAACCGGGCGGGGGCGGGACCGGTTCGCGGCGTCGAGGAGTGGACGGCGAGCCGCGGTCGCGCGCTACGACTCTCTCGAGAGCAGGACCGCCAGGACGGCGATCAACGCGACCTGCGCGACCTTGTCGACGGCGCCGTACACCCCGACGTCGGCCGGGAACGAGTACGTCCCGGTGACGAAGTTGATCACGTACCAGAGGACGATCTGACCGCCGGTGAACGGGATCCCGACGGCGTACATCAGCCGGCGCCGGTACCCGGCGACTATCGCCGCCACGCCCGCGCCGAAGCCGAGGGTCGCGACGAAAAAGGAGATCCCCAGCGCGCCCCCGACCAGAACCCCGAGGACGGCGTGGACGATCCCGGACACGGTCGCGGCGATGATCCCGACCCAGTGGAGCGTGGTCAGCGATTCGACGTCGGCGCCCGCGTCGGAGTGTGCCATGAATACGCCACGCACGGCCTCCGCCGGCTTATGTTTACTCCCCGGCGGGCGCGACCGCGACGGGCGACTCCGCTCGGTCGGGCGGTCGTCGCCGGCGGGGCTTTATATTTGATCGGCACATGCGATCGGTAATGTCGACTCCTCTCGGCCGTCGGCCGCGGACGGGTGAGTCCGCGTGAGCGACGGCGCCGTCCACCGCGCGGTGGAGTTCACCGCCCCCGAGCGCGTCGAGGTCGTCACGGTCGACGACCCCGCCCCGGCCCCCGACGAGGTGGTCGTCTCCGCGTCCGTCTCGGCGGTGAGCGCGGGGTCCGAGCTGCTCGCGTACCGCGGGGATCTCGACCCCGAGACCGTCGCGGACGAGGAGCTCTCCTCGCTCGACGGCGACCTCTCGTACCCGCTCCGCTACGGCTACGCGGTCGTCGGGCGGGTGACCGCGGTCGGCGAGGCGGTCGACCCGTCGTGGCGCGACCGCACCGTCTTCGCGTTCAACCCCCACGAGAGCCGGTTCGCCGTCTCCCCGGACGCGCTCATCCCGGTCCCGGACGGGATCGACCCGGAGACCGCGACGCTGTTCGCGAACGCGGAGACGGCGGTGACGCTGACGCTCGACGCGGCCCCCCGGCTCGGCGAGCGCGTCGCGGTGTTCGGGCAGGGCGTCGTGGGGCTGCTCACGACCGCCCTCCTGGCACGGAGCGGCGCGGAGACCGTGGTCGCGGTCGAACCGAAGGACCGGCGGCGCGGGCTCGCGGCCGAGTTCGGCGCCGACGCCGTCGTCGACCCGACCCGATACGACGGGCGCGCCGGCGTCGTCGACGCCGTCCGCGACCGCACCGGGGGCGTCGACCTCGCGGTCGAGGTCTCGGGGCAGCCCGAGACGCTGGAGACGGCCGTCGAGACGACGCGGTTCGACGGCCGCGTCCTCGTGGGGTCGTGGTACGGCACCAAGCGCGCCGACCTCGGCTTCGGCGACCACTTCCACCGCGGGCGGGTCACCGTCCGGAGCAGCCAGGTCACGACCATCGCGCCGGAACTCCGGGGTCGTTGGGACCGGGAGCGCCGCCGCGAGACCGCCTGGCGCCAGCTCCGGCGACTTCACGGCGAGCTGGGCGTCACCGAACGGCTCGTCACGGACCGCGTCCCGGTCGACCGCGCGCCGAGCGCGTACCGGCGCCTCGCCGACGAGGGCGAAGCGACCCTCCAACTCCTCTTCACCTACCCATGTACGAACTGACCGTCTCCGAGACGTTCGTCGCACAGCACTACCTCACCGTCCCGAACCCGCCGGCCGGCGAGGCGGAGCTCCACTCGCACACCTTCACCGCGGAGGCGACGTTCCGCGGCCCGGAGCTCGGCGAGTACGGCTACCTGCTCGACATCGACCTCGCGCTCGACGCCCTGGCCGACGCGGCCGACCGCTACCGGGACGAGACGCTCAACGAGCACTTGGAGGGCAACCCCAGCGCCGAGCGGCTGGCCCGAGCGCTGTTCGACGACCTCGCGACGGTGGACGCCCCGGCCGCGACCCGGCTGACCGTGACCGTCCGCGAGGACGACGCCGCGAGCGTCTCCTACGCCGGCGAACTGCGGTGACGCCCCGATGCGCGTCGCCCTCGTGCTGGCCGGCGACATCGAGTCCGAGTCCGGCGGCTTCTACTACGACCGGCGGCTCCGCGACCGGCTCCGCGAGCGCGGCCACGGCGTCGAGGTCGTCTCGCTGCCTCGGGGGTCCTACCGGGAACGCCTCGCGCCGAACCTCCGTGCGGGCCGGCTCGCAGACCGCCTCGCCGAGTTCGACGTGGTCGTCGAGGACGGGCTGGCGCACCCCTCCGTGCTGTGCGCCAACCGCCGACTCGACGCGCCGACCGTCGCGCTCGTCCACATGATCGCGTGGCGTGCGCGGGCGGCGCAGGGGACGCCGGACGGCGGACGGGGGCCCCTCGACCGCGCGCGCTCGGCGCTCGGTCGCCGCGGAGTGGCGGCCGTCGAGCGCCGGTTCCTCCGCGGCGTCGACGCCGCGGTGTACAACGCCGAGACGACCCGTCGGAACGCGGCCGTGCTCGGCGGCCCGGCCAGGAGCGCGGTCGCCCCGCCGGCCGGCGACCGGTTCGAGCCCGTGACCTCCGCGTCCGAGATCCGCGAGCGCGCCCGGTCCGGTCCGCTGGAGGTGACCTTCCTCGGGAACGTCGTCCCGCGGAAGGGGCTCGACGCGCTCGTCGACGGCCTCGCCAGGCTGGACGGTCGCGACGTGGACTGGCGGCTGACGGTCGTCGGGGACCGGACGGTCGCGCCGGACCACGCCGAGGCCGTCGCGGAGTCGGTCGCCGCGGCCGGGATCGGCGACCGCGTCGGCTTCGCCGGCCGCCTCGACGACGAGGCGGTCGCGGCGCGGCTCCGCGAGAGCCACGTCCTGGCGGTCCCGTCGCGGTACGAGCCGTTCGGCATGGTGTACCTGGAGGCGATGGGATTCGGCTGCGTGCCGCTGGCGACGACCGCGGGCGGCGCGAGCGAGTTCGTCCGGGACGGCGAGTCGGGCGTCCTCGTGCCCCCCGGCGACCCGCGCGCCGTGGCCGCGGCCCTCCGCGACCTCGACGACCGCGACCGGCTGGCGGCCATGGGGACCGCCGCCCGCCGCGACTACGAGGCGCGGCCGGGGTGGCCGGAGACGCTCGACCGCGTCGTCGACTTCCTGGAGGCCGAGGCCGGACGGCGGACGGGGGGCCCGGATCGGGGAGGTGACGCGGCGTGACCGACCACGCGACGTACCTCGACGCGAAGCGCGCCCTCGACGACCGCTCGCTGAACCGGACGGTCCTCGACCGCTTCGCCGCCGAGCTCCCGCCCGAGCCCGAGGTGCTCGAAGTCGGCGCGGGCACGGCGACGATGGTCGAGCGCCTCGTCGACTGGGGCGTGATCGACGCCGGCCGGTGGGTCGCGGTCGACGCCCGCGAGGACGCCCTGTCGGCGGGCGAAGCGCGGATCGGCGGCGCGGTCGGCGACGTCGCCGTCGAGTTCCGCGTCGCGGACGCCTTCGACGTCGCGAGCGAGGCGGCGGCCGCCGGCGAGCGGTTCGACGCGGTCGTCGGCTGCGCGTTCTTCGACGTGGTCGACGCCGCCCCCGCGGTCGACGCCCTCGCCGAGGTCGCCCCCGTCGCGTACGCGCCGATCACATACGACGGCGAGACGCGGTTCGCGCCCCCGGACCCGGACGACGAGGCCGTCCTCGACCGCTATCACCGCCACATGCGGGAGTTCCGCCCCGGCGGCCCCGACGGGGCGGCGGCGCTGGCCCGGCAGGCGACCGCGATCGCCGAGGGGCCCTCCCCGTGGGAGATCGAACCCCCCTACGAGTCGGGCGAGCGGACCGTACTCGCGCACCTGCTCGACACGGTGGAGGCGGCCGTCGGCGAGACCGGCTACGACGCGAGCGACTGGGCGGCCAGACGCCGCCGGGCGCTCGACGACGAGCGCCTGCGCTACGAGGCCGCGAACCGCGACCTGCTGGTGCGGTTGGAGTGAGCGCCCCGGCGGTCCCGGTTCACGGCCCGAACGGCTCCCCCGGAACCGGGTCCGGGAGCCCCTCGAGCACCAGGGTCGTGTAGTGGAGGAACACCGCCAGCGCGGCGAGCGAGAGGAGCAGCAGGAACAGCAGGATCAGCCGCTCGTCGCTGCGGACGACCGCGGCGGTGTCCGCGAGGAACCTCGTCCGCGCGCGACGGCCGGTCATCGTCCATTGTTGCGCTCGCGGGCGGTTAAAAGTAGCCGCCGCAGTCCGGGTGCGACCGGCGCCTGCGGCCCTCTCCCGCTCCGTCAGTCGTCCGACGGCGACGGGCGGGTGCGGCCGAGCGGCTCGCCGTCGACGGGCTCGTCCGGGTTCGCGTCCACGGCGGCCTCCGAGAGGCCGAGCTGCGCGTCGACGTCCACGTCCTCGCGCACGTGGACTGTCCCGCGGTGGACCGCGATGGCGTCCGCGAGGTGGAGCCGGACCGCGTCGAGCAGGACCTCGGCCTCGAGGGGCTGCCCGCGGCGCTTGATCTCGTCGACGTCGGCGCCCGGGGGCACGTCGAAGGCGCGCTGGGCGATGACCGGCCCCTGGTCGAGGTCGGTCGTGACGTAGTGGGCGGTGACGCCCGCGACCCGGACGCCGGCGTCCTTGGCCTGCCGGTACGCCTCCGCGCCGGGGAACGCCGGCAGCAGCGAGGGGTGGACGTTGACGATCCGCCCCTCGTACCGGAAGACGACCTCGGGCGAGAGGATGCGCATGTACCGCGCCAGGGCGATGAGGTCCACGTCGTACTCGGCCAGCAGGTCGAGCAGGCGCTCCTCATCGGTGTTGCCGTTGCCGTCGCCCACGTCGTAGAACGGCTTGTCGTAGCGCTCCGCGAGCGACCGGAGGTCGCCGCGGTTGCCGATGACGACCGGGATCTCGGCCTCGCTGTCCTCGGCCAGCTCGCCGCGCGCCTCCGCCTCCAACAGCGCCTCGGGCGCGTGGGTCTCCTTGGTGACGAGCAGCGCCACCCGCCGCGCGTCGCGGTCGCTCGGGAACCGGACCTGGATGTCGACGTCGAGCTCGCGGCCGAGCTCGGCGAGCGCCCGGCGGAGCTCGCCGCGCGAGGTCTCCATCTCCGAGGTGTCGACGCGGGTCGTCATCCGGAAGACGCCCTCGCGGACCGCCTGATCGAGGTCCTCGATGTTGATTCCGCGCTCGAACAGCAGGGAGGTGACCCGCGCGATGAGTCCGGTCTTGTCTCCTCCGACGACCGTGATTTCGGTCAGTTCGCGGGTCATGCGACGATCACCTCCGCGGGTTCGAGCGGCTGCATACACCTCCTCCAACAGCCGGAGGGGTTTGCCCCTTTCGCTCGGTGCCGTCCCTGCCTCCCGCACGAACGACCGATATATATCCACGAATGTGCGTATAAACGTCGTTCCAAAACGGTTTTTACACACGACTCCGCACCATCGGGTATGACCGCGTACACGGCGACGGTGACGGTCCGGCTGAAGCGGGGCGTCCTCGACCCGGAGGCCGAGACGACCCAGCAGGCCCTCGAACGGCTCGGGTTCGAGCTGTCCGACCTCCGCTCGGCGGACCGCTTCGAGGTCGACCTCGACGCCGCCGACGCCGACGAGGCGGCCGACCGCGCCGGCGAGATGGCCGAGCGGCTGCTCGCGAACCCCACGATCCACGACTACGACGTGGCGGTCGCGGAGCGATGACGGTCGCCGTCTCCGGGACGACGCCGACCGTCACCGGCGCGGCCGCCGGCGATGCGAGCGTCGCGGCCGCCCACACGGGGTGGGCGGCGTGACGGTCGCCGTCGTCCAGTTCGGCGGCTCGAACTGCGACCGCGACGCCGTCCGCGCGCTCGACCACCTCGGCGTCGACGCCGAGCGCGTCTGGTACGACGACGGCCTCCCCGCCGACCCCGACGGGGTCGTCCTCCCCGGCGGGTTCTCCTACGGCGATTACCTCCGCGCCGGCGCGATGGCCGCCCGCGACCCGATCATGAACGAAGTCCGCGACGCCGCCGACGCCGGCGTCCCCGTGATCGGCATCTGTAACGGCGCGCAGATCGGCTCGGAGTCGGGGCTGACGCCCGGCGCGTTCACCACGAACGCCTCCGCGCGGTTCCAGTGCGAGCCGGTCCGCCTGCGCGTCGAGCGCGCCGATACCCCCTGGACCGCCGCCTACGACGAGGGACAGGTCATCGAGGTCCCCATCGCGCACGGCGAGGGGCGCTTCGAGATAAGCGAGGCGGCCCACGCCGACCTCGTCGCCGAGGACCGCGTCCTCTTCCGCTACTGCGACGCCGACGGGAACGTCACGGACGCCGCCAATCCGAACGGCTCGACCGACAACGTCGCCGGCGTCCTCGGCGAGCGCGAGACGGTCGCGGTGCTGATGCCCCACCCCGAGCGCGCCACGCTCCCGGACCTCGGCCGCAGCACCGACGGCGCCGGAATCCTGCGCGCGTTCGCCTGACCGGCCGCGACGACCGACCTTCTTCCCCCGACTTACCGCGCCCGCGCCGCCTCCCCGCTCGATTCGGTCTCGTGCGTCGGGCTCGAACCGGTCCCACCGGTCTCCTCCCGCTCCAGTTCGCGCTCCAGCGCCCGCTCGAATTCCGCTTCCGTGAGATCGCCCTCCGCGTACCGTCGCTGAAGGCGCTCGACCGGATCCTCGTCGGGCTCGCTCTGCGTCGAGCCGTCGTCGGTCTCGTTCGCGAGCGCCCTGATTCCGACGACGCCCACGGCGAGCAGCGCCGCGACGGTGAGCAACGCGAGAAGCGGGAAGAGGAACATCCAGCCGCCCATCCCCGCACCGGCCATCCCGCCCATCAGCGGCGCGACGGCGACGACGTTCAAGCCAATCATGTGTGATACTTACATTTTTGTGAGTAAATACTCCGCGGCGGTTCGCGGGTCGCGGGACCGCGCTTCACCGTCGCATTCGCCGCGCTGCTGGCGTTCGAAGGCGAGCGTCGTGCCGCCCCCGCACGACTTTTGCGCCCGGCCGCCGAACCGGCCGTTGTGAACGCTCGACACATCGACCACGTCAACCTTCGAATTCCCGAAGACGGCGCCGACGAGGCCCGCGAGTTCTACGGCCAGCAGCTCGGATTCGGCATCGAGGACGCGCTGTACGCGGCCGACGAGAAGCCGTTCTTCGACGTGCGGCTCTCGGCGACCGCCGTGATCCACCTCTGGCCGACCGACGAGTTCGAGGCGCCGACGAAGACGAACTACGACCACGTCGCGGTCGTCGTCGAGGAATCGGTCGAGGAGATCGAGGCCGAACTGGCGGACACCGGCGTCGAGGTCGAGAAGAGCCTCGACTCGCCGCTCGGCGCGACCGGGGAGGCGGGCGCGGTGTACGTCAGGGACCCGTTCGGCTACCGGGTGGAACTGAAGTCGCGGGTGTGATAGCCCGGTGACGACGACCGATCGACCCTCGCCCCGAACCCGTTCGCCCCGCCGAGCAACCCTCGCCCCGACGCGGCCGTTTAAGACCCCCGAGCGACAGGGTCGCGTATGAGCGAACAGCAGCCGAGGTCCGACGACGACGAGCGGCGTCGTCGCCGGGCGGACGCGGACCGATTCGCCGGGAAGAAGGACGGAGACCTGCGCAGCCGCGAGGTGACGGAGGGGCCGGACAAGGCGCCGCACCGCGCGATGTTCCGCGCGATGGGCTTCGACGACGAGGACCTCTCGTCGCCCATCGTCGGCGTGCCGAACCCCGCGGCCGACATCACGCCGTGTAACGTCCACCTCGACGACGTGGCCGACGCCGCGCTCGACGGCATCGACGCCGCGGGCGGGATGCCGATCGAGTTCGGAACGATCACCATTAGCGACGCCATCTCGATGGGGACGGAAGGGATGAAGGCGAGCCTCATCTCGCGGGAGGTCATCGCCGACTCCGTCGAGCTGGTCTCCTTCGGCGAGCGCATGGACGCGCTCGTGACCGTCGCGGGCTGCGACAAGAACCTCCCCGGGATGATGATGGCCGCGATCCGGACGGATCTGCCGAGCGTCTTCCTCTACGGCGGCTCGATCATGCCCGGCCAGCACGACGGCCGCGACGTGACGATCGTCCAGGTGTTCGAGGGCGTCGGCACGTACGCGCAGGGCGACATGGACGCCGACGAGCTCGACGACCTGGAGCGGCACGCCTGCCCCGGCGCGGGCTCCTGCGGCGGGATGTTCACCGCGAACACGATGGCGTCGCTCTCGGAGGCCCTCGGGCTGGCGCCGCTCGGGTCGGCCTCGCCGCCCGCCGAGGACGAGGCGCGCTACGCGGTCGCCGAGCGCGCGGGCGAGCTGGCGATGGACTGTATCGAGAACGACCGCCGCCCCTCCGACATCCTCTCGCGGGAGTCGTTCGAGAACGCGATCGCGGCCCAGACCGCGATGGGCGGCTCGACGAACGCCGTCCTCCACCTGCTCGCCTTGGCGGGCGAGGCCGACGTGGACCTCTCGATCGAGGACTTCGACGAGATATCCAAGCGCACCCCGAAGATCGCGGACCTCCAGCCCGGCGGGACGCGCGTGATGAACGACCTCCACGAGATCGGCGGCGTGCCGGTCGTGCTCCGCCGCCTGCTGGAGGCGGACCTGCTCCACGGCGACGCGATGACGGTGACGGGCAACACCCTCGCCGAGGAGATCGCGGCGCTGGAGGAGCGCGGCGAGCTCCCGGACGAGTCGGACGTCGAGGCCGACTTCCTCTACCCCGTCGACGATCCGAAGGAGGAGGAGGGCGCGATCAAGATCCTCGACGGCAACCTCGCGCCGGACGGCTCGGTGCTGAAGGTGACCGGCGACGACGAGTTCTACCACGAAGGGCCGGCCCGCGTGTTCGAGAGCGAGGAGGACGCGATGGAGTACGTCCAGTCCGGCGGGATCGAGTCCGGCGACGTGATCGTCATCCGCAACGAGGGCCCCCGCGGCGGCCCCGGGATGCGCGAGATGCTCGGGGTCACCGCCGCGGTCGTCGGCGCGGGCCACGAGGACGACGTGGCGCTGCTCACCGACGGCCGCTTCTCGGGCGGCACCCGCGGCCCGATGATCGGCCACGTCGCGCCCGAGGCCGCCGTCGGCGGCCCGATCGGCCTGATCGAGGACGGCGACCACGTCACCGTCGACATCCCCGAGCGCGACCTCACCGTCGACCTCTCCGACGAGGAGCTGGAGGCGCGCCGCGAGGAGTGGGAGGCGCCCGAGCCGCCCTACGAGGGGGGCATCCTCGCGAAGTACGGCCGGGACTTCGCCTCCGCCGCCGCCGGCGCGGTGACGAACCCGCGGCTCACGCGGGACTGATCGCGCCGCCGCCCACCGACCGCGCCGGGCCCTCCGTCAGCGGACGAGCACCACGGGCACCGGGGCGCGCTTGGAGACGGTCTCGGCGACGTTACCGACGAGGAACCGGCGCGTCGCACGCCCGCGGTCCGCGCCGTGGGCCCCGATCACGACCGTGTCGTACCCCTCCGCCCGGTCGACGATGTTCCGCGCCGGGTGGCCGACGCCGACGGCCGTGTCGACCTCGCGGCCGCGGTCGGTCGCCAGTGCGCGGGCGCGCTCGAAGACGCCCTCCGCGCGCTCCGCGGCCGCCGCCTCGAAGTCGTCCGCGAGCGCGAGCGACGCGGCCTCGCCCATCATCATCGACGGCGCGCCGACGACGTGGACCACGGTGACGTCGGCGTCCGGGAAGTTCTCCAAGGCGTATTCGAGGGCTCGCTCGGCGTGGTCCGAGTCGTCCATCGGCACGAGGATGCGGTCTATCATACCCGATCTACGCCGCGCACCCTCCTAACTGCTCCCGTCAGCGCGGCGTCGTCAGGCGACTCCCGGCAAGAGGACGAAGAACGCGTACGCCAGCGCGGTCGACACCGACGGGCCGATGATCCACATCGAGACGTACTTCAGGACCGCCCGGGGGTTGAACAGGTCGCCCGCGTTCAACACCGCCGCCGGCTCCGCCTCCCCGATCGGCGACGACTGCCGTCCCTCGGTGTCGCCGACGGTGATCGCGCCGGTGACGATCTCGTTGTCGCCGGTGTCGCGCGTGACCGCCTGCCGGACCGTGACCGGGCGCGTCGCCCGCCCCCAGCCGATGCCGACGATCGTCATCACCGTGCCCATGACGAGGCTGATCGGGATGCCGATCCACGAGAGGACCGTCGTGATCGTCGAGGCCGTGGTCATCACGAACAGCGCGGCGAGGAGCGGGATGTCGCTGAGCTCGCCGCCGACCGACTCCATCGTGCGGCGGGCGATCGTGAACCCGCCGAGCCCGATCGCGAGCGTCGCGAGCAGGATCGCGGTGTCGTCGGGGAGCCCGCCGACCCCGCTGACGAGCGGCGCGGCGGCGTTCGGGACGTTGCTCGCACCGGCGCTGAACGCCATGTAACAGCCGATGACCAGAACCACGACCGTGCTGACGAGTTCCGAGTACGTCGTGTTGGGTCCGAGCGCGACCGTGGGTACGGCCCCGTCGCGGTCGAGTCGGAGCAGCGGGCCGGGGGACTTCTCGATGCGAACGCGCCGGTTCACGGCCGGGTAGACGTACCGACCGATGACGACGCCGATCCAGAAGCCGATGATCGGCGTCACGATCCACCAGGAGACGATCCGGGTGATCGTGGCGTAGTTGAGCGTGTCGGTCGCCAGCCCGAGCCCCGCGATAGCGCCAACGGTCGTCATCGAGGTCGGCACCGGGACGCCGAAGACGTTCGCGATGAGGATCCCGAACCCGATGAAAAACAGGACGGCGACGCCGGCCGACAGCGAGAGTTCGGTCGTGATGATCCCGCCGCTGAGCGTGTCCATCACGTTCCGTCCCACCGTCCACCCGCCGAGGAACACGAACACCGTCATCAGCGCGGCCGCGGTCGTCTTCTTCAGGATGCCGGCGCCCACCGGCGGCCCCCACGCGATGCCGGTCGAGGAGCCGCCGATGTTGAAGCCGACGAACACCGAGGCGACGATACCGACAGCGAGCAGCGTCTCGACCATCTCCTGCGCCTACCGGCATCGGCGGCAAATACCTGTCGCCATCGGGGAGCGGACGGCTGCGAGACGGACGGCGAACGGCGAAAGAGAGAGACGAAACGGACCCGCGGGAACCGGACTGCGGAGTCGACGAGCGCGCTCCCGGCCGGTGACGGAGCGCGGAGTGCGGCGCCGCTTACCGGCTCTCTCCCCCGTCGGTCCGGGCCGTCGTGACCGACTCGGCGCACCAGACGTTGCTCCGGCGACCCGCGCGGGACAGCTCCATCCGCACGACGGACCCGACCGGGAGGTCCGCGACCCGCTCGCGGGCGTCCTCGTCGGCGTAGTCGACGATGTGGAACGTCTCGTTGCGGGGATGGGCACGTACCGTGGTACATTCGTGATCGTTCTGTGCGGAAATGACGGTGTACGCGTTCGATTGTGACATCTTATCCCGTTATTGCTGGACACCGTACTTCAAGCCACCGTATATTCACTACGGACGTGAGGGAAGTCGTAATATCGATATAAGGTCTCGAATTTCGACAGCGATCGGACGGTTAGGGAGCGTTATTCAGCACAAACAGCAGTAGTAGCGTCCCGAGTCCGACGGAGACGAGAACGAGCGCGAGGAAGGACAGTCGTATCGCGAGAATCGCGTACGCCCGCTCTTCGGGGAGGAACTCGGAGACGGCGAGCATAGCGAGCGTCACACCGAGGAGGAGGGGCAGTAGCCCGAAGCCGTCGATCCGCGACACCGGTCCGAGCGTGAACAGGTTCCACCCGACGAGCGTCACCCCGATCGCGAGCAGCGCGGCGCGCTCGATGAAAGCCGTCCGCTGCGCGACGATCGCGTCTCTGAACCGGCGAAGGCGGTCGGAGGGCATGATACACACACCTCGCACGGATGATAGAAAATGTGTTGGTGGCCGCACGGCCTCGCCCGCGGATCACCATACCTATTTCCGACGACGGCGAAGGCCGGTCATGGACCGAGGCGAGGGGCCGGACCCCGAGACGACCGCCGAGGGCGTCGCGAGCGCGGACGCCGAGACGGATCCGGACGCCGGCGGCGTGGCGCTGTTCGTCGACGGCCCGAACGTGCTGCGCGAGGAGTTCGACGTGGACTTAGACGACGTGCGACTGGCCGCCGAGGCGGAGGGGCCGCTGGTGACGACCCGGCTGTACCTCGACGAGCACGCGACGCCGGGGCTGATCCAGGCCGCGGAGGCGCGCGGCTTCGAGGTCATCGTCACGAGCGGCGACGTGGACGTGAAGCTCGCGGTCGACGCCGCGCGGTTCGCCGCGGAGGGTCGGATGGAGACGCTCGCGATCGCCTCCCGCGACACGGACTTCAAGCCGGTCGTCGAGACCGCGAACGGCTACGGGATCCGGACGCTCGCCATCGCGCCCGGCGAGTTCGGCCGGTCGGACGCCCTCCGCAACGCGGCGAACGGCTCCGTGACGCTCGACGGCGACGAGGTCGACGCGACCGAGGCCCCGGACGATACGGGAAGCGAACCGACCTGGCACCGGTAGCGATCGAGCGACGCAGCCGGCGACCGTTCACGGGAGAGAGAGCGACGGGGGTGAACGCGCCTTCGGAGCCCTGACACAAGTCCTTACCGCCGGCTTCCCCGCCGAACCCGACCGAGCAACAGCGCCCCGACGCCCCCGGCCAGTCCCGCGATACCGACGAGGACGACGCCGGTCGCGACCCCGCCGTAGCGCGCGGCCGCCGCCTCGACGCCCACCCGTATCCAGCCGAGGTTCGGCACCGCGAACAGCGCCTTCCCGGCGATCCACTCGTCGGGGACGACGGGCGCGATGCCCGCGCTCTGGTCGTACAGCTCGTTCGCGTCGCCGTAGGTGACGTACCCGTCGTACGGCGCCGGGCACGTCGCCAGATCCGCGCAGTCCGCGGCGAGGAGCGCCGGGTCGGCCCGCTCCGTCCAGTCCTCGCCGGCGTCGACCGCGAACGCCAACCGGTGGAACACCGGTCTCCCGTCCGCCCCCGGGACGGTGTAGACGACGACGTCGCCCGTCCCGCTGAGCCGCGCCGGCGCGTTCGGGTCGGCAGCGGTCGAGAGGTCGCCCCACGGCGCGCGGTCGGCCGCCGTCACGACGACGAGGTCCCCGCGCTCGACCCCGGGCGCCATGCTGCCGCTCTCGACCGCGACGAAGGGCGGCCAGGTCCCGACGAGCGCGAACAGGAGGACCGCGGCGACCACGACGGCGACCGCGGGTGCGATCGGACCGGTCCGGTCGGGGCGACGGCTGCTCACGCCGGAGCGAGGGGCCGGCGACCGCTTGAGGCTGTCGGCCGAGTCGACGACGGGCGCGACCGCGGCGGGGGCCGCCGCCGACGCGGACCGCCGATGTCACAAAGCCTTAGGTTCGTCCCGGAGAGGTGCGAGTATGACCGATCGCCTCCCTCCGCTCCACGACGCCCACGACGAGCGCGGCGCCAAGTTCACCGACTTCGGCGGCTGGCAGATGCCCGTCGAGTTCGACTCGATCCGGACCGAGCACGCCGCGGTCCGCGAGTCGGTCGGCGTCTTCGACGTCTCGCACATGGGCGAGATCGAGGTGTCCGGCCCGGACGCGACCGAGCTGCTGAACCGGCTCACGACGAACGACGTGCGCGCGCTCGACCCCGGCGACTCGCAGTACGCCGCGATCACGAACGAGGACGGCGTGATGCTCGACGACACGGTCGTCTACCGGCTCCCCGACGGGACCGCGGCCGGCGAGGGGGCCGCGTCGCTCGCGGACCTCGACGGGACCCGCGACGGCGACCTCGACGCCCCGAGCGGCGACCCCGCGTACCTCTTCGTGCCGAACGCCGGCCACGACGGGCAGATGTACGACCGCTGGACCGCGCACCGCGACGAGTGGGGCCTCGACGCGACCGTCGCGAACGCCACCGACGACTGGGCGATGCTCGCAGTCCAGGGCCCCGACGCGGCCGACGCGCTCGACGAGGCGACGCCGGGGGACCGGGTCGTCGGCCTCTCGAAGTTCGAGGCGGCGGCCGCGGCGGTGGCCGGCACGGAGAGCTGGGTCGCGCGCACCGGTTACACCGGCGAGGACGGCTTCGAAGTGATGTGTCCGGCCGACGCCGCCGAGTCCGTCTGGGCGGCGTTCGCCGACGCGCCGCTGGAGGCGCAGCCGTGCGGGCTCGGCGCCCGCGACACGCTCCGCACCGAGATGGGCTACCTGCTGTCGGGACAGGACTTCGACCCGGAGAGCGAGCCCCGGACGCCGTACGAGGCCCGGATCGGCTTCGTCGTCGAGCTCGACACGGAGTTCGTCGGCCGCGACGCCTTGGAGGCCCAGAAAGAGGAGGGAGTCGACGAGAAGTTCGTCGGCGTCCGCCTCCGCGAGCGCGGCGTCCCCCGGAACGGGTACGCCGTCACCGACGGCGACCTCACCCGCGTCGGGAAGCTCACCTCCGGGACGATGAGCCCGACGCTCGACGAGCCCATCGGCTTGGGCTACCTCCACGAGTCGTACGCCGACGCCGGCACCGAGGTGAGCGTCGTCGTGCGCGGCGACGAGAAGCGCGCCGAGGTCGTGGTCCCGCCGTTCCTCGACCGCTGAGGGTTGTCACCAAGGCCCGAGCAACGCTCATACGAGCGGGCCGAGAAGCGCCGGTATGGCGCCCACCGATCCCGCGAGCGACGCGACTGGGGTACCGGATTCGGACCTCGCCGTCGCGCGAGCGGCCGATCCCCGGCCGATCGAGGAGGTCGCGGCCGACCTCGGGCTCTCCGCCGACGACGTCGAGCGGCGCGGCGACGGCGTCGCGAAGCTCACGCACGCGGCGGTCCGCGACGCCGTGGGCGACGGGCCGCGCGCGCCCGGGGCCGCGGCGGCGTCGGCCGGGACGACCGTCCTCGTGACCGGCATGTCGCCGACGCCGAAGGGCGAGGGGAAGACCGTCACCACCGTCGGACTCGGGCAGGGGCTCGCCGCGCTGGGCGAGCGGGCCGCGGTCGCGGTCCGGGAGCCGTCGCTCGGCCCGGTCTTCGGGGTCAAGGGCGGCGCGGCCGGCGGGGGCCGGTCGCAGGTGCTCCCGATGGAGGCGATCAACCTCCACTTCACCGGCGACATCCACGCGCTGACCGCGGCGCACAACCTCCTCGCGGCCGCGCTCGACAACCACCTTCATCAGGGCAACGACGCGGAGATAGACGCGCGACGGGTCGACTGGCCGCGCGCGCTCGACGTCAACGACCGCGCGCTCCGCGAGACGGTCGTCGGGCTCGGCGGGACCGCGAGCGGCGTCCCGCGCGAAGACGAGTTCGTGATCACCGCCGCCTCGGAGCTGACGGCCGTCCTCGGGCTCGCGACCGACCTGGATGACCTGAAGGCGCGGATCGGTCGGATCGTGCTCGCGGCCGACGCCGACGGCGAGCCCGTCACGCCGGACGACCTCGGGGTGACCGGCGCCGCGGCCGCGCTGCTCAGGGACGCCTTCCGGCCGAACCTCGTCCAGACGGTCGAGGGGGTCCCGGCGTTCGTCCACGGCGGCCCCTTCGCGAACATCGCGCACGGGACGAACACCCTCGTCGCGGACCGGGTCGGCGCCGCGCTCGCCGACTACCTCGTCACGGAGGCCGGGTTCGGCGCCGACCTCGGGGCGGAGAAGTTCGGGAACATCGTCGCGCGTCAGGGCGTGGTCCCCGACGCTGCCGTCGTGGTCGCCACCGTCCGCGGCGCGAAGCGCCACGGGCTGGAGATGTGGCCGACCGACTTCGACGCCCTCGCGGACCCGGCCCCCGAGGCGGTCCGGGCCGGCGTCGCCAACGTCGCGAAGCACGTCTCGATCGCCGAGTCGTTCGGGGTCCCGACGGTCGCCGCGATCAACGTGTTCGCGGACGACACCGAGGCCGAACTCGCCGCGCTGGAAGCCGGCCTCGAAGAGCGCGGGATCCCGGTCGCGCGCTCGACGGCCCACCGCGACGGCGGCGCGGGCGCGACCGACCTGGCCGAACTCGTGCGCGATCGCGCCGGGACGGGGTCGTTCGAACCCCTGTACGACGCCGACGCGCCGATCCGCGAGAAGATAGCGACGGTCGCGCGCGAGGTGTACGGCGCCGCGGGCGTCGAGTACGTCGACGGCGCGGCCGACGACGTCGAGCGCGTCGAGCGCTGGGGGTACGGCGACCTCCCGGTCTGCCTCTCGAAGACCCCGTACTCGCTGTCCGACGACCCCGCCCGGACCGGCGTGCCCGAGGGGTGGACGCTCACCGTCCGCGAGGTGACGCCCTCGGCGGGGGCCGGCTTCGTCGTCGCGAAGACCGCCGACGTGATGACGATGCCGGGGCTGCCCGCGGAGCCGGCCGCCGAGGACATCGACGTGGACGCCGACGGCGACGTGAGCGGACTGTTCTGACCGACGTCCGGGCTCCGGTCCGACGCCGCCCGCCGCTCACTCGCCGCCCACCCGTCACCCGCCCGCGACTCACTCGCTGACCTGCTCCTTCCGCTTCTCGACGACCTCGACGTCCGAGATCCGCGTGTCGGGATATCCGCCGTCGGCGTCCTTCTCGGCCGCCTTCACCATGTCCCAGACGGTGTTCAGCCCGGTCGTGACGCCCTCTAACGCCTCCATCTCGCAGCCCGTCTTCCCGGTGGTCTCGACCGCGACGGTGAGTTCGATCCGGTCGTCGCCCACCGCGAACTCGGTGTCGACGTTCGTGATCGGGATCTGGTGGCACATCGGGATCGTCTCCCAGGTGTGTTTCACGGCCTGGACGGCGCCGATCCGGGCGGTCGCGAGCACGTCGCCCTTCTCGACCGCGTCGGCCTCGACCGCGTGGATCGTCTCCGGGGTCAGCCGGATCTCGCCGCGCGCGACCGCGCGTCGACTGCTGTCGGGCTTCGCGCCCACGTCGACCATCTGGACGTCGCCCGCGTCGTCGGTGTGGGTCAGCGCGTCCGCGCCGGCGGGGTCCGCGCTCGCGCCGTCGCCCGCCGCGCCGTCGCCGGGTCCGTCGTCACTCATTACGCATCGCCTCCGGCAGCCGGTCGGGTAAGTCCGTCGCCACCAGGCCGGCGCCGTTCGCGTCGGCCGCGGCGTCGCCCGCGCGCCCGACGACGTACGCGCCGACCGCGGCCGCTCGGAACGGGTCCGCGACGGCCGCCAGCGCGCCGACCGTCCCCGCCAGCACGTCGCCGGTCCCGCCGACGGTCATGCCCGGGTTGCCGGTGCGGTTCAGCCGCACGCCGTCGGCGTCGGCGACCACGTCGACCGCGCCCTTCACGAGCAGGACGTGGCCCAGGTCCGCGGCGAACTCCCGGACCAGTTCGGCGCGCTCGTCGGGTTCAGGCGCCGTCTCGCCGCCCATGCCGACCAGTTCGCCCTGGTGCGGGGTACAGATCAGGTCGGCGTCCGTGTCGACCTCGGGGACGACGCGGAGCGCGTCGGCGTCGACGACCGCTCGCCCCTCGTAGGCCGTCAGGAACTCGCGGACGAACTCGCGGGTCCCGTCGCCGTCTCCCAGTCCGGGGCCGAGGACGACGACGTCGTTCTCGGCCGCGAGCGACGCGACCCGGTCCGCGTGCGACGAGCCGACCCGATCGCCGGGGAGCGGCCGGACGATGAGGTTCGGCGAGAAGCCCTGGACCGCGTCCGCGATCGATTCCGGACACGCCACCCGGACGAGGTCCGCGCCCGCCCGGAGCGCGGCGAGCGCAGACAGCGTCGGCGCGCCGGTGTACGGCCCGCCGCCGACCACCAGGACCTCGCCGTTGTCGCCCTTGTGCGAGTCGGGGTCGCGGTCGAGGCCGAGGAGGTCTCCCGGGCCCGTGTACCGCTCCGCGGCGGCCGGGATCCCGATGTCGGCGACCGTGACCGCGGCGTCGAGGGCTGCCAGCCCGGGCGTCTCGTCGTGGAACGTCACCACGCGGTCGGCGTCGACGGCGACCCCGCCCGGGCCCCCCGTCGGGTCGCCCGTGTCGGCGTCGATCCCGGATGGCACGTCGACCGCGATCACCGTCGCGTCGCTCGCGTTGATCGCGGCGGCCGCGGTCCGCTCCGGTTCGCGGAGCCCGCCGGATATCCCCGACCCGAGCATCGCATCGACGACCACGTCGGGGTCGTCGCCGTCGGGCGCGTTGAGGTCGAGGTCGCGCGAGTCGGTGACGGTCTCTCGGGGGACCGCCGCGTTTTCGAGCGCCGCCCAGTTCTCCCGCGCGATGTCGGTCCGGATCGTCTCGGGGCGGCCGAGCAGGTGGACCCGGACGGCGTACTCGGTCAGGAACCGCGCCGCGACGAGGGCGTCGCCGCCGTTGTTCCCGCGGCCGCAGACGAGCGCGACGGTCGCGCCCGGGTCCGCGACGGCCCGCACCTCGCGGGCGACCGCGTTGCCGGACGACTCCATCAGCTGTTTGCGCGGCACGCCGAGCGCCGCCGCGTTGGCGTCGACGGCCGCCATGCGATCGGTCGGTATCATGCCCGGCGGTTCGGGCGCCCGGGGATTAAGCGGGCGGGGTCCGGCGGGGCAGGTCCGGGCGGGGTCGGCCGTCGCCGGTCCGACCGGTCGGCTCGGGAAATGAAAATGTTGAAGCGGTCTGGTAGTGAATCCGGCGAATGACCGTGGTACTCGCAGTAGCCGTCGGCGCGGACGACGAGCCGAGCCCCGCCCCGACCGGCGCGTCCCCCGCCCGCCGACCCCTCCGCGGCGGTTCCGGCCGCCGGCAACCCCCCAACCGTCAGACGCGACCATGAACATCGGCTTCTTCACCGACAGCTACTTCCCCGGTATCGACGGCGTCACCTACACCATCCAGTCGTGGCGCGACCGGCTCGAGTCTCGGGGACACGACGTCTACGTGGTGTATCCGGCGAGCAGTCACGAGCCGGACGACCACGAGATTCCGGTCCCCTCGCTGCCGAACCCCTTCTACCGTCAGTACCGCCTCCCCACGTTCCGCCGCCTGTCGACGCTCCCCGACCTCGACGTGGTCCACTGCCACGGCCCGGCGTCGACCGGGCTGATGGGCCTCCGGTACGCGAGGCGGTACGGCGCGACCTCCGTGTACACGCATCACACCCCCGTCGAGGACTACTTCGTTCAGGGGCTCAAGTCGGAGCGGCTCGCCTCGGTCGTCGGGCGGGCGTACGTCGCCTACGAGAATCGCTTCCTCAACGCGTTCGACTGCGTCACCGCCTCCACCTCGCGTATCCGGCGGGACGTGGAGCCGTACCGGCTCCCCGTCGGGATCGAGATGGACCGGTTCCGGCCGCGCGAGAACGCCCGCGTGACCGCGACGGCGACCGACGGCGGGCCGACGGCCGTCGACGCGCCGGTCGTCGGGTACAGCGGCCGGATGACCCGCAAGAAGAACGTCGACGAGATCCTCCGGCTCGCGGAACGCCTGCCCGAGGTGCGGTTCGAAGTCGTCGGCGAGGGGCCGGTCCGGGCGGATTTGGAGGCCGACGCGCCGGGGAACGTCCGGTTCCACGACTTCCTGCCGCGCGAGGATCTCCCCGACTTCTACGCCGCCCTCGACGTGTTCGTCACGGCGTCGACCTGCGACACGCTCGGGCTCTCGACGCTGGAGGCGAACGCCTGCGGCACGCCGGTCGCCGCCGCGGACGTGGCGCCGTTCGACGAGACGATCGGCCCCGAGAACGGGGCGCGCTTCGCGTTCGGCGACCTCGACGACATGGAGCGCGCGGTCCGCGACTGTCTCGACGGCGACCGGGACACCCGCGGCGCGGTCGAGCGGTTCTCCGTGGAACGGACCGTCGACGAGCTCGAATCGATATACGGGGTGACGGCGTAGATGGGCGCGGACAACGTCGACGCGTTTCAACGGTTCATCTTCTCTGTGCCGCCCCTCAGGATTCAGGCGGCCGCCCTCGTCGCTCTCAGCGTCGTCTACGCCGTCGGGACGGTCGGCGGAATCTGGCTCTTCACGCCGTTCGCTCCCGAACCGTCCCGGATCTTGCCGGTGGCCGTTCTCATCTTTTTGGTCCCCTTCGTCGTCGCGGCCGAACTCTTCCCCCGGGTCCTCGACGGCTACCCGCGGTCGTGGAGCTACTTCCTCGCGCTCACCTCACAGTTCGTCCTGTTCGTCTACGCGCTGGTACTCTCCGGGGCGGACAACGTCGGGAACGCCTGGAGCATCATCTGGCTCAGCTTCATCACGCTGTACCTGATCAACATCTTGGTGCTCGTCGTCTCGACGGGCATCGACCGGTTCGACCGGATCCTGCTCGTCTCGCTGGTCGAGCCGGCGGGGCTCATCGCCGCCTTCTACGCGCTGGGCGGGAGCGAACTCGGCTTCTCGACGTACCGACACGTGTTCGCGTTCGCCTCGCTGCTCATCGCGGCGGGCTTCCTCGTGTTGGTCCTCGTCGTCGTCGACTACCTGATCAAGAGCAACACCGACGTCTCCGCGTTCGCGCTCACCTCCGGTCTCCTCCGGAACGACCGCGAGTCACTCGACCTGGGCGTCGAGGCCCGTCCGGCCGTCGAGACGTTCGCCGTCGACAACGGGAGACGGCTCACGGTGGCGGCCCCGTGGGTCCACCCCGGCCCGCTCGGCGGGTTCGGCGGCGGCCAGCTGAGCGGGAACCTGATCGAGGCGCTGAACGAGGGCCGCGGGGTCTACGGGGCGGAGCGCGCCGAGACGGCGGCCGCGACCGACGGCGGCGCCGCGGCCGCCGCGTCGGCGGACGCGGCCGGCTTCTTCTTCCACGTCCCGTGTACGCACAAGGAGGACCTCTCGAACCCCGCGGACGCGGAGCGGATCCTCGACGCGGTCGCCGACCCGGACCGGACCGAGCGCGTCTCGCGGCTCGTGACCGCGTCGTACGGCGAGCGCGAGGGCTACGCGGACGTGCGGTTCCACGGCCGCCGGATCGGGGACAAGGAGGTGATCGTCCTCCACGGCGAGGGGATCGACGACTACGACACGGGCGTGTTCATGCGCGACGTCGACCACGACGAGGTGCTGCTGATCGACCAGCACCGACACGACATCCAGAACGGCCCCGACGTCGAGATCCAGTACGGCTCCGCGACGGCCGACCGCCTGAAGCGCGCGTTCGACGACTTCCGCGACCGGCTCGCGGACGCCGACCTCGTCGAGGACTACGCCGCCGGGTTCGCCGTGACGCGGACCGGTCAGGACGCGCTGGCGATGGTCGAGCGGGTCGACGGCCAGGAGGTCCTCTGGATCGGCGTCGACACCAACGGGCTCACCCCCGACGTGCGGGCGACCGCCGACGAGTACCGCGCGGAGTTCGACGCGGTAATCCCCTTCTCGACGGACACCCACGCGTCGATCCACGAGCTGGCGAACAAGCGCGAGTCCGACATCGACGCCATCGAGGGCGCGGTCGACCGCGCCGTCGACGACGTCGCGCCCGCGACGGTCGGGTTCGAGAGCAACCGGACCGAGCCGGTGAAGCTCCTGAAGAACGACTACAACGGGCTCGTGTTCAGCGTCAACATCCTCATCCGCCTCACGCTCATCTCGCTGGTGATCCTGTACGCGCTGCTCGTGTTGTGGCTGTTCTTCTGAGTCGGACGCACCACCGAGCGGCTCGCTCCCCTTCGCTTTTGCCCGTCCCGGTCCACGTGTCCCCATGGCCCCGCGAGCCCTCCTTGGCACCGGTCGGTCTCCGAACCGCGCGCTCCGCGCCGTCGGCGTCGCGTTCGTCGCCGCCTCGTTCCTCGTCGCCTTCCCGTGGGAGCCGATCCGAACCGCCTGGCGGTACCCGATCTGGGCCGTCCTCGTCGCCGTCGGCCTCGCGAGCGCCGGGTACGCCGGGCGCCACCGCGGCGGCCTCCTCGCCGGCTGGGGAGCGACGTTCCTCGCGGCGATCTGGGTCTTCGTCGTCCCGCCGCTCGCAGCGGTCGTCCGCGGCGCCACGCTCGACGACGGCGGCTACGCGGTGCCGCGGCCGTCGACCGTCGCGCTAGGTCCGCGCGCCGAGCTGCTGACCGGCCTGCGAATCGGCCCGGTCGTCGCCCTCGCGGTCGCGCTCACGCTCGGGAGCGCGGCGTACGCCCTCGGCGCGGCGGTGCGGAGGCGATCGGACCGGTTCTGACGCGGCGCGCTACTCGAACGCCCTCACGCCCAGCGCGGACGCGGAGGCGCCCCCGATCACCATCGGGACCCAGTAGACGGCCCCGCGGAAGACGAGGACGGCGGCGGTGATCGCGGAGGCGGCGACGCCGGTCGTCGGCACGAGCAGCCCGACGAGCGCGGCCTCGATGCCCCCCAGCCCGCCGGGGAGCGGGGTCGCGCCGGCGACGTACGACAGGGGAACGACGAAGACCGGGATCACCGGCGAGATCGGGTGGCCGATCGCGGCGAACGCGGCGGTGAGAGCGGCGGCCTGGAAGAGCCAGCCGAACAGCGAGAGCGCGACGATCCCGAGGAGGCGCGGCCGGTCGGTGCCGACGCGCTCGATGTCGGCGAAGAAGTTGCCGAGGCGGTCGGCGAGGCCGGCCTCGATCGTCTCGGCGTCGAAGCGGTCGAAGCGTCCGAGGAACGGGCCGACGGCGCCCGGAACGCGGTCGACGACCGCGACGCGGTAGCGCCAGACGAAGGCGATGGCCGAGACGATGGCCGCGATCAGCGCGACCGCGCTCGCGACCGCGAACCCGACGCGGTCCCCGACCGCCGTGGTGGCCGCGTAGGACCCGACTCCGATGAACACGAGCGAGACGGAGGGGACGACGTTGAGCACGTCGACGCTCGCGATGCCGACGAGCCCGGTCTCGTAGCGCGCCTCGCCCACCTTCGAGATGAGCGCCGCGGCGACCGGCTCGCCGCCGGCCTGTCCGAACGGGGTGACGTTGTTCGCGAAGGCGGCGCCGCTGTACACGAGGAACGCGGTCCGGACGGACATCTCGACGTCGAGGGCGCCCAGCACGGCGCGGAGCATGAGGCTCCACGCCGCGAGCCAGCAGAGCCCGAGGCCGAGCGTCACGGCGACGAGACCCGGGTCGGCGGCCGCGAGCGCGTCGACGATGCGGTCGACGCCGACGACGACGAACAGCACCGCGAGGAGGAGGACGGCGCCGCCCGCACCGAGGATGAGCGCGCGCCGTTGTGGGCCGTCCATGGACTGGGTGGGGCGGTAGCGAACTTGAAACGTCTGCTTCGCGCCCGCCGGCGCGTCGGCGTCTCCGGGCCTCGGCCACGCTCGCGGACCGCCGGTCCGGGGGCGAGAATGAGAATGCATACGTACCGGCGGGCCGACGGCCCACCTAATGGAAGATCAGCGGTTCCTCGAGTCGGAGTGGGATTACTGTCTGGTGCTCGACGCGTGCCGGTACGACGTGTTCGCCGACGTGTACGACGAGTACCTCGACGGCACGCTCGAGAAGCGGCGCAGCGTCGGCTCGTCGACGCCCGAGTGGGCCTACCGCACGTTCACCGACGACCACGACATCGCGTACTTCTCCGGGAACCCCTTCATCAACGACCTGGGGATCCCGCTGAACGAGCTGAAGTGGGGCGCCAGCTGCGACTACGAGTGGACCGCCTCCGAGCACATCAGCGACATCCACGACGTGTGGAAGACCGACTGGGACGACGACCTCGGCACCGTCCCGCCGGAGGGGATCGCGGACGCGTTCCACCGCAACCAGGACGCCGTCGAGCGCGCCGACCGCACCGTCCTCCACTACATGCAGCCGCACGCGCCCTACCTCTCGCGCGGGAAGGGGCAGAAGCTCAAGCAGATCCAGAAGGGGATCAGAGAGCAGGGGGAAGCGGAGGAAAACGGCGGAAGCGAGGACGACGGCGGGCTCCTCTCCTCGCTCAGCGACTCCGTCCGGCCGAAGATCGAGAGCCGGCTCGACGACAGCGAGTTCGCCCAGAAGGCGGGGCTGTGGCTCGAACTCGACCCGAAGGACCTCGTGAAGGACGGCACGCGCGTGACCGCGCTGTCGATGTACGAGGAGAACCTCCGGATCGCCTTAGAGAGCGTCTCGGAGCTCGTCGACGAGCTCGACGGCGACGTGGTCGTCACCGCCGACCACGGCGAGGCGTTCGGCGAGGAGGGCGTCTGGGAGCACCACATCGAGACGTACATCCCCGCGCTGATGGAGGTCCCGTGGCTGGAAGTCGAGTGAGCGACTGCGCCGGGGCCCGAGACGCGACCGCCGCGCGGCCGCGCCCGCCGACCCGCCGATGAAGGTCAGCCACTACTTCGAGTTCGCGGAGCGCGTCACCGGCGGCATGGCGGCGTCCGTCGACCACCAGCGCAAGATGCTCGACCGGGTCGGCATCGACTACACGACGGAGCCGACGCTCGACGCCGACGTGCTCCACCTCAACCTGATGGGGCCGCGCTCGGTCTGGTACGCGCGCCGCGCCCGGAAGGCGGGCGTCCCCGTCGTCGCGCACACCCACGTCACCGCGGAGGACTTCGGCGACAGCTTCCGGTTCACGAACGCGCTCGCGCGGCCGCTCAGGCCGTACCTCCGCCGCGCGTACGGGCTCGCCGACCGGCTGATCTGCCCCTCCGAGTACAACCGGTCGGTGATCGAGGGGTACACCGACGCGCCGACGACGGTCGTCTCGAACGGCGTCGACCGGGGGAAGCTCGACGGGTTCGAGTCGCTGGAGGCCGAGTACCGCGACCGCTACGACCTGGACCCGCCGACGGTGTTCATGGTCGGCCACGTGATCAAGCGGAAGGGGCTGGAGACGTTCGTCGAGACGGCCCACCGGATGCCGGACGTCGACTTCGTCTGGTTCGGCCCCATCGATCGCTCGCTGAAGGGCCGCGAGACGAAGCGGCTCGTCGACGAGGCGCCCAGGAACTGCACGTTCACGGGGTTCGTCGACGACATCCGCGGCGCGTACGCCGCGGGCGACGTGTTCTGCTTCCCGACCCACGAGGAGAACGAGGGGATCGCGCTGCTGGAGGCGATGGCCGCCGGCAAGCCGCTCGTCGTGCGCGACATCGAGACGTTCTCGTGGCTGGACGACGGCGAGGAGTGCCTGAAGGTCGGCGACGCGGGCGACGGGGCGCACGCCGCGGCCGACGCCGACGCTCGCGGGGACAACGTCGAGGGGTTCGTCGAGGCCATCGACGCGCTCCGCGACGCCGACCGTCGGGCGGAACTCGGCGCGCGGGCCGCCGAGCGGAGCGAGGCCTTCTCGCTCGACGCGATCGCCGACCGCTACCGATCGCTGTACGCGGATTTGGTGTAAGCGGCCGCGAGGGGGACGAAATCGACCGATCGCGGAAAATTGCGAAAACCGCAGTTGGTATGTCCGCCCGACGATTCCGTAGGGCCAAATGACTCGAGTGAGCGTTATCGGCTGCGGGAACATGGGGGGTGCCCTGCTCAGGGGGCTCGCCCGCGTTGAGGGGTACCACCTGACGGCGATCGACCTCGATCCCGAGGCGCTCGCCGCGATCGAGGACGCCGTCGACGAGACGACCGAGGACGTGGACGCGGCGCACGGCGCCGACATCGTCGTCCTCGCGGTGAAACCGGACGTGGCGCCCGCGGTCCTCGACGACCTCGACCTCCGGGAGGACCAGCAGTTGGTGACGCTGGCGGCGGGGCTCCCCCGCGAGTTCGTCGCCGCCCGCACCGACGCCTCCGTCGTCCGGATCATGCCCAACCTGGCGGCGGAGACGGGGAACATGGCCGCGGCCGCGACGAACGCGGGCCTCACCGACGAGGTCCGCGCCATGCTCGACGCGGTCGGCGAGTTCGTCGAGGTCGACGAGTCGCTGATGCACGTCTCGACGGCGGTCAACGGCAGCGGTCCCGCGTTCGCGTTCTACCTGATCGACGCGATGAAACAGGGCGGGATCGACAGCGGGCTCGACGCCGAACAGGCGGAGACGCTGGCCGCTCAGACGTTCAAGGGCGCTGCCGAGACGGTGCTCCGCGACGACCGCAGCGTCGACGAGCTCATCGACGCGGTGTGCTCGCCGAACGGGACGACGATAGAGGGGATGGAGGTGCTGTGGGACAGCGAGGCCGACGCGGCGGTCGAGGACGCGGTCGCGGCCGCCGAGCGCCGGTCCCGGGAGCTCGCCGAGGCGTTCGACGATGGCTGAGGACGCGAGCGTGGAGCGGGTCGGCGCGACCGACGGCGAGCGCGTGGCGGCCGCGCGAGAGGAGGCCGCCGCGGCCGACCGCGTGATCGTCAAGGCGGGGACGAACTCCCTCACCGACGACGACTCGCGGCTGGACCGGGTGAAGCTGGACAAACTGGTCGCGGACGTGATGGACCTCCGCGAGCGCGGTACCGAGGTCGTGCTGGTCTCCTCCGGGGCGGTCGGCGCCGGGACGGGTCGGCTCGACACGGGGCCCGAGTCGCGGGACGGCGTCGAGTCCATCGCGGAGAGCCAGGCGCTCTCGACCGTGGGCCAGGGCCTGTTGATGCGTCACTACACGCAGAGCTTCGAGCGGTTCGACCAGGACGTGGCGCAGATCCTCGTGACCGGGACCGACCTCGACGCCCCGGAGCGGTTCGACAACTTCACCAACACCGTCGAGACGCTGCTGTCGTGGGGCGTCGTCCCCGTCGTCAACGAGAACGACGCGGTCGCGACCGACGAGCTCCGGATCGGCGACAACGACATGCTGTCGGCGTCGATCGCGATCGGGCTCGACGCCGACCTCCTCGTGACGCTCACCGACGTGGACGGGGTCTACACCGGGAACCCGAAGCGCGACGGTGACGCGGAGCTGATCGAGGCCGTCGACGACGGCTACGAGCGGCTGCGGGAGATCGTCGGCGACGGCACGGAGACGGACTTCGGCGGCATCCGCACGAAGGTGGAGGGCGCCCACGACGTGAGCCGCCACGGGATCCCCGCGATCATCGCCGGATCGGCGGAGCGCGACGTGTTAGCGCGGATCGCAGCGGGTAAGCCGACGGGCACGCTATTCGTGCCGGAGACGGGTGACGACGATGAGTGAGAGCAACACCACCGACGTGGAAGCGGACACCGACGAACTGGCCCGGCGGGCCGAGCGCGCCGCGCTGCGGCTCGCGAACGCCGACGAGGCGACCCGCGACGAGGCGCTCCGGTCGATAGCCGACGCGATCCGCGAGCGCGAGTCGGAGATACTCGAGGCGAACGCGGTCGACGTGGAGGCCGCCGAGGCGATGCTCGCGGACGGCGAGTACACGCAGGCCCTCGTCGACCGCCTGAAGCTCGACGCGACGAAGGTCGAGGAGATCGCCTCGATGGTCGAGTCGGTCGCCGAACAGGACGACCCCCTCGGCGAGACGCTCGCGGCGCGGGAGCTCGACGAGGACCTCGAACTCTACCGGGTGGCGGTGCCGATCGGCGTGGTCGCGACGGTGTTCGAGTCGCGGCCCGACGCGCTGGTTCAGATCGCCGCGCTCGCGCTGAAGTCCGGGAACGCGGTCGTCCTCAAGGGCGGCAGCGAGGCCAGCGAGTCGAACCGCGTCCTCCACGAGGCGATCGTTGACGCGACCGCGGACCTGCCCGACGGGTGGGCAGCGCTGATCGAGGCCCACGAGGAGGTCGACCGCCTCCTCGAACTCGACGACCGGGTCGATCTCGTGATGCCGCGCGGCTCCTCGGAGTTCGTCTCCTACATCCAGGAGAACACCCAGATCCCGGTGCTCGGCCACACCGAGGGGATCTGCCACGTGTACGTCGACGCGGACGCCGACCTGGAGATGGCCGCCGACGTGGCCTTCGACGCGAAGGTCCAGTACCCCGCTGTCTGTAACGCCGTCGAGACCCTGCTCGTCCACGAGTCCGTCGCCGACTCGTTCCTCCCGGACCTCGTCGAGCGCTACGAGGACGCCGGCGTGGAACTGCGCGGCGACGAGCGGACCCGCGAGGTCGTCGACATCGGGCCCGCGACCGCCGACGACTGGGACACGGAGTACGGCGACCTCGAACTGTCGATCAAGGTGGTCGACGACGCCTACGAAGCGATCGACCACGTCAACGACCACGGCTCGAAACACACCGAGTCGATCCTGACCGAGGACGCCGAGACGGCCGAGACGTTCATGACCGGCGTCGACGCCGCGAGCGTCTTCCACAACGCCTCGACCCGCTTCGCGGACGGCTACCGCTACGGGCTCGGCGCGGAGGTCGGCATCTCGACCGGCAAGATCCACGCCCGCGGCCCGGTCGGCCTGGAGGGGCTCACCACGTACAAGTACTACCTCGAAGGCGACGGGCACCTCGTCGCGAGTTACAGCGGCGAGGACGCGGTCCCGTTCACGCACCGGGAACTCGACGGCGCCGAGTGGACGCCGGGAACGCTGTCGACGCGGTAAGCGGAACGCCGCCGCCGACGCGACGGAACCGCGGCCCGAGGCCGAAGCGCGCGACGACCGGCAGTCGGTCGGCTCGCGGTCGTGGGCCGCGCGCGAAAAAGCCGCGCTCGGCGGGCGGCCGGACCCGAACGGGGCGGCCGCTCAGAACGGCGGGCTGTAGTCTTCGTACTCGTCCATCTCGTCCATCTCGTCCGTCTTCGACGGCATGACCGCGGCGCGCGGCCCGCCGGCCCGGACGACCTCCACGTCCTCGAGCCCGTCGACGCTCTCGGGGAGGCGGCGCTCGATGGCCCGCATCGTCATCGGGGCGATGCCGCATCCGGAGCAGGCGCCGCCGATGGCGACGGTCGCCGTCCCCGCCTCCTCGTCGACGTCCCGGATCTCGAAGTTGCCGCCGTGCTGCTGGATCTGTGGCACTTCGTTGCTCAGGAAGCTTCGCGTCTGCCGTTCGAGTCCCTCTGCGCTCATTGCGAATGGACATTGTCCCCAACGTATCATAAATCTTTACTTTTAGGACACCCTAAAATTTGAATATACAGGCTCCGAAACGGGTTTTCTGGCTGTTTACCGAGTGCTACTTATCGATACATATCAATTTTTAGTACTGCCTAAAACGCGTGCGGAGCGTCGTCGTCGGTCGGTTCGGCGCCCGCGTCGCCGGGTCTTGTCTCAATATGTTCCCAATTAGCGTGATCGGACCGAAACGGCGGCCGGAGACGGTGACCGTCGGCGACGACGGCGGACGCACGCGCCGGGGTGGTCGTCCGCGGACGAGATCGGAGCGACGGGGCTGGACGCGGGTCACCCGGTCGGGCGCCAGCCGCGGAGGGACGCGACGCAGAGCCCGCCCGCGATCCCGCTGAACGGGAGCGCGAGCGTCCGAACGACGAGGACCGCGGCCGTCGCGGCCGCGCCGGGAACGCCCGCGACCACGGTCAACGCCCCGCCGAGGAGCAGGTCGTAGGCGCCGAGGCTGCCCGGGATCGGGACGACGCTCGCGATCTGCGGGAGCGGCACGAGGACGAGGATCGGCAGGAACGCGCTCTCGACGCCGAGCCCGGACAGCGCGACCCACAGCGCGGCCGCGGTGAGCGCCTGCTCTACCAGTCCGCCGAGCGCGATGAGCCCGATCAGCCCCGGAGTCCGTCGGAAGTCGACGATGCGCTCCCAGTAGCGCGCGACGCCGGCCTCGACGAACGCCCTGTCGTGCGGCGGGTCGCGGTACAGCGCCGACACGCGAGTGATCACCGGCGCGAGCAGCGCGACGATCCCGTCGGAGAGTCGGTCGCGGGTCGAGAGTACCGCGGCGCCGAACAGCGCCAGCCCCCCGACGGCGACGCCGAACGTCGTCAGGATCGGCGCCGCGTCCGGGGCGTCGAGCAGGACGGCCAGCCCGACGAGGGCCGAGAACGCCGCCTGCGTCCCCGACTTGACGTACTTCGCCGTCGAGCGGACGCCGAGCGCGTCGGCGTACCCCGTGTCGGTGGCGACGCTGAAGAACCGGGCCATGATCGGCTCCGAGCTGACCGGTCCCGCCGGGCTGAGCGTGTCGAAGAAGTCGCCGGCGAGCGCGAACCGAACGCTCTCGCCGGCGGAGATCCCGTCCCCGAGCGGGGCGATCGACGCCCAGACGCCGATGGCGTCCGCGATTCCCTCCAAGACGACGAGCAGCGCGACGACGGCGAGGATCAGCGGCGTCACCGCGAGCGCCCGGTCGAGGACGGTCTCGATCCCGACGGTGTACAGGTACCCCGCCAGGATCGCGGCACCCGCGGCGACCCCGACGAGGAACCGCAGCGCTCGCCGCATGGGTCAATGACGCACCGCCTGGGGGGATCCGACCATCGGTTCGGTCACCGTCGGGCGCCCGGAACGCGCGAGACGATCGTACCGTGCGAGCCGAGCGACTTGAACGGTTCCATCGGCGCCGACCCGGCGACCGCGCGAGCGTCGACCGCACCCGTCTCGGCGCGTCGGCCGGTCAGTCCGACGCGGAGCGCGACCGCCGTCTGACCCGTTCGACCGACCGTTTTTGGTCGTCCGGGCCCAGGGATCGGTAATGGCAGATAAGCCCGCAGGCGACGCCGTCGGAGCCAGTCGACGAACGTATCTGACGGCGGCCGGCGGCGCGGCGGTGACGGCGCTGGCCGGCTGTATGGGTGGCACCGCGAGCGGGACCGACACCCTCCGCGTCTCGGTCTGGAGCGGCACGAACGAGACGGTGTTCCGCGAGGTAATCAAGCCGATGTACGAGGAGCGGACGGGCAACACCCTCGAACTGAGCGGGAACTGGCAGGGGATCCTCTCGAAGATCCGCCAGTCCCCCGCGGACGACCCGCCGTTCGACGTGACGGTCGGCGTCGGGCGGACGAACTACCGCGGCCAGCAGGACGACCTGTGGGTCCCCGTCGACTACGACGATCTCTCGAACGCCGGCGGCATCAAGTCCAACCTGCGCCAGTACCAGATGGCCGAGTCCGGCGTCCCGGTCGCGTACGGGGCCCACGCGTACGTCTACAATGAGAACAGCGCCGCGTGGACGCCGGAGTCTTGGAGCGATCTTCAGTCCGACGCCGCCGAGAACGTCGCGCTCCCCAGCGACTTCTGGCTGAAGCTGTTCATGATGGCGGCGCTGCTCAGGGACGACGAGCCGATGGCCGACGAGGTGTACGACCCCCAGTACATGGACGCCCTCTTCGACACCGTCGAGGGCCTGCCGGTGTCGACGTTCTACCAGGGCACCCAACAGCTCTGGACGGCGCTTGGCGAGGGGCTCGCCGACGTGGGCCACTACTTCTTCGCGTACGGCCTGCGCAAGGCGCGGGACACGGACGAGTACCCGATCGGGGTCACCGTGCCCGACCCGACGACGGGGTACATCGACTACTACCAGATCGTCCGGGGCGCGTCCGACGAGGCGATGGCGACCGAGTTCATCGACTTCATGCTCGACCCCGAGGTCCAGAGCGCGTACGCCGCCGAGTTCAACCTCGGGTTCTCCCACGAGGAGACGACGCACCCCTCGACGACCGCCGACGCGCTCCCGATCGCGAACGACGACCTCGACCAGATCGCGTTCCAGAACTTCGCCGGCGTCGCCGAGTTCTCCGGCGACATGAGCGACCGCTTCCGCGCGTTCGTCCAGGACAACTGAGATGCTCGAACTGGACGGCCTCACCGTCGAGTACGGGGACTTGACGGCGGTCGACGACGTATCGCTCGCGGTCGCGGAGGGCGAGCTCTGCTGCCTGCTCGGCCCGTCCGGGTCCGGCAAGTCGACGGTCCTCCGCGCGATCTCCGGCTTCGAGACGCCCGCGGCGGGCCGGGTGCGGATCGGCGGCGTCGACGTGACGGAGGCGCCGCCCAACGAGCGCGACTGCTCGCTGGTGTTCCAGGACTGGGCGCTGTTTCCGCGCCAGACGGTCGCGGAGAACGTCGCCTTCGGCCTGAAGATGGACGGCGTCGGGGGCGCCGAGCGCGAGGCGCGGGCCCGGGAGATGCTCGAACTCGTCGAGATGGAGGGGTACGGAGACGCGTACCCCGAGCAGCTCAGCGGGGGACAGAAACAGCGGGTGGCGCTGGCCCGGTCGCTCGTCGTCGACCCCGACCTCCTGTTGCTCGACGAGCCGCTGTCGAACCTCGACCGGCGGCTCCGCGAGACCATGCAGCTCGAGCTCAACGAGATCCACGACCGCGTCGGCACGACCATGCTCTACGTCACCCACGACCAGGACGAGGCGTTCACGCTCGGCGACCGGCTCGGGGTCATGGAGTCGGGGCGGCTCGTCCAGCACGACACCCCGGAAGCGGTGTACGACGACCCGGCGGACCGCTTCGTCGAGTCGTTCCTCGGGACGACGAACTTCGTCGCGTGCACCGCCGCGGAGCCGGGGCCGCGGCCCCGCCTGGAGACGCCGATGGGCGTCGGGTTCGAGGCCGCGGTCGAGGGCCCGTCGCTGGCGGCCGGCGACGCGGTCGTCGCCTCGCTGCGGCCGGAGCGGCTCTCGCTGTCCGTCGCTCCCGCCGAGCGGACGCCGGAGGTGACCGTCAGCGACGGCGGCGAGTCCGCGGTCGCGGTGCCAGCGCGCGTCGAGGAGACGGTCTACCGGGGCGCGGACGTCCGGATCCGGCTGTCGGCCGGCGAGACGACGCTGTTCGTCGAGCCGTCGGTCGCGGAGGCGCCCGCCGTCGACGCGGGCGACGCGGTGGTCGTGCGCTTCCGGCCCGAGGACGCGCTCTACTTCGACGGGACGGGGGATAGATGTCGGTGAGCGACGCGCGGGCGGCGCTGCCGGCCGTCGAGCTGTCCGCGCGGTGGCGGACCCTGGCGCTCCTCGTCCCGCTCCTCCTGCTCGACGGGCTCGTCTTCCTCGTTCCGATGGGCTACCTGCTCCGGCTGAGCTTCGCCGAGCGCACGTCGGGCGGCGCCTTCGCGGAGGGATCGTGGTCGCTCGCGGGGTACGAGTACGTCGCCGAGACGCCGCTGGTCCACGAGATATTCGCCTTCACGCTCGGGTTCGCCGTCCTCGTGACCGCCCTCGCGGTCGCCGTCGGCGTGACCTACGCCTACGCCGTCTGGCGCGCCGCCGGGCCCTGGCGGACGCTCCTCCTCGCCGGCGCGGTCTGCTCCCTTTTCACCACCATCGTGGTGAAGCTGTTCGCGGTCGTGCTCGTCTTCTCGCCCCGGGGGGTCCTCAACGACGTCCTCACCGGCGTCGGCCCGCTCGCGGAGCCGCTCCTGCTCGTCGACAACCTCGCCGGCGCGGTCATCGCGCAGCTGTACATCGTCGTGCCGTACGCGATCCTCACCGTCTACGCCGTGCTGACGACGCTCGACGACAGCCTCGTCGAGGCCGCCCGCGACCTCGGCGCGGACCGGCCGGCCGTGTTCCGGGAGGTCGTGCTGCCGCACGCCCGGCCGGGGATCGCCGTGGCGGGCATCATCAGCTTCACCTGGTCCGTGGGCGCGTACCCCGCGCCGCTACTCGTCGGGTCCGGGAGCGAGCAGACGACGGCGATCCTCGTCTCGCAGCTCCTCCTGACCGAGTTCGACTGGCCGGCCGCCGCCGCGCTCGCGGTGATCACCGTGGCGGTGGTGCTGACGGCGCTGCTCGTCGGGCTGTGGCGCCTCGACGACGGGGGTGAGCTCCTTGGCTAGCGTCCGCGCGGTCCGGGGCTGGCTCGCCCGAGGCGCGGTCGCGGCCCTCTTCGGCCTGCTCGTGTCGCCGCTCGTCATCGTCGTCGCGACGGCGTTCGACGCGTCGAGCGCGGTCGTCTTCCCGCCGACGGAGCCGTCGCTGCGGTGGTTCGGCGAACTGCTCGCCTCGCCGACGTGGCTGCGCTCGCTCGCCAACAGCCTCGTCGTCGCGGCCGGGACGAGCGCCCTCTCGATGGGGGTCGGGACGACGGCCGCGCTCGGGCTCCGCGGGTACGACGGCCGGTTCCGCGGCGCGCTCGTCGGGCTCGCGCTGCTGCCGCTGCTCGTCCCGGGAGTCGTCATCGCCGTGACGCTGTTGACCTTTTTCAGCGCGTTCGGCCTCCAGCAGAGCTACCTCGCGCTCGTGTTGGCCCACTCGCTGTGGGCGACGCCGCTCACCTTCTCGGTGATGCAGTCCGCGTTCGCGCGCTTCGACTGGGCGCTCCACGAGGCGGCGCTGGACCTCGGCGCGTCGCGGCTCACGGCGTTCCGGACCGTCGTCGTCCCCGAGGTCCGCGCCGGGCTGGCCGTCGCCGCCCTCGTCGCCTTCATCGTCAGCCTGCAGGAGTTCGTGATGGCGCTTTTCCTCTCCGGCCCCGACACGCGGACCGTGCCGGTGCAGGCGTGGAACTCGCTCCGCCAGAGCCTCGACCCGCTCGTGAGCGTGGTCTCGACGATCCTGTTGGCCGCGGTGCTGCTGCTCGTCCTCCTCGCCGGCGGGCTCGCCGGGCTCGACCGGCTGGCGACCGACACTTGAGAGGCCGCCCGGTGCGGCTCGTCGACTCATGGGACCACATCAGCGACGACCGGGAAGTGGTCCGACGCGGGCGCGTCGGCGTCGTGCGGAACCACTCGGTAGCGTTCGACGGCGCAGCCGCGGACGAGGACGTGGTCGATCCGTCTCGCAGCCGGGTCGCCGCTGACGCCGTCGTCCGCGTCGAAGCCGACGTACGTGCGGTCGGGCCCGTCGCGCTCGTGCGCCGCGAGCCGGGCGTCCGTCAGGTCCGCCGTGAGGGCTTCGTAAGGCGGGGATCCGGTCTGACAGTTGAGGTCGCCGGCGACGACGACGGGACCGTCGGGAACGCGGTCCCGGACCAGCCGGGCGCCCTCCAGCCGGGCTCGCTCGCCCGCGTGGTCGAGATGGACCGAGAACACCGCGACTGTCCGGCCGTCGGCGTCGGGGGGTGCCGGCGCCCGCCGGTCCCTGAGCGTCGCGTGCGTGACGGTCCGAGGGATGGCGGCGTCCCACGCCGTGACCTCGCGGTCCCCGCCCGGGGCGAGCCCGAACGCGCCGGCCGAGGCGACCGCGACGCGACGCCTCCGGACGGCGATCGGCGTGTGCTCGCCGTTGCGGTCCGGGAACGCGACCCAGTCGTAGCCGGGAAGGCGGTCGCGGAGGTCCGGCAACTGGTCCATCCAGACTTCCTGTACCGCGAGCACGTCCGGATCGATGTCGCGCACCAGCGACGCGACGCCGTCGCGCCGTACGCTCCAGTCCAGCCGCCCCGCGTCGAGGCCCGCGTACCTGACGTTGTAGGACGCGACTCGGAGCGGGGTCCGGGTCACGAACCGCCCTCCGCCGGTCGAGACCCCGCGTCGGGATCGGCGGTCGTCGGTGCGGGACCGTCCCGGACCGCTCGCCGGCCCGCGTCGACGTCCACGCGCGACAGCAACGCGGCCCCGCCCAGGAAGAACACGAGCAGCGAAACGATGCTGTACCGGCTCGACCCGGTGAGTTGTCCGACGAACGCGAACAGTGCCGGTCCGACGACCCCCGCGAGCTTCGACGAGATCGAGAAGAAACTGAAGAACTCGGCCGACTTGTCCGGCGGCGACAGCGCGGCGTAAAGCGACCGCGACAGCGCTTGCGTGCCGCCTTGAACCGTCGCGACCGCGACGGCGAGCGCCCAGAAATGCCACGTCTTTGTCATGAAAAACCCGCCGACAGAGATGCCGACGTACACGGCCAGTCCGAGGTAGATCGCCCGCTTCGTCGTGAGTGCGATCCCGCCCGCCGCGAGGCCGATCCGCCGTCCGGGAAGCGAGCCGAACAGGAACGCGAACGGAACGCCGAGGAACTGAACCAACACCAGCGCGCCCACGATTCCGGTTCGTCCGATCCCGATCTCGGAGCCGTAGATGCTCGCCATCCGGATGATCGTTCCGATGCCGTCGGCGTACAGCAGGAACGCTCCGAGGAACAGGAGGAGGTCGGGGTACTCTCGCATGTCGGCGGCCGTGGTCCGGAGCCGACGGACGGCCGTGACCACTGGCGACGAGCGCTCCGACTCAGGGGCGGTCGCGCCGTCCGTCGTGTCCGCCGGGGGTTCGTCGACGTAGGCGAAGAGCGGCAGGGAGAACACCGCCCACCAGACGGCGACCGAGAGGAGCGCCGCGCGGGTGGCGACGTCCGCGTCCGCGAACCCGAACGTCGCCGGCGAGAGGATCCACGCGAGGTTGCCCACGAGGAGGATGCCCCCGCCGAGGTACCCGACCGCGAAGCCGGCCGTCGACAGCTTGTCCGCGTCCGACGCGACGTGCGAGAGCAGCGAGTCGTAGAAGACGTTCGCGCCGACGAATCCCACGTTCGCGAGGACGAACAGCGCGGAGGCGTACAGCACCGCGCCTTCACCGGCGAGGAACAGTCCCGCGGTCGAGACGACGCCGAGGGCGACAAACCCGGCGAGGAACCGCTTCTTCGCGCGGTACCGGTCAGCGAGCGTTCCGAGTACCGGTGAGGCCAGCGCCACGAGCGCTAGCCCGACCGCGGTCGTGTAGCCGAAGTACACTGACGCGAGGTTCCCGGACAGCCCGGCACCGATCACCGACTCGTAGTAAACCGGAAACACCGCCGCGACGACAGTCGTCGCGAACGCCGAGTTCGCCCAGTCGTACAGCGCCCACGCGCCGCTGGCCCGCGAGTCGACCCCGAGCCGCGCACCCAGCGCCCCGATCCGCGTCACCGCGAGCGACCCCCGTCTGTTGGCATGGTCGGAGGCTCGGCGGCCCCCGGCAAAAACCCGACTACTGAGGGGTATAAACGGCTATTGAGCGACCGCCCGGCCGAGCGCGTCGACGATGCGTCTCTTTCCCGAGGGCCGCGCGCACCGACTCCGCCGCCTCGCGCCGACCGGCGGCCGCCTCCGCGGTCGTCCCCGCGCCCGATGCCCCCGGCGCGTCGCCCGGTACGCGCGACCGTGCGGCACGGAATCCCGATTCCCTCGCGCCCGCGTCACGGTCGCTCGCCGTCGTCCGGTCGCGACCGCTCCGCCTTCAGCTGGTCCACCTCCCGTTCCACGTCGAGCGCCGCCAGCTCGACGGTCACCCCCTCGCCCCGCTCCGAGCCCGACGCGCCCGCCGTCGCGGGCGCGTCCCCCGAGCCCGACCCCAGCAGCCGCTCGACGCGACGGACCGTTACGTACGCGGTACACGCGACGCCGAGGGCGACCGCGCCGTACGCGGCCAGTATCGCCGCGGGGCCGAACTGCGCTTCGAGCACCGCGCCCGCGAGCCACAGGAAGACGCCGACGCCGGCCAGGAAGCCGACCGCGAGCGACAGGGATCTGCTCATAACCGTCCCTCGCGCCGCGAGCTCAAAGCCTTTCGCGTGCCGAGAACCGCTCACTGAGCGCCGTCCACCGAGCGCCCGATCCGAGCGACGTCCGGTCCGAGGCGACTACCGTTCGAGACGCCCCCGACCTCAGGCGACACCGGCCATAGGCGACCGCGACCCCCCAGTATTTCAGTCGCGGAGCGGTACCGGGCGGCATGGCAAGGCTTCGCTCCGCGCTCGCGCCGGACCGCGCCGACGCGGTCGCAGCGTGGGCCGTCACCGCCGGTCTCGTCGCCGCAGTCGGTCGATTCCTGCTCGTCGGCGAGCCCGACTGGGCCGCGTTCACCGCGCTGCTCGCGCTCGTCGCCGTCGTCGTCCCGGTCGCGACGCGTGACCCGGCGGTCACCGTCCCGGCGGAGCTGCTCGCGGCCGCCGCCGTCCCCGTGGCCGTCCGCGCGGCGGGGGCGCTCCCGGGCGCGACGCCGTTCGTCGCGGCCGCGGCGCTCGGGCTCCTCGTCGCCGTCGTCCTCGACGCGTTCACCTCGCTGTCGATGACCCCGCGGTTCGCCGCGGTCTTCGTCGTCGTCGCGACGATGGCCGCCGCCGGCGCGTGGGCGGTCGGGTCGTGGGTCCTGGACGCGGTCGCGGGGACGAGCTTCGTCGGGACCGCGGACGAGCTGATGTGGGACCTGATCGTCGCGACCGCCGTCGGCGTCGGGGCGGGCGTCCTGTTCGACGTGTACTGTCACGTCTCCGGCCGGATCGAGCGGCTCCGACCGGACGCCGACGCCGCCGACGCCGACCGCGCCGTCGGTGGCGACGCCGGGAGCGGCGCGCGTCTCGTCGGGGCACTGCAGGCGGTCCTCCTCGGGATCGCGGCGATCGCGGTCGCCCGCGGCGACGCGACGCTGCTCGTGAACAGCGCCGTCCCGCTGGGTATCACGCTCGTGCCCGCGCTGCTCCGGCGGCAGTACGGCTACGCGATGGACGCGCGCCTCGTCGCGTGGATCGCCGGGGCGTCGACGCTCCACGCCGTCGGCGCGCTGGCGCTGTACGGGGCCTTCGGCTGGTACGACAGCCTCGCGCACACGTTCTCGGCGGGGCTCGTCGCGGGCGCCGGCTACGCCCTCGCTCGGAGCGTCGAGCGGCACTCCGACGCCGTCGCGTTCACGCGCGAGTTCCGAGCCACCTTCGTCGTCCTGTTCGTCCTCGCGGTCGGCGTCGCGTGGGAGGTCCTGGAGTTCGCGAGCGGCGGCCTCGCGGCGGTCACCGGCGGCGAAGCGGTGTTGGCCCAGTACGGGACGACCGACATCGTGAACGACCTCGCGTTCAACACGGTCGGCGCGGTGCTCGTCGCCGCCTTCGCGAGCGCGCACTTCGAGGGGCTCGCGGCCCGGCTCGCCGGGCGCGTCGGCGCCCTCGTCGGCGGCGGCGACTGACGCGGGCACGGACGGGCTGACCGGGGGCGACGTGGCGACCGCGGGAGGAGACGCGACGGTGCGAGGACCCGGGTCCGCGCCTACCCGTCGAACTCCGGCAGCCGCCCGCCGTCGACGGCCACGTTCTCGCCGCTGACGTACGACGCGGCGTCGCTGAGGAAGAACCGGAGCGGCGCCGCCACGTCCGCGAAGTCGGCCGGGCGGCCGCGGGGGAAGTCCTCGACGCCGGCCTCGGTGTTCGAGACGGCGAACGGCGAGACGGCGTTGACCGTGATCCCGTCGTCGCTCGTGTCCGCCGCCAGCATCCGGGTGAACATCAGGACGCCCGTCTTCGCGACGAAGTAGGGGAAGTTGACCGGGTGGGCGTGCATCCGGTCGCTGTCGGCGAACCCGACGTTCACGATCCGTCCCCACCCCTGCTCCCGCATGGCGGGCAGGGCGCGGCGCGAGCAGAGCACGGTGCCGTAGAACGTCGTCTCGACCACGTTCCGCCACGACTCCCAGTCGATCTCGCTCCAGTGACGGGCGTCGAAGTCGCCGACGTTGTTCACGAGCACGTCGACCGCGCCGAGCTCGGCCTCGACCGCGTCGAAGAGCGCGTCGACGGCGTCGGGGTCGGTGATATCGCCCTGCGCGGTGATCGCGGTCCCGCCGCGGTCGCGGATCTCCTCGGCGGTGGCGGTCGCCGCCGCCTCGCTCTCGTTGTAGTGCACGACGACGTCGGCGCCGCAGTCGGCGATCGACAGCAGTAGTTCGCGGCCGACGCGCTTCGCGCTGCCGGTCACGAGGGCGGTCCGTCCGCTCAGATCGGGGTGTGGCTCCATACCGGATCCCTGGGCCGGCCCGCCCCTAAGCGTTCCTCACGGTGGGGGTGCGGACGCTCGCCACCCCGTTGAAAACGCAGTCGGCGCGACGGGCGCTCGCCGGCGCCCGCGCTCACTCGCCGGCGCCCGCGCTCACTCGTCGCCGCCGTCGGTGAGGATCTCCACGTCCGTCGCCTCCTCCGGCTCGGACAGCGACGGTTCCTCCGCCGGCTCGTCGGTCGATTCGTCGGTCTCCTCTCGCGACCACTCTCGCGAACGATGTCCGTGGCACATGTTACGTAATACCGTACCGGCTGCTGACGGGTAAATCCTCGGCCGAATACGGCTCCGATTCGGGCGCGATGGCCCCGGAGAGCGCCGGACGCTCGGTCTCCCCGGCCGGCGGTCGGGCCGCTTCCGTCGGGGTCGGGCGCGCGTCGGACCGTCCCGTCGCGGTCGGTCAGAACACGACGATCAGAACGTACCCCACGACGACCGTGAGGGCGGTCCACAACGGGAACCGCTTCGCCTGTCGTCGCTGCTCCGGGCCGAGGTCGCCGATGGACGCGGGATCGGTATCCGCCCGGAGCCACGTCACTCCCCGCCACGCTCGGTCGCCCTCGCGCCGGCGGGCCGTCGAATCCGCCCGCGGTCGACCGCTCTGGGACGGTCGTGCGCGTTCGTGGATTTATCACGGCTAAGAACTGGCGGGAATGATTGATATCGCCGCTCCACCGAGAGATATCAATGAGTACTGCGAGCGACGAGCGCCCGGAGCCGATTCGCGTCCTGTACGTGAACGGCGACGCCGACTTCGCCGCGCTCACGCGGGCGAAGCTCCGACGGCTCGGGTCGGGTCTCGAGGTCGCGACAGTCGATAGCGCGGAGGCCGCGCTCGAACGCGTCGCGGCGTCGTCGGTCGACTGCCTCGTCACCTCGTACTCGCTTCCGGACGGAACCGGGATCGACCTCTTAGAGCGTATCGCGGACGAAGGGGCGGCCCTGCCGACGATCCTCTTCACCGGCCGCGGGAGCGAGCGGATCGCGAGCGAGGCGACGCGGGCGGGCGTGTCGGACTACATCCCGATCCACGGGACCCACGACGGCTTCGATCTCCTCGCGCGCCGGGTCCGGACGCTGGTCGACGCCGCGCGCACCGAGGCGGCCGCCGAGCGGCTCTCCGACCGCTTTCAGCGGACGCTCGAACGCGCTACGGACGCGATCTACGCGGTCGACGAGGAGTGGCGCGTGGAGTATATGAACGAGAAGATGGCCGACCGGGTCGGTCGGAACGCCGAGGCGGTCGTCGGGAACACCATCTGGGAGGAGTTCCCGTCCATCGTCGGCACGGAGCTCGAAGAGCGGTACCGAACCGCGATGGAGACCGGCGACCCGGCGGTCTTCGAACAGTGGCTCGGCGAGCCGTTCGAGTACTGGGTCGAGGTGCGCGCCTTTCCCGACGCGGACGGGATGACCGTGTTCTCCCGAGAGATCACCGACGAGCGGGAGCGCGAGGTGGAACTGGAGCGCAACGAGGCGGTCTTGGAGAACGTCCACGACGTGGTGACGGTCATCGACGAGGACTGGGAGATCCGCTTCGCCAACGCCGCCGCGAACCGAGTGCTGGGCGACCGGCGATCGGCGGACATCACGGGAGAGCGGTTGAACGCGCTCGTCGGGGACCGCGTCAGCGAGGCCGACGCCCGAGCGTTCTCGCGCGCGGTGGAGTCGACGCTCGACGAGATGACGAGCGACGGCGGCGTTAGCGGCTTCTACGACGCCGACCTCCAACTCGACGCCGCGGTCGGGGGGGCGGAGCGCACGTTCGACGTGCGGCTCACGCCGTTCCGACGACACCGGCGGACGCAGGTGCTCGTCGTCGCACGGGACGTGACGGACCAGAGCGAGACCAAGCGCCAGCTGCGCCGCGAACGGGACGCCTTGCGGCGGATTCAGCGCGTTATGGCCGAGAGCGACCCCTCGTCAGCGGCCCGCATCGAATCGCTGCTCGAGGTGGGGTGTGACGCGCTCGGCCTCGATATCGGTATCGCCTCGCGGATCCGCGACGAGGACTACGCGGTCGAGGCCGTTCACGCTCCGGACGCCGACATCGCCGTCGGCGACCGGTTCGACGTCGACGCGACGTACTGCGAGGAGGTGATCGCGGCGGACGGGGTCCGAGCGTTCGCGGACGCGCACGACCGCGGGAAAGGGTCGCATCCCGCGTACCGAGCGCTCGGGCTGGAGTCGTACATCGGCGCGCCGCTCGACGTCGACGACAGTCGGTTCGGTACGCTCAGCTTCTCCAGCCCCGCGACGCGGGCCGCGCCGTTCGGGGCGCTCGAACGGACGTTCGTCGAGCTGCTGGCGCAGCTCGTCGGCGCCGAGCTCTCCCGGGCGCGCGAGCGCGCCCAGTTACAGCGACACGAGTTCCTGTTCGACCGGGTCCAGGATATCGCGGCGATCGGCGTCTGGGAGTACTACCCGTCGAGCGACGAGCTCACGTGGTCCGACGGGGTCCGGCGGATCCACGGCGTCGACGACGAGTACGAGCCGTCCCTCGACGACGGCATCGAGTTCTACCACCCGGACGACCGGGCGACGATCACCGAGGCGGTCGACGCCGCCGTCGAGGGCGGCGGCTCCTACGACCTCGACCTCCGGATCGTGCGGAGGGACGGCGCCGTCCGCGACGTCCGGGCGTGGGGCGAGTACGTCGCGGACGCTCGCGACGGCGAGGCCGCCCTCCGAGGCGTGTTTCAGGACGTCACGGAGCGGAGAGAGGCGCAGCGCGACCACCGGAGGCTCGCGGAGGAGTACGAGGCGCTGCTCGCGACGTCCGGCGACGCGATATTCCTGCTTGACGTGGACACAGCGGGCGAGGAGCCGTCGTTCGAGTTCGCTCGGCTCAGCCCGGGGTACGAGGACCAGACCGGGCTCTCGACCGCGGACGTGCGAGGGAAGACGCCGCGGGCGGTGTTCGGCGACGAGCGGGGGGCCGAACTCGAGGCCAACTACGCCCGCTGCGTCGAGGCGGGCGGCCCGATATCGTACCGCGAAGAGCTCGACTTAGACGCCGACGCCCGGTTCTGGGAGACGAGCCTCGCACCCGTGACCGTCGACGGCGAGACGCTGCGGATCGTCGGTATCGCGCGGAACGTGACCGACCAGGTCGGGCGGGAACGCGATCTCCAGGCCTCGAACCGCCGGCTGGAGTCGCTGTTCGAAGCGACGCCGCTCTCCGTGGTGGAGGTGGACGCCGACGGAACGATCGTCCGCTGGAACGAAGAGGCCGAGACCATGTTCGGCTGGTCATGCGACGAGGTCGTCGGCGAGCGGCTCTCGGACGTCACGGCTGGCGAGCGGAACGCGCTCGGGGACCACTGCCAGCGCGCCCTGCGCGGCGAGCGGGTTCGAGCGGCGGAGATCCGACACGAGACGAAGGCCGGAGCGGAGTTGGACCTGCTCCTGTCGGTCGCGCCGATTCCGGGCTCGGACGGCGAGGTCGCGAGCACGCTCGCCGTCGTCGAGGACATCACCGAACAGAAGCGGTCGGAGGCGCGACTCAGAGCGCTCCAGGACACGGCCCAGCGGCTCAGCGCCGCCGAGTCGACCGAGGCGATCGCGGCCGTCGCCGTCGACGCCGCGGCCGAGGTCCTCGACCTCGAGATCACCGCGCTCTGGGAGTTCGACGCGGCGACGGACGCGCTCGTCCCGGTCACGGAGACGGACCCGGCGGCCGACCTGCTCGGGGAGCCGCCGCGATTCGCGAGCGGCGAGGGGCTCGCGTGGGAGGCGTTCGAGTCCGGCACCGCCCGGGTGTACGACGACGTCCGGAACGCGGACGGGCGGTACAACCCCGACACCGCGATCGAGAGCGAGATCCTCGTGCCGCTGGGGGAGCACGGACTCATGATCACCGGCTCCACCGCCCCGCGAGAGTTCTCCGAGACCGACGCGGACCTGTTCCGGATCCTCGGCGCGACCGTCGAGGCGGCCCTCGCCCGCGCGAGCCGTGAAGCGGAACTACACCGGCAGAACGAGCGCCTCGACGAGTTCGCGAGCGTCGTCGCGCACGACCTCAGAAACCCGCTCGCGGTCGCACAGGGATTCCTCGATCTCGCCGAGGAGACGGGCGACCCGGACCACTTCGAGCGCGTCGGGTCCGCCCTCGATCGGACCGAGCGCCTCGTGGACGACCTGCTCGCTCTGTCGCGCGGCGAGACCGCGGTCGAGGACGCAGAGGCGGTCGACCTCCAGGCCGTGACGACGGAGGCGTGGGGGTACGTCGACACGGCGGCGGCGTCGCTCGCGGTCGCCGACGAGCTCCCGACGGTCACCGGCGACCCGGGCCGGTTGACCCAACTCTTCGAGAACCTCTTCCGGAACGCCGTCGAGCACGGCGGTCGGGACGTCTCGGTCACCGTGGGCGGCGCGGACGACGACGGGTTCTACGTCGCGGACGACGGGCCGGGGATCCCGCGAGCGCGACGCGACGAGGTGCTTCGCCACGGCGTCACGTCGAGCGCGGAGGGGACGGGGTTCGGCCTCTCGATCGTGGCCGACATCGCGAGGACGCACGGGTACATCGTCTCGGTGGAGGAGAGCGCCGACGGCGGTGCGCGGTTTGAGTTCGCTCGGAGCGACTGACCCGAGCGGCGGTCCGGTCGGGCGCCGCGCGCCCGGTCACCGGACCCGCGCGGTGAGGTCGGTGAGAAGCGCCGCGCGCGCCGAGCGCCGCGCGTCACTCCAGCGTGACCCGGTCGGTGAGCCAGTGGCCGTCGAGGTCGCCGTCGCGAGCGCTCGACAGGCCGAACGCGTACGTGACGGTGCGGCCGTCCGGGCCGGTCAGCGTGACGCGCTGTTCCGCCCGTCTCCCGCGGCGCTCCAGCGCCCCCGTCGTGGCCTCGACGTGGTCGATCATCGGGGCGTACCGCGGGCCGCGGACCATCCGGACGAAGCGGTCGAACGGCCCGGTCGCCCGCCTGTTTGCCGGCGACGCGAAGTTGTACGCGACGGCGATCCCGGCGTCCTCGAACGGGTCGTCATTCGAGGCGAGCGCCCCGAGTTGGATCGAGACTACCTCCTCCGGGGAGTGAGACGGGTCGGGGGTCGGGACACCGTCGATCGGGTGCCGGTCGGACATCGGAATACCGCGTTTTAGCGCGCGAACGGCTTGAATTCTCGGCTTCGTCGCCGACGCGTCAGGCCGACAGCGACGTGAGAACCCCGTTGAGCGTCTCGAGCTCCGAGGGGTCTCTGGCCACCTCGGCCGCGGTCTCGGCGATCGCGGTCCGGTCGACGAACTCCAGTCCGTCGCCGTACACCGCGAGCACGGGCTCGTCTCTGAACTCACCGATCGGTCGCGCGCGGACGCTCTCGACGGGGACGTAGGGGCCCTCGGGGAGCGTCGCCGCGTCGGCGTGCGTCGTCGGGAGGTCGGCGCGGTGGACGCCGACCAACACGTGCCCCGGGAGGAACGCGAGCGCCGTCCGGTACCCGAAGGGCGGCTGCGAGAGCATCCCGACGAGGAGGTACGTCAGGTCCTCGCAGTCCCCGCCGGCGTCGACGAGCGTCTCCGGAACCGCGCGGACGTAGTCCGGGACCCCCTTCGACGCCGTGTCCGTCACGTAGGGGAGGGAACGGACGAACGAGACCGCGCGCTCGAACCGCGCCGTGTCCGGGAACGCCACCCCGTTGCGATTTTCGAGGGCGTTCGCGGCGTCGATCCGCTCCACGAGCCGGCGGGCGTGGGGATCGGTCCGGGCCGACTCGAGCGCCGAGAGGTACCCGCGCGGGCGGCGGGCGGCGGCCGCGTACGCCGGTCGCGGAACGGAGAGATCGACGCTCCACCGTCGTCCCCGGCCGTCGGTCCAGTCGTACGTCAACGCGTACCGCCCGCCGACGCGGTTTCTCGCGACGCCGTCGGCCGCGTCGAGCGACCTGGGGGTCGCGGCGCGGCCCGGCGGCGGCGTGACGGCCGACGAGTACAGGCGGGAGAGCCCCCCGAGGGCGGAGGCGACCAGCCCGAGCGCGCACTGCGCGACGCCACGCCGGAGCAGTTCGCGCCGTTTCACGGGTGCCTCGCGGCAACCGTCGCTCGGTCGGCCGGCGGTGCGAACGGCGTCTCCGCCACGCTTTCTGGTCGCTGTGACCATCCTCCCAGTCGCCCGCGCTCGGGGAGTCGAACGCGTCGTGGGCGGCACACGCGCGCGGGACGACGAGTCACCGGAACCACCTGGCCTCGATCACGCAGTCGGCGTTCACCGTCAGCCAGGTGGCCATCTTCTCGTCTCCGGAGGCGCCGACGGGGTACACAGTGACCCGATCCGGGCCGGCGGGCCGCGTGTCGGCCCGCGAGGTCAACTCGGTCCGGACCGGGCCCGGATCGCGCTCCGCTGCGGTCTCGTGCGGCGTCTGGTCGCTGTCGGAGGACACGGGTGGATCGACCGGGACCACTCGGAGCCGCCGCTTGAACTCTTATAATAGGCGACCCGACGCGGCGGGAGTCGACCGGAGCGGTATATAGCGGTGCGAGGCCTCCGGACCCCGCCGCGCGTCCGGCTCCATGGGGCCGGTCCACTCCGGCGCGTCTTCGGCGCTCCGCCGGGCGAGGCCGGCTGGGGACCCCTCCACCGCGCTCGGTTGCGCTCAGGAGCGCTCTAAACCGCTCGAGCGGGAAACGGTACCATAATATATAATATTTGATAAGAATCAATAGCCGGCGGTCGTCAGCGGGGGTATGGGACGTGATCGCTCCCCGAACGTGTTGCTCGTCGTGTTGGACTCGGTCCGCGCGAAGAACTGTTCGCTGTACGGCGCGGCCCGGACCACGACGCCGTTCCTGGAGTCGCTCGCCGAGGAGGCCGTCACGTACGCGCAGGCGAGAGCGCCGTCGAACTGGTCGCTGCCCAGCCACGTGAGCGTCTTCACCGGGCTGGAGGCACACGAGCACCGGCTCACCGTCCACGACCGACTTCGCCCGGGGAACACGGTCTTCGAGTCGCTCGCCGAGGACGGGTACGAGACCGGTCTGTTCACAGAGAACGGCTTCCTGAACGGTCACGATTCGGGGATCGAGGAGTGCTTCGGGACGGTGGTGGGGGTCCCCGAGGCGTACGACGACGCGTACGACACCGCCTCGCTCAACCCCGGCCCGGACGGGTTCTACTACGCCGATCGACTGCTCGACTGGACGGCCGAGCGCGACGGAGCGTGGGCCGCGTGTCTGAACCTGATGGACGCTCACCGACCGTTCGAGCCGCGCGCGGCGTACGACGAGTGGGGCGACGAGCGCGCCCGCGACCTACAGGCGGACCTCGACGTCCGCTGGGAGTGGGAGTTCTACGGCTCGACGCACCCGTACTGGCGGCTCGGCGGTCTGGAGTCGCTCTACGACGGCGGGATCCGGCAGGCCGACGCCGTCGCAGAGCGGGTGGTCGAGACCCTGCGACGACGGGGCGAACTCGACGACACGCTCGTGGTCGTCTGCGGCGACCACGGGGACGGCTTCGGCGAGCCCGGTCACCTCTCGAACGAGCCCCACGCCGTCTCGCACATCATCCCGATGCACGAGGAGCTGCTCCACGTCCCGCTTCTCGTCCGTCCCCCGGGCGGCGCCGACGGCGAGGTGTGTCACCGCCCCGCCGCGCTGACCCGGTTCCCGTCCGTGGTGGCGGCCCACGTCGCGGGCGAGCCGCCGGAGGCCGGCTTCGCCGCCGAGCGCGTTCTGTCGCTGAAGCAGCCGGTCACCGCGGACCTGCGCGACCGGTTCGAGGACGCCTGCGAGGACGTGACCCCGTTCACGGCCGCGAGTCACGCCGTGTACACGAACGAGACGGGCAGGGGAGTCCGCAAGCGGTACCACTGGGGCGACGAGGGGCTGGAGGCGTCCGTCTCCGGCCCCGGCGACTTCGCGCCGCGTCGGGAGATCGATCCGGCCACGGTCACGGACGCGTTCGAGGACTCGGAGGCCGACGTTCGGGAGCCGATGGGCGGTCGGCAGGCGACGGAACAGGCGAAAGAACAGCTCGCTGCGCTCGGGTACTACTGACGCGGCGCGGTCGCCGTCGCCCGGCGGCCGGTCGCGGGGGGGTCCGTCGCGACGGACGAAGCCGGCGGCCCGAGCGTCCTCGCCGGCGGACGGTCTGCCCCGGGCGAAGAGCGAAAGCACCACGGGCTCGGCCCCGTGGCCGGATTTTCGAGCCCAGAACGGGGCGTCCGGAACGTCGGTCGCTGGCCACCAATTCGATATAGCGACATGAGATATACGAGTCGCGCTGACGACGAAAATACGTCGTCCTTCGAGCGACGGAAGTTGACTGATTCGGCGGAACTCCGGAATTATTACCCCCGCCGCCCGCGCAGCGATGCTCATGTTCGAGTCCGACTGGGGCGACTGGCTGCCGCGCGCGGTGGCCGACGCCGACCCCGACACCGCTGCGCTGTGGTACCTGGGTTGTAACGGCTTCGCGATCAAGGGGAGCGAGGGGACGGTCCTCTGGATCGACCCCTACGTCGGCACGGGCGACCCGCCGCGGACGGTCCGAATGGTTCCGGTCCCGTTCGACCCCGCCGACGTCGAGGTCGCGGACGCGGTGCTGGCGACCCACGAGCACACGGACCACGTCCACGGCCCCTCGCAGGCGCCGATCCTAGAGAACACCGACGCGGATCTCGTCGCGCCCGACGACTCGCTCGCGGTCGCGCGCGAGGAGGAGCGGTGGACCGAGGAATACGACGTGAGCGAGGCGGCCTTCACCGAGGTCACCGAGGGCGACGAGCTACGCGTCGGCGAGTTCACCGTTCACGTCGTCGAGACGCACGACGCAGACGCCACGCACCCGGTCGGCTACGTGATCGAACACGACGCCGGGACGGTGTTCCACGCCGGCGACAGCAAGCCCTCGCCCTCGTTCGCCGGGCTCTCGGAGCGGTTCGACATCGACCTCGGAATCCTCGCGTTCGGTTCCGAGGGCACGATACCCGACAAGGAGACGGGCGAGCCGGTTCAGACGAAGTGGTACAGCGACGAGAACGAGGTCGCGACGGCGGCGAACGACCTCGGCTTGGACCGCCTGGTGCCGACCCACTGGGACATGTGGAAGGGACTGACGGCCGACCCGACCGCGCTCCACGACCACGTGCGGAGCTACGAGTCGCCGAACCGGCTGGAGATAGTCGAGATCGGCGACCGGATCGACCTGTAAACGGGAGTCGAGCGGCCGATTTCTCGACGTTTCGGTTATCAACCACGAAACGCGGCCCGTGGAATTTAAGCCCTTGCTCCGGGACGTGCGGGTATGAGCGAACGGACGGCGGAGGCGGCCACGACCGTCGACGAGGACGGCATCCGCGTCGAGAAATCCTTCACTGACGACGCGTTCCCCGTGCCCGCGGTGATGTACACCCTCTCTTCGCACCGCGAGGACCCCGTACGGGTGCGTATCGTCGACCGGATCCCGGAGTCGTTTCCGATGGACCGAGTGGGGTTCCACCCGGAGTACGAGAGCGAGAACTGGACGGCGTACAAGGACCACCGCGTGGAGTTCGAACGGGTGATAGACCCGGACGAGACCGTCGAGACGGTGTTCGGGATCCGCGACGAGGACCCCGACCTCGACGGCTTCCTCGGCACGCCGGTGATCGAACACGTCCCCGTCGGCGAGGAGATAGAGGACGTCCTCGGCGCCGGCGACACGGACGCGGTCCGCGAGGTGCTCTCCGGCGACCGCGCGACGCTCCCGGGCATGGCGGAGGACGACGAGCTGCTCCCGGACGACCGGGCCCTGGAGCGTGCCGAGGAGCCCGACTCCGAGGCCGTTTCCGATGCCGAGGAGTCCGACGCGGAGTCGACCGAGCCACCGGAGACAGACGCCGAACCGGAGTCCGCTACCCCCGAACCCCGACCCGTCGAGGCGGAGACGGCCGCCGTGACGGCACACGAGGGAGAGCCCGTCGGCGCAGCGGTGGCAGAGAGCGAGTCTTCCCCGGACGAGGAAGCAGAGACGGCGACCGACGATATGCCCGAGGAAGCGCCCGAGGCGGACGACACGGACGCTGAAGAGCCTCACGAGGACGAGAAGGACGAGGAGGGAGCGGTCGAGGACGACGGCCAGGCGGCGAGGCTACCGGGCGAGGGCGGCCTCGCGGCGGCGCTCGCGGCCGAGATCCGTACCGGCGCGGCCGACGAGGAGGACATCGCGACCATCGAGGAGGCGTTCGAGGCCGACGTGCCGCGCAGCGTCGACGTGCGGATCGCCCGCCTCCAGTCGAGCGTGGCCGACATCGAGGCGTACGCCGACGCGCTCGCGGAGTTCATCGACGGCGAGGGCACGGCGCGGGAGATCCTCGACGGGATCGACGACCGCGTCGACGCCGTTGAGGCGGAGGTCGACGCCCTCGACGACCGCCTGGACGAGGCTGACGACGAGCGCGAAACGCTCGCCTCGGACGTCTCGCGCGTCGACTCCGAAGTCGACGCCGCCACGGACGCGGTCGACGAGGTGGAGGACCGCGTGGACGCGGTGGCGGACGATGTCGAGACGGTCGAGAGCGACGTTCGGGCGGTTGAGGACGACGTCGCAGCCGTCGACGACAGCGTCGAATCGGTCCGGGACGCCGTCTCGACCGTCGAGACCGACGTCGACGACCTCGCCGCCGACGTGGACCGGGTCGAGGGAGAGGCCGACGCCGTCGCGGAGTCGGTCGACGACCTGGGAGACGACGTGGAAACCCTCTACGAGGAGGTCGACAGGGCGGCCGAGCGCGCCGAGAACGCCGAGGAGACGGCCGAGAGCGCGGAGGACCTCGCCGCCGACGCGACGGAGCGCGTGGACGAGGTCGAGTCCGGGCTCGACCGCTTCGACGAGGAGTTCGACGACCTGTGGGACGACCTCGCGGAGGTGGACTCGCGGCTCACCGACATCGAGGACCGCATCGGCGAGGACCTCGACGACGTGGCGGCCGAGATCGAGGAGATCAACGACCACCTCGACGAGCTCGACGAGTTCCGGACCAGGCTCAACGAGGCCTTCGGCCCGTAAGTGGGCCGCTCTCGACGCTGCGCAGCCGTTTCGGAGGGGCGCAGTCGCGAGCCGCCGTTCCGGTTCAAAAACGCAACCCGTTTCACCCGCCCGTCCGCAGATCGCTCAATGACAGATCCGGTTCCGGTCGCGGTCCCGCGGAAGGGACGCCCGCTCGAAGCGGTGTTAGAGCGGATCGCGGCCGTCGCGGACGGCGACCGCCTCGACCGGCTGGCGGACGGCGTGAGCAACACGCTCCGGTACGAGAAGGCGGTCACGAAGGGCTCCGTCGACGCCGACGCGGGCCCGTACGAGCGGCTCGCCGAGTACTCGGACCCGGCGACCGCCGCCGAGCCCGAGTTCACGCTGCTTCGCGACGACCGAAACGGGAAGCCGCGTCGGATCGTGTTCGACGCCGCGACGGTCGATCTGGGCGACGTGACGGTCAAACTCGTCGGCCGCGAGGAGCCGTTCCGCGCGCTCCGGACCCACGAGTTCGCGCTCGGATTCGACTCCGCGGACCTCGTCTTGGAGGAGGTGGTCGGCATCCGAGAGGGCGGCCTCGGCGACATCGCGGACATCAACGACCGCATCGACCCGGTCGACACCGACGTGCGCGTCGTGTCCGGCCTCGGTGACACCGTGTATCACACGCTGATGGGACGCGAGGACCGACGCGCGCCGAACACGACCTTCGATCGCGGGTTCCTCGCCGACTACGAGGGGCCGCTGTGTATCTCGCCGCGGTACGAGCGCTTGGTCACCGCGGTGCTGGGCACCGACGCGCTCGACGGCGTGGAGTTCGTCTATCCCGACGCCGACGAGGAGGAGGAGGCGGCCATCGCTCGGGTCGGCCTCGGCGTCTACCTCACCGTCACCGGCTCGACGGCCCGGGAACACGGCCTCGCCGTCGGCGAGCACCTCTTCCCGAGCGAGACGGTCCTGATGCGTAACGCCGCCGAGACGGACGAATCGGTCTCTCGCGTGCTCGGGGCATTCGAACGCGAACCGACCGACTCGGAGATACGCGTCTGAGCCCGGGTATCGTATAGCGGCATGAAATATACTCGTCGCGTCTGAACTGGATCCGACCCCGTCGCGCTGGCCTCGGTCCGTGTTTTCGTACCGGCAGTGACAGGAACTCCAGTCGATACGTCTCGGCGGTAACCTCTGTCGACGAAGGTCGTCCAGTTCGTGCCGTGTTCTCGAACAGTCCGACGGAATCGGTTAGCCGACTCCCTGGGAGGACGTGTCTCGGTGACCCTCGCATGGAAGCGATCGGGCATACTGTATATCTGGAAGTGTAGTACTACAAATCCCAGATAGCAGTACTACAAGGTAAGATATACATCTAATACCGACGAAAACAGAGTGCCACACACCGAGATAAAGTCACTTATCCGCAAATCTGGGATAGATTGAAGTTGGGAGCGCGAGAACGCTCGCTCTAAGGATGGCAGGCGATCGACAGTCGGTGAAGACGTACGTGCCGACGGATCAAAAAGAGATCTGGCGCGATCACGCCGACGAACTGGACATGTCGCTGAGCGAGTTCGTCAGGACGATGGTACAGGCCGGCCGCAAGGGGTTCGCGCCGAGCGAGTCGGCGACCGACGAGGAACCCGCTTCCGAGGGCTCCAACCCCGGGGGTCACGACCTCGAAAGGCGTGTCCGCGCGGCTCTCGAATCCGGCCCTCGATCGTGGGACGAACTGGTCCAAGCCGTGGTCGGTGACGTGGAGGACGAACTGGAGGAGACGCTCGACGAGCTCCAGGATCGCAACCGCGTTCGATACAGCGGGCGAGACGGGGGGTACGTGTTGACCGATGAGTAGCACGCGCGCGGCCCCCGATCCCGACGACCCCGTCGGATACTTCCTCGAGGACCTCACCTACCACGGAAAGACGGACCGGACCAGGGCGGCGTACGAGCGCGTCCTCCGGCGGTTCGAGGCGTTCCTCGACGAGAGCGGCCCGGCGTCGGCGACTCACCGCGACTGTATGGCGTTCGTCCACTCGCTTCGGGGCGACGTCGCCGACAGCACGGTCGCGACGTACGCCGCCTACCTCCACCGGTTCTACGGGTACATGACCGAGGTGGGCGCCTTCGAGGGCAATCCGATGACGCTGGTGATGGAGGAGATGGACGAGACCGTCGACAAGGACCCCGCCCGACGCGACGTCTCGATCCCGGCCATGCGGTCGTTCGTGGCCGAGATCCGTCACCCGCTCCACCGGGCGCTCGTGGTGACGCTTTTGAAGACCGGGATGCGGGTCGGCGAGCTGTGTAACCTCGATTTACGGGACTTATCCGTCACGGACCCGGACCTAGAGGCGGCCTACGCGCTCGGCGACCGACCCGCGCTATCTGAGCGTCCGGACTCGGTCTTCGTGACGGCCGACGCGGCCGTCGGCGAGGAGTTGAACGGGGAGGTGCGCACGGCCGCGAACAAGCGGAAGCGGGGGACAGTGATCCCCGTCGACGACGAGCTCCGCCGGGTGCTGAAGGCGTGGCTCGCGGTTCGACCGGACTCGCCGTCGCCCGCGGAACCGCTGTTCGTCGGCACCGCGGAGGGCTGGGGCGAGCGGCTGCGACCGCAGGCGGTCAGGCACGTCGTCGAGCGCTACGCCCGCGAGGAAGGGTGGTATCGGACCGGCGGCGGCGCGGACGAGAACGTCACGCCCCACTACTTCAGACACTTCTTCACGACGCACCTCCGCGACAGGACCGGCGACCGCGGGGTGGTGAAGTACCTCCGCGGCGACGTGGCCGACGACGTGATCGACACCTACACGCACAACTGGGGCGATCAGGTGCGCAAGGTCTACGAGGCGAACGTCTACCGACTGCTTCCGTAACCGACTCGAATTTGGTCGGGTAGAAAGCGACGAATTCTGTTCGAGGGCGAGTAAATAAATTGTATGTCGCTATATCGAAATCCTGCCTCGATTCGCTCACGTCCGATCGACCGATCGCGGCAGTTAGGCAGGCGACCCCGTCGGAACGTGAACGGTAGCGGCGCCAGCAACAGCTCGCGTTACCCTGCTGTACCGGTGTACTCCGACACCGTGTCACTCATGTGTCGCGAAGACGGTGAGGAAGGGACGATGGCGCTCCTCAGAGTGACCGCCCTCACCGGCCTCTCGGTTATCGTCGGGTCGGCGGTCACAGCCCTCCTCTGTGTCGGGCCTCGACAGCTGTCCCGCGCGACGAACGACCTCGGCCACCGCGCTCGCGACGTCGCGCCGTACCTCGCGGCGGCGCTGTGGTTACTGGCGGTCAAACAGCTCACCCAGGGGTACCGGATCCGGATCTCTCGCGCGCTCGACTGGCACATTACGGACGAGCTGTACGCTATCGAAGGAAAGTTCGTCGCCGCGCTCCAGCGTGCGACGCCGGACGCGACGCTCGAACTCTTCTCGGCGGCGTACATGCTCGGATTCGCGGTCCTCCTCGTCGCCGGGCCGGCGGTCTACTTCCTCGCCCGGGAGGGCAGGCAGCGACACCTGAAGGAACTGCTCGTCGCCTACATGGTGAACTACGCGGTCGGGACGCTCTGTTACACGCTGTTCGTCGGGTACGGACCGCGCAAGTACCTCGACTCGGTCGACGGACTGCTGTATCAGTTCTACCCCGAGACGCAGGAGCTGACGGCCGCGGTCGCGTCGAACACGAACGTCTTTCCCTCCCTCCACGCCTCGCTCTCCGTGGCGGTGGCCGCCGTCGCGTGGCGCTCTCGGCGGCGGTTCCCGCGATGGACGTGGATCGCCGGCGCCCTCGCCGCGACCGTCGTCTACTCGACGATGTACCTCGGGATCCACTGGGCGACCGACGTCGTCGCCGGCGCCGTACTCGGCGCGGGTTCGGCGGCCATCGGGGCGCGGATCGTGACCCGCGCCGAGCGCCGGGCGCCCGGCGAAGGTCCCGATCGACTCGACGGGCCGACGTCCGAGCCGGAGCCGACGCCTGGCGACGACTGATCGAGCCGGGGGCCGGAGCCCGTCGACCGAGCGGGGCGATGGACGCGTCCCGAGAGCCGCGGCTCGTGAGTCGTGAGACGTGACGAGCGGGCTCGGGCCGGCGGGGTCGGGGTCGGCAGTCCGCTACTCCTCGTCGAGGAGGCTCTCGACGAGTTCCTCGGGGTCGAACAGCGTGATGTCGCCGTACCCCTGTCCGGTGCCTAAGAAGAGGATAGGCTTGCCCGTGACGTACGCGACCGAGATGGCGGCGCCGCCCGAGGAGTCGGCGTCGGCCTTCGTCAGGATGGCGCCGTCGATCGCCGCGGCGTCGTCGAACTCCTTCGCGCGGTTCACCGCGTCCTGCCCCGCGACCGCCTCGTCGACGAACAGCGTCATGTCAGGGTCGACGACGCGGTCTATCTTCTCCAGTTGGGCCATCAGGTCGTCGCTCGTGTGGAGCCGGCCCGCCGTGTCGCCGAGCACGACGTCGACGCCGTTCGCCTCGGCGTACTCGACGCCGTCGTAGATGACGGCCGCCGGGTCGCCGCCCTGGTCGTGGCTGATCAGGTCGCGGTCGAGCCGGTCGGCGTGTTCGCGGATCTGCTCGTTCGCGCCCGCGCGGTAGGTGTCACCGTTCGCGAGGACGGACGAGTAGCCGCGGTCGGCGAGCCACTCGGAGAGCTTCGCGATGCTCGTCGTCTTGCCCACGCCGTTGACGCCGGTGAAGACGATGGTGACCGGCTTGTCGGCCTCGGCGATGCGCTGCTCGAAGTCGAACTGGCCGACGGCGATGACGTCGAGCAGGGCGTCGTGGAGCGCCTCCTCGACGAGCTCGCCGGTCGTCTCGACCTGCTTGCGCGACTCGCCGAGCATGCTCTCGCGGACGCTGTCGAGGATCTGTTCGGCGACGCTCATCTCCACGTCACTCTCGAGCAGGGCCATCTCGAGGTTCCACAGCGGCTCCTCTAAGTCCTCCTCCTCGATGATGATCCGGCCCGTCGCGAACGCCTTCGCGCGCTGGAAGGTGCTCGGCTCGTCGTCCGACGCCGAGTCGTCGTCGGTCTCGCTCTCGTCCGCTTCGGACGCGTCACCGACGGCCGCCGGTCGGGCCTCGTCCGCGTCGGCGCCGCTCTCGGCGGTCGCCGCCTCGTCGTCGGGAGGCGCTTCCTCGGTCTCGGTCGACTCCTCGACGTCCTCGCGGAAGCCGGAGAGCTTGTCTTTCAGTCCGTCGAACACGGTCGGATCCCCGTCTTACTCCCCGTCGTCTTCCTGCGCCTGCTGCATCTGCTGCATCTGCTGTTGCTGCATCTGCTGTTGCATCTGCTGGGCCTGCTGTTCGAGCTCGTCGCTCTCGGACTCCAGCTCCGCGACCTCGTCTTCGGTCTCGTCGATGCGGTCGTCGAGCGCCTCCTGCTTGCTCCGGAGGACGTCGATGGCGTCGTCCTGCTCCTGCTCCGCGGAGTAGTTGCCGCCGAGCGAGACGATGACCTCGTCGATGTCCTGGACCTCGGCGCGGAGGTAGGCGCCGCCGCCGAGCGGGACCTGGACCGTCGAGCCCGTGTCGAGCGTCTCGATGGCCTCGATCGCGTCGTCGATGTCCGCCTTCTCCTCGCGGTAGTCGGCGATCTCGGCCTCGAGGGCCTCTATCTCCTCGTCGAGCGCCTGGATCTCCTGCGAGAGCTGCTGAAGCTGCTGTTGTCCGCCGCCCATCATGCCTCGGACACCTCCTCGATCTCGATCTGGGTGCGCTTGCGGTTGTGCTGGCTCCCGACCGTGGTGTAGATGCGCTCGCGGGCGAGGTCCTCGTTCTCCGCTTCGACGTCCTTCGTGAACGGCTGGTCGCCGTCTCGGCTCTGGAACCGTCCACTCACCGTGTAGGTACTCATGTTCCTCAATCCGGCAGGGACAGGGAAGTATCTTCCTAAAAGGGGACAGGCGGCAACGCCGGGGCGGAGGGGGCGCAGCGGCCGCGCAAGCCGGGTCTCACCCCGTGAGATCCGCGAGCCGGAACCGAACGGCGGCGAGCGCGACGAGGGCGGTCGTCGCCGCGAGCAGGACCGCGGCGCCCGTCGGGTCGTACTCGCCTAAGACGAGGACGGCAGAGGGGTCGTAGTGGGCCGTCGGGCTGACGTTTCCGACCTCGGCGTAGTCGGTGCTCGCGACGACGGACTCGAACATGAACAGCGCGAACAGCGCGCCGAGCGCGATCCGCTGGGCGATCCCCGGCCGCGACGCGAGCGTCGACACGGCGATGCCGAGCGCGACGCAGGTCAGGTGGTACGGGACCGCGAGCGCGTGGACCGCGGCGAGCCGTTCGACCGCGATGGTCTCCCCGACGGCGAGGACGCCGACGTACGCGACGACCGGGAGGACGACGTTGAGGAGCGCGACGAGCGGGATCAGACCGAGGAACCGCCCGATCACCACGTCGCGGCGGGCGACCGGCGCGGAGAGCGTGAGGTCCATCCGGCCGGAGGCGACGTCGCCGGCGATGGTCCCCCCGGCGAGGTACGCGAGGTAGAGGCCGACGAGAAGCAGCCACGCGAACTGATAGAACTCCACCGCGAGGAACCCCTCGATGGATGAGAAGGCGATGATCCCGAACGCCTCCCGGAACGCCGGCGGCAGCGCCTCGACGTACGCGTCGAGGTCGATGCCGGCGGTCGACAGCGACGGGTAGAAGGCCAGAAAGAGCAGCAGGAACGCTGAGAGGAGACCCGTCGCGACGAGCGACCCGCGGGCGCGGCCGGCGGCGTCGTACCGCGCGATAGCGAGCCACGGTGCGGGGCGATCGCTCATCGGGCGTCACCTGCCGGCTCCGCGGCAGTGTCGCTCCGCGCGTCGTCGCCCGGCGCCCCGCCCGCTCCCCCGTTCCCGGTCGGGCCCGGCACGTCGCCGTCGTAGAAGGTCATGAACGCCTCTTCGAGCGGCGCGTCGACCACGTCGAGGTCCCGGACGGTGTACCTCGACAGCAGGTCGATCAGCGCGTCGTACTCGCCGGTCCACGTGAACGAGACGGTCTCGCCGACGCGGAGGTTCATAATCCCGCGGACCTCGAAGTCGCTCCTGTCGACGTCTTCGGCGATGCGGACGCGGACCTGCTTGCCTCCCCGAGAGCGGAGGTCCGAGACGGACTCGACCGCCACGAGGTGGCCCTGCCGGAGGACGCCGACGCGGTCGCAGAGCGCGGCCACCTCGCCGAGGACGTGCGAGGAGAGGAGGACGCTCGCCCCGTCGTCGACGCGCTCGCGAACGAGGGCGGCGAACTCCTCCTGGAGGAGCGGGTCGAGCCCGGAGGTCGGCTCGTCGAGCAGCAGCAGGTCCGGGTCGTGCATGAACGCGGCCACCAGCGCCACCTTCTGCCGGTTCCCCCGAGAGAGGTCCCCGATCCGGCGCGACTCGTCGAGGCCGAACCGCTCGACGAGGTCCTCGCGGCTCGACTCGCCGCGGAGCGCCGCCTGATGGTCGAGGAACGCCGCCGCGGTGCGGTCGCGGTCGAGCCCCGGGTCGCCCGGGAGGAACCCGATGCGCTCGCGGGCGCGGCGCGAATCGACCGGGTCGGTCGCGTCGTGACCGAGCAGCGTGGCGCCGCCGCTCGTCGGCGAGAGGAACCCCAGCATGGTGCGGATCGCGGTCGTCTTCCCCGCCCCGTTCGGGCCGAGGAAACCGAACACCTCGCCGTCCTCGACGGCGAAGGACACGTCTTCGATCCCTCGGACGTCGCCGTAGTACTTGGAGAGGTTGCGGCACTCGATAGCGGGCATACCGACCGCAACACGGCTGCGGCTCTTAAATGTAAGAGTGCGATCGGAACGAAGGAGAACGGAGCGCGGGACGGCTCAGTCGATGAAGGCGAGAGTCTCTTCGATGCGGCCCAGCTCGGGGCCGGTGGTGTCCTCGCCGACGACGTACCCCTCGTCGGTGGCGACGAGGCCGGAGCCGACGAGCGGGGCGCCGTAGTTGACGGTGCCGAGGTCGGCGCGGACGTCGAGCGCCTCCTCGACCGCCTGAAGCTCCGACTCGGTCGACTGGGGGTGACAGAGCACGCCCGTGTTGTTGGCGACCGCCGCGGTCCCGACCGTGCGCACGTCGCCGAGGTCGCCCCGCGTCACCGGCACGTCGAGGGCGTCGGCGACCGTCCGGACCGCCTCGCGCGAGAGGTCCGGGTGGACGTACGCGCCCGAGTCGTTCGCGAGGACGACGTTCCCGGCGGCGTTGATTTCTCCCGGAAGCTCTCGCACCGGGACGCCCGCGGCGTCGGCGATCCGGTCCTTCTCGCGCTCGGTCGCCCGCGCGGAGACGAGGACGCCGTTCTCGTTGCCCGTCGCGAGCGCGCCGACCGTGTTCGACCCGCCGACCGTCGTCGGCAGCGGCTCGGCGCCGAGCTCCGCCGCGAGGTCCTCGGCGAGCCCCTCGTCGACGTCCGGCCGGACCAGCAGGAGGTCGTCGACGGCGCGGGCGAATACGCCCACGTACGACGAGCCGGTGAAGGTCGCCCGTAACACGTTACTCCGCGTGTTCGGCCTCGACGACCGGCTCGCCGTCCTCGACGAACCGAGCCGCGCGGACCCGCACCGAGCTGGGCGGGTTCTGTCGTCCGTTCGCCCAGACGGCCTCGTTGACGGAGCCGTCGATGATCACGTCGCCCTCGTCGACGGAGAAGTGCTTCGCGAGGTGCTGCCGCGTGATCTTCATGGCGTAGTCGGCGCGCTGCTGGACGGGCTTGTCTTTGGCGTCGCGGAGCGGCACGGTGACGACGCGCTCCTCGAAGTCGTTCGTCGACATTTACTCGTCCAGGTCGTTCCGGCGCCAGTTGCGCCGCTTGGGGTTTCGCGTCACGTTCATGTCAGTCTTCATCATGACCCACGCGGGGACGCGGGTGTTCTGGCGCTCCGCCTTCGCCAGACGCTTCTTTTGAGCCTTCGACTTGTCTCCCATAGTGGCGCTCACTTTCCGCGGAACGCATAAAACCCCTTCCATACGGGGCCGCGCGGGGTCCGCGGGAGCCGGACCGAGGCCGGCGTCGCGACCGCTACCGTTCCCGCTCGGCGATGCCCATGTAGATCCGGTAACAGCGGTCGAGGGCGTCGAGGCTCGCGCTCTCGGTGTCGGTGTGGGCCTCGCCGGGCTCGGAGGCGCCGCAGACTAAGCACTCGGTGCCGGCCTCCGCGAGCCACCCCGCGTCGGTCGCGTGCGGCTTGGTGACGTGTTCGGGCGCGTCGAGGCCGAGGTCGTCGTGGACCGCGCGGGCGACCTCGAGCGCGGCGTCCGCGAACGCGGCGTCGCCGCAGGCCATCGGCGGGAGGTCTTGGTCGACGACGAGTTCGACGCCCGGCGTCGCGTCCGCCACGCCGGCGAGGTCGGCGCGGTCGCCCGGCACGGTGCGCTCGTCGACCGTCGCCTCACAGCGCTCCGGGATCACGTTCCACGTCTCGCCGCCGTCGACGACGGTGACCGCGAGCGACCCCGACACGTCGTTCCCGAGGACCGTCGCCCGCGGGGCGTCGAGGTCGCGGACCGCGTCGATCGCGTCGCAGGCGCGGTAGATGGCGTTCTCGCCGGCCTCGGGCTCCGAGGCGTGCGCGGCCTCGCCGCGCGCGACGAGCCGCGAGCCCCGACGCCCGCGGTGCGCGACGACCACGTCCGTGACCCCGGGCTTCGAGTAGTTCGTCGACCCCTCCGCGACGACCGCTCGGTCCGGCGCGAACCCGGCGTCGATGGCGTGTCTCGCGCCCTCGCCGCCGACCTCCTCGCCGACGAACGAGGCGAAGATCAGCTCCCGGCCGGCCGGCGGCGTCGCGTCCCGGAAGGCGCACATCGCGGCCGCGACCGACCCTTTCATGTCTGCGGTCCCGCGGCCGTAGATCCGGCCGTCGCGGCGCTCGACGACGTAGTCGCCGTCGAGTCCGTCGCCGGTCGTCTGCTCGGGGGCGGGCGGGACCACGTCGTGGTGGCCGACCAGCGCGAGCGAGTCGGCGTCCTGGCCGTCTGTCGCGCCCCGGTACGCGAGGACGTTGCCCGCGCCGTCGCGCTCGACAGTCGCGTCCGTCTCCGCGCGCAGCCACTCCTCGACGGCGTCGCCCGCGGCCGTTTCGTCCTCGTGAGAGGGGATCGAGACGAGCCGCTCGGTCAGGTCCGCGAGTTCGTCCATGCCACCAGTGGCGGTCGTCGCCGCTTAAGAGCGTCCCTCGCGGGCGCTCCGGGCGACCGGCCGCCGCGTCGCGGCCTCACGTCGTGAACAGCTCGGTGTCGTCGGGCACCGCGAACAGCCCGAGCCGTACCCCGGCGTCGAGCCAGCCGTAACCGTACGAGTACGACGCGAGCGCGTTCACCGGGTCGCCGTCGTCGCGGAAGTGGCGCCCGTCGTCGAGGTACGACTCGGCCATCTCGGTCACGTCGGCCGCGGCCTCGCCCAGGGGCGTGTCGGCCGGGAGGCGGGGTTCCGCGACCGCCAACGCGTCCGCGAGCATCCGCTCGTAGCGGTCCGTCTTCTCCTCCAAGTCGGCGGCCATACGCGGTGGTTCCCGCGAGCGAACAAAAATGGCGGTGGGGTGGCGAGATTTATGTTCGACGCGAACCGGTACCGATACGATGCCCTCCGACGGATCACCGAGGTCCGACCGCGGCCCGTCGCGCCCGCTCGCCCCCACGGGTCGCGGGGCGCTGGCGCTCGTCGTCGCGACGAACCTCCTCCCGCTCGCCGGCGTGGTCGCGTTCGGCTGGCGCGTCGGCGAGCTGCTCGCGGTGTACTGGATCGAGGTGGCCGTTCTCGTCCTTGCTCACGCCGCCGCCGCGATGTTCGCCGAGCGACCGATCGTGTTGGCGGACCGCTCGTTCTACATCACCGGCTACGACGAGGACGCCGAGCGCGACGAGGTGTGGGAGCGCGAGCCGGAGCCGACCCGCCTCGTCCCGTGGCTCCCGCCGATCTACCGGCGGAACTTCCGCGTCGTCCGCCGCTCGCTCGGGGTGTTCGTCTTCCTCCTGTTCCCGCTCGTGCCGGTCGGCTGGGACGCGCTCTCGTATTTCACGCCCACGGTCGCGCTGGCGACGCTCGGCGTCTGCGGCGCGCAGGTCGCGGAGGTACGCCGGGAGTTCTTCGCCCAGCGCGCCTACGAGGATCAGTCGCCGTACATGGTCGTCGAGGCCGCCCAGCGCGTCGTCTTCTTCTACTTCGTCATCGGCATGCTGACCGTCGTCCCCGTCACCGCCGTGATCTTCGCGATCGAGGCGGCGCTCGCTCCCGGACTGCTCGACCGCGTCGGCGACGCGTTCGGCGTCGGGGCCGTCCTCCTCCCGTACCTCCTCCCGATCACGCTCGCCAAGGCGGTCGTCGAGTGGGGACGGCGGCGGGCGTTCCGCGAGGACGACCCCGACGGCGTCGCGACGTGGTTCACCGGCGAGGACCCGCGCCGCGAGTGGAAGAAGGAGGAGGAGTCCGCCGGCGAGGGGTGATTTGCGGATCGGGAGCGCCGAAAGCGCAACGCCGATACCCACGGCCGCGAAAGGAGGGGGCATGTACGAGGCCGTTCACGCCGCCCCCGACGGGGAGGCGACCGCCGCCCGCCAGGCGGCGACCGCCGCGCGACACGGCTACGACGGGATCGTCGTGCGGTCGCGCGACGCGCTGGACCCGGCCGACGACGGCTCCGCCGCGGCCGGCGACGCGAGGGGCTCGGTCGGAACGGGCCGCGCCGAGCGCCCGGTCCGCGACCCGACCGCCATCGGGGATGAGTACGGGATCGACGTGGTCGACGCGGTCGAGGTCGACACAGACGACCCGACGAGCGCCTCCGGGGCGGTCGGGAACTACCGCTCGGACCGCACGGTGGTCTGCGTCGTCGGCGGCGACGACGCCCTGAACCGGTTCGCGGTCGAGCAGGCCCGCGTCGACGTCCTCGTCCGGCCGATGGCGGGCGGCGGCGACTTCAACCACGTCCTCGCGAAGGCGGCGCGCGACAACGGCGTCCGCGTCGAGTTCGACTTCGGGCCGGCACTCCGCGAGACCGGCGGGAAGCGGGTCCGGGCGCTCGCGGACCTCCGGAAGCTCCGCGAGATCGTCGACCACTACGACGCGCCGTACGTCGTGAGCGCGAACGCCCGCTCGCACCTCGAACTGCGGGCGCCCCGAGAGCTGGTCGCGGTCGGCGAGGCGGTCGGGTTCGACGCCGAGGCCGTCCGCGAGGGGCTCCGGGCGTGGGGCGACCTGGTCGACCGCAACCGCGAGCGCCGCTCCGAGGGCTTCATAGAGCCGGGGGTCCGACGTGGCAGGTATGAAGAAGACGGTTGAGGAGCACGCCGAGCGGTTCTCGGAGAAGGCCGCGGAGTACGACGACTCGAAGAGCGAGGAGTACCACGCCTGCGCGAGCCTCGTGATCGACCACGCGGCGCCCGGTCCGGACGACGTGGTCCTCGACCTCGGCGCCGGCACCGGCGCCATCGCGCTCGCGGTCGCCGAGGACGCCGAGCGCGTCCTCGCGCGCGACATCAGCGAGGGGATGATGGACGAGGGGCGCCGGAAGGCCGACGAGCGCGGGCTCGACAACGTCGAGTTCGCGTACGGCGAGTTCCGCGAGCCCGAGGTCGACCCGGACCGGGGGGTCGACGTCGTCACCTCGAACTTCGCGCTCCACCACCTCGCGGACGACGAGAAGCGCGAGGCGATCCGGGTGATGGCCGAGACGGGCGCGCGCCGGATCGTCCTCGGCGACGTGGCGTTCTTCGAGGCGCCCGACCCCGACGAGCCGTTCTACAGCCCCGAGGTCGACGACCCCGCGACCGTCGGCACGCTCGTCGAGGCGTTCACGGCCGAGGGGTTCGCGGTGACCGCGGTCGAGCGCGTCCACGACCAGGTGGCGGTGATCGTCGCCGAGCGGATCCGGGAGCTCCCGGCGTGAGGGCCCCGTCGTGAAGCACCTCCCGAAACACCTGCGGCCGCGGTGGCGGTACGTCGCGGTCGGCATCGAGTCGTGGGCGGACGCCGAGGTCGGTCGGCGGGCGTTCCAGCGCGCGCTGTGGTACAGCGCCGGCAACCTCCTCGGCGACGCCGGCAGCGCCGACGCCGACCTCACGCTGCTGTCGTTCGACCACGCGGACGGCAGCGGCGAGGCCGTCGTCCGCGTCAGGCACGGCCACGTCGACGACGCGCGCGCCGCGATAGCCTGCGTGAGCGAGGTCGACGGCGAGCCGGTCGGGATCCTCGTCAGGGGGATTTCGGGGACGGTGCGTGCCTGTGAAGAAAGATATATGGGTCGCGCGACCGCCAGTTCGACACAGCGAGACGTCGCGTTCGAGGGCGCCGAGCGGACCGCGACCGTACGCGGAGACGCGTGCGACGTGCGGACCGAGTCGGGCCGCGTCGGCGCGACGACGTTCGACACCGAGTGATATCATGCAGGGCCAATCCCAACAGCAGGCGTACGACCGCGGCATCACAATCTTCTCTCCGGACGGCCGACTCTACCAGGTCGAGTACGCCCGGGAGGCGGTGAAGCGAGGGACGGCGAGCGTCGGCGTCCGCGCCGAGGACGGCGTCGTCCTCGCGGCCGACAAGCGCGCCCGCTCCCCCCTCATGGAGCCGGAGAGCATCGAGAAGCTCCACAAGGCCGACGACCACGTCGGCGTCGCGAGCGCCGGTCACGTCGCCGACGCGCGCCAGCTCATCGACTTCGCCCGGCGGCAGGCGCAGATCAACCAGCTCCGCTACGGCGAGCCCGTCGGCATCGAGACGCTGACGAAGAACATCACCGACCACATCCAGCAGTACACGCAGGTCGGCGGCGCGCGCCCGTTCGGCGTCGCGCTCATCGTCGGCGGCATCGAGGACGGCGAGCCGCGCCTGTTCGAGACCGACCCCTCGGGCACCCCCTACGAGTGGCAAGCGCTGTCGATCGGCTCGGACCGCAACGACCTCCGCGACTACCTCGAAGCGGAGTACGAGGAGGGCGTCTCGACGGACGAGGCGGTCGGGCTCGCGCTCGACACCCTCGCGCAGTCGAACGACGGTGAACTGGATCCCGACGGCGTCGGCGTCGCGACGATCACCGTCGACGACCCCGAGTACGGCGAGCTGTCCGCGGACGACATCGAGGAGGTCCTCGACGAGCGGGACCTCCTCGCGACCGACGAGGATGAGGACGCGGCGGACGACGCCGAGAGCGACGAGGAGTAAGTCGTCGGCGCCGCGGGCGCGACGGCCGGCGCGTCTCCGGCTCGACCGCCATCGGTCGGGAGAGTTATGCCGTCGGAGACTGACCGGAGACGCGTGCAGAAGACGGTACTCATCACCGGCTGTTCCTCGGGCATCGGCCGCGCCGCGGCGCACGCGTTCCTCGACGAGGGATGGACCGTGTACGCCACCGCGCGGAACCCGGCGGACGTCGAGGCGCTCGGCGAGGCGGGCTGTGAGCTCGCCACGCTCGACGTCACCGATCGGGACGACATCGACCGCGTCGTCGAGCGGATCCTAGACGAGGAGGGCGCGATCGACGCCCTGATCAACAACGCCGGCTACGGCCAGTTCGGCCCGGTCGAGGACGTCACCACGGACCGCGTCCACGACCAGTTCGACGTGAACGTGTACGGGCCGCACCGGCTGATCCGCGCGGTTCTCCCCTCCATGCGCCGCGAGCGCGACGGGACCATCGTCAACGTCTCGTCGGTCGCCGGCCGGGTGTCGATCCCCGGCGGCGGCGTGTACAGCGGCTCGAAGTTCGCCCTGGAGGCGATGTCGGACGCGCTCCGCAACGAGGTGGCCGACCTCGGCATCGACGTGGTCGTCGTCGAGCCCGGCCCCGTGAAGACGAGCTTCTCCGAGCGCGCGGAGCGGGAGGCCGACCCCGAGGAGCGCGAGGGGATCGAGCGCACCGACGCCTACGCGGACTTCTACGCCATGTTCGAGGACGCGCAGCTGATGGGCGGCGACGGCCCGGGGGCCGTGGAGCCGGAGCTCGTCGCGCACGCCATCTACGACGCCGCGAGCGCGACCCAGCCCCCCGCGCGAGTCCAGCCCGGGACGGTCGCTCGCGTCGGCGTGCTCGCGCGGTTCGTTCCCGACGCGCTGATCGACCGGGTGTACGGCCTCGTCAGGAACGTCACGTCGTAGACGGCCGCGCGTCCGTCACTCGCTACCCCCCGCCTCGACCGCGAACGGGCTCTCTCCCTCCCGCCAGTCCCAGCCCGGCAGCCGCGTCTGGAACCCCGCCGCGAGCGCGGCGTCGAGGTCGTCCGCCCCCGCGGTGCCGGCGCCGTCTCGATCCGTCTCGGCCGTCGCGTCCCGGTCCACGTGAACGTCGGCGACGTGGAACGTCGCCTGCGCGAGCAGCGAGAGCGGGCGCCCGCCGGCGACCGTCGCCGCCAGCTCGCGGCCCAGCGCCTCGTCGACGACGAAGCCCGGGTAGTCGCCCTCGACGTCGAGGTCGCGTAAGAGCGCGACGCAGCCCGCGACGTTGACCGCGACCTCGCCGTCGGCGAAGACGGCGTCGACCTCGCGGCGGTACGCGTCGGGCGCGACCGCGTCCACGTCGGCGTCGAAGAGGCGACCGAGGCGGTCGCGGGTGTCGTTGAGTATCGGGACGACCACGTCGGCGCGGTCGCGGACCCAGGCGTGTTCGTCGCGGACCGTCTGCGGCGTGACGCGCATGGCCGGGGTTGGGTCGGCCGGGGCTTGCCCTTTGCGAAGGCTTTTATAACGGCGGGGCAGTACCGTGATCCAAGCGGGTTTTCGCTGGCTGTTCCCGCGTACGGAACCAGTACGGACAGTACTTCCACTATGCCTACCCCGTCACGGTCGATCGATCGGCGCCGAGTCGCCGCGCGACGCGATTCGACGACGACGGCGGCCCCGACGACCCGCAGTGAGATATGAGTCAAGTCGACAAGCAGCTCGATACGTTGAAATCAGAGATCGAACAGGAGATTCCGAACGACATCACGGTCACCGACGTGAAATACGAGGGGCCGGAGCTGGTCGTGTACACGCGCGACCCGAAGCGGTTCGCCGGCGACGGCGACCTGATCCGGCGGCTCGCCTCGAAGCTCCGCAAGCGGATCACGGTCCGACCGGACCCGAGCGCCCTCTCGCCGCCGGCGCGGGCCGAGGACCAGGTCCGCGAGGTGATCCCCGAGGAGGCCGGCGTCACGGACCTCGACTTCCACGAGGACACCGGCGAGGTCGTCATCGAGGCCGAGAAGCCCGGCATGGTGATCGGCCGCCGCGGCTCGACCCTCCGCGAGATCACCCAGGAGGTCGGCTGGACCCCCGAGGTCGTTCGGACGCCGCCGATCGAGTCCTCCACCGTCTCGAACGTCCGCGGCTTCCTGAAGAACGAGCGCGAGGAGCGCCGCGACATCCTCGAACGCGTCGGCCGGCAGATCCACCGCGAGGAGATGTCCGACGACGAGTGGGTGCGGATCACGACGCTCGGCTGCTGCCGCGAGGTCGGCCGCGCCGCCTTCATCCTCTCGACGCCCGAGACCCGGATCCTCATCGACTGCGGCGACAAGCCCGGCGCCGAGGGCGAGGTGCCGTACCTCCAGGTACCCGAGGCGCTGGGCGCGGGCGCGGCGACCCTCGACGCGGTCGTGTTGACCCACGCCCACCTCGACCACTCGGCGCTGGTCCCGCTCCTGTTCAAGTACGGCTACGACGGCCCCATCTACACGACGGAGCCGACCCGCGACCTGATGGGCCTGCTCACGCTCGACTACCTCGACGTGGCGGCGAAGGACGGTCGGACGCCGCCGTACGAGTCCGCGCAGGTCCGCGACGCGATCAAACACACCATCCCGCTGGAGTACGGCGACGTGACCGACGTGGCGCCCGACGTGAAGCTCACGTTCCACAACGCGGGCCACATCCTCGGCAGCGCCGTCACCCACTTCCACATCGGCGACGGCCTCTACAACGTCGCCTTCTCCGGCGACATCCACTACGAGGACACGCGGCTGTTCAACGGCGCGGTCAACGACTTCCCGCGCGTCGAGACGCTCGTCCTGGAGTCCACCTACGGCGGCCGCAACGACTACCAGACCGATCAGGAGGACTCCGAGGAGGCGCTCAAACGCGTCATCAACGAGACGTACGAGCAGGGCGGGAAGGTCGTCATCCCCGCCTTCGCGGTCGGACGCTCTCAGGAGATCATGCTCGTCTTGGAGGAGGCGATGCGCGAGGGCGAGATCCCGGAGATGCCCGTCCACCTCGACGGGATGATCTGGGAGGCGACAGCGATCCACACCACCTACCCCGAGTACCTCCGCGACGACCTCCGCGACCGCATCTTCCACGAGGACGAGAACCCGTTCCTGGCCGACCAGTTCAACCACATCGACGGCGGCGAAGAGGAGCGACAGGACGTCGCCGACGGCGACGAGTGTATCATCATCTCCACGTCGGGGATGATCGAGGGCGGGCCGATCATGTCGTGGCTCCGCCACATCGGCCCCGACCCGGACTCGAACCTCGTCTTCGTCGGCTACCAGGCGCAGGGGACGCTCGGCCGCCGGATCCAGAACGGCTGGGACGAGATCCCGGTCGACGGCTGGGGCGGCGGGAGCCGCGGCGACACGCTCACCCTGGAGATGGACACCGAGGTCGTCGACGGCTTCTCCGGTCACGCCGACCGGCAGGGCTTAGAGAACTTCGTGAAGACGATGAACCCGCGCCCGGAGAAGGTGCTGTGCGTCCACGGCGACGAGAGCTCGGTCCAGGACCTCTCGTCGTCGCTGTACCACGACTACAACATGCGGACGTTCGCGCCGAAGAACTTGGAGACGTTCCGGTTCAAGTAGGCGGTAGAGAACTGGCGTGCTGGCGAGAGCGCCGCGCCGTCAGTCGTCTCGCTGTTCCGCGGCGACGGCCTCGTCCGGCGGGTCCGTGGCGTCGTCGTCACGGTCGAGGAACGTCGCCAGCGCGCCGGTGCGAGCGGTCCGCGAGCGCGCGTACGCGAGGTACCACGCGAGGCTTCCGAGGGTAATGCCGACCGCGCCGAGGATCGAGAGGCGCCCCATCTGAACGATCAGCACGGCGCCGCCGATCACGCCGAGTATCTGTAACACCGGGTACCCCGGAGACCGGAAGTCCGGGTCGTAGAAGTCCACGTCGGCCTCCCGGAAGACGATCACGGAGAGGTTCTCCAGCGAGAAGACGAGGATGAGGAAGGCGCTCGCCAGCTTCGCCAGGTCGACCACCGGGACGAACGCGATGAGCGCGAGCAGCAGCGCGCCGGTGACGAGGACGGCGTTCACCGGCGTGAGGAACCGGGGGTTGATCCGCCCGACGCGCGCGGGGATGAGCGAGTCGCGGCTCATCGCGAGCAGGAACCGAGAGGTCCCCAAGACGCCCGCGTTCGCCATGCTGGTGAGCGCGAGGACGGCGGTGACCGCGACGACGGTGACGCCGGCGCCGCCGAACACCCGCGCCGCGTTGTCGGCCATCGGCGTGAGGGAAGTCCCGCCGCCCGGACCGCCGGTGACGAGGGTCTCGCCCGGCACGACGCCGACGACGACGGCCACGACCGCCGTGTATATTGCCATCATCACGCCGATGGAGACGAGCATCGCGAGCGGGATGTTCCGGTCCGGGTCGGCGATCTCCTCGGCGACGGACGCGACCTCGCCGATCCCCGCGTACGAGACGAACACGAAGGCGGCGGCGGTCGCGATCCCGCCGACGCCGTGGGTCGTGAACGGGACGTACTGCGCCGACTCCGCCGGCCGGATCCCGCCGACGACGTAGGCGCCGAGCACGAGCACGACGAAGGTGACGAGGACGCTCTGTACCTGCCCGCTCTTCTCCGTGCCGACGACGTTGAGCAGGATGACGACGACCCCGAGGACGAGCGCGACCGTCTTGACGAGGCCGAATGGAATGTTCACGAGCAACAGCAGGTAGGCGCCGAGGCCGACGAGCGCGAACGCGCTCTTGAACACGAGCGAGAACCAGACGCCGACGCCCGCGATCGTTCCGAACAGCGGGCCCATCGCGCGGTCGATGTAGATGTAGGTCCCGCCGTCCTCGGGCATCGCCGTCGCCATCTCGGCCTTCGAGAGCGCGTTCGGGAGGACGATCAGGCCGGCGATCAGGTACGCGAAGATGACCGCTGGGCCGGCCTTCTCGTAGCCGACCGCCGGGAGGACGAAAATGCCGCCGCCGATCATGGCGCCCATGCTCAGCGTCACCGCCGAATAGAGCCCGAGGTCCCGGCTCAGATCCCCTTCACTCATTACCTATCGCTTGGAATACCCACAGTTAATCCTTCGCGATCAGTAATAGAGGACTCGCGTATTTCGGGTCCGATAACGCGGCGGACGGCCGCCGCTCACTTCCGCCGGTCGTCGTCGGGTCCGTCGCCGCTCGCGTCGACCTTCCCGTCGCGCCGGTCTCGCTCCCGCGCCTCGGGGTCGCGCTCGGCGGGGTCGCCGTGCCCGCCGCCGCCCGGCGTGCGGACCGAGACCGTCGTGCCGGCCGGGACGTCGACGGACGCCTTCGCCGGGACCGGCTCCCCGTCGATCAGGTTCTCGCCGAGCGCGCCGTCGCCGCCGCCGTCGAGCCCGCGCGGGGCGGTACGGCGCCGCTCCGTCAGCAGCGAGACGGTCGCGTCCGCCTCGACGGTGAGGCGCCGCTCGACGCCGAGGCCGCCCCGGTGCCGGCCGTCGCCGCCGCTCGACGGGCGGAGAGCGTAGCGCTCGATCCGGAGCGGGTACGCCGCCTCCAGCGCCTCGACGGGGGTGTTGAGCGTGTTCGTCATCCCGACTTGGACGCCGTCCATCCCGTCCTTGCCCGGCCGGGCGCCGAAGCCGCCGGCGATGGTCTCGTAGTAGGTGAACTCGCCGGCGCGGTCGCCGATGATCAGGTTGTTCATCGTCCCCTGGCCGCCGGCCGGGACGACCTCCGGGACCGCCTCGGCGAGCGCCGCCAGCGTCACGTCGGTGACGCGCTGGCTCGTCTCGACGTTGCCGCCGACGACCGCGGCCGGCGGGCGCGGGTCGAGCAGCGACCCCTCGGGCGCCGATATCGACACCGGCTCGTAACAGCCGTGGTTCGGCGGGATCTCCGGGTCGGTGATCGCGCGGACCACGAAGTAGACCGCGCTCTTCGCGACCGAGAACGGGGCGTTCAGGTTTCCAGGCACCTGGTCGGCGGTGCCGGCGAAGTCGACGTCGAGGGACGCGCCGTCGACGGTGACCGCGGCTTCGACCGGGATGTCCCCGTCGGTCACGCCGTCGCCTTCGAGCACGTCTCGCGCGCGGTAGGTCCCGTCCGGGAGCTCCCGGATCTCGGCCTCGATCCGGTCGCGCGAGTAGTCGATGACGGCGTCGAAGGCGTCGAGGAGCGCGTCGCCGTGCTCGTCGAGCAGCTCGCCGACCCGCTCCTCGGCGCGCGCGTTCGCGGCGCGCTGCGCCCGGAGGTCCGCCGCCCGCTCGTCCGGCGTGCGGACGTTGGCGAGGATCAGGTCGCGGACGGCCTCGTTCGGCTGGCCGCCGTCGACGAGCCGGACCGTCGGGAGCCTGAGCCCCTCCTCGTAGATCTCCCGCGCGCCGGGCGGCATGCTCCCCGGCGCGCTCCCGCCCACGTCGGCGTGGTGCGCGCGCGACACCGCGTAGCCGACGACCTCGCCGCGGGGCGCGACCGTCGAGACGAGCGTCACGTCCGGGAGGTGGGTCCCGCCCGCGAACGGGTCGTTGACGACGAACACGTCGCCCGGCTTCGGGTCCTTCCCGAGGACCGCGTCGACGGCGTCCGGCATCGCCCCGAGGTGGACCGGGATGTGCTCGGCCTGCGCGACCATCCGCCCGTCGGCGTCGAACAGCGCCGTCGAGCAGTCTTGGCGCTCCTTGATGTTCGGCGAGTACGCCCCGCGGATCAGCACGTGGCCCATCTCGGCCGCGACGCTCTCCAGTTGGTTCCGGAGGATCTCCAACGTGACCGGGTCGAGGTCGGCGCCCGTCACGCCTCGCTCACCTCCGCGAGCAGCGCGCCGTCGCCGCGGAGCCGCACGCCCCACCCCGGCGGGACGACGACCGTGCTCTCCGGCCCCTCGACGACGACCGGTCCTTCGACGGCCTCGCCGAGCGGGAACCGATCGCGGTCGTAGACCGGCGTCTCCCGGGCGCCGTCGGGGAACACCGCCTCGCGCGTCGTCCGCGGACCGGGGTCCTCGGGGGCGTCGACGCCGACCGCCGGGGCCGTCCGCGGGACCGTCGCCGTCGCGCGGCAGTTCACCAGTTCGACCGGCTCGCCGGCGCGGTAGCCGTACGCCGACTCGTGGGCCGCCGCGAACCGCTCGCCGACCGCCGCGGGGTCGAACGGTCGGTCGACGTCGACGGTCAGTTCGAAGCTCTGTCCGCCGTAGCGGCAATCCGCCGCGTACTCCATCCCCGCGGCCGCCGGGTCGCTGACCTCGTCCGACAGCCCCTCGGTCAGCTCCGCGTAGACGGCCTCGACCGCGTCGGGGTCGACCTCGGCGAGGGGGGCCTGCCGGGTCCGCACCGCGTCGCGCGTCTCGTCGGCCGCGAGCAGGCCGTACGCCGACAGGACGCCGGAGGCGCGCGGCACGACGACGCGCTCGACGTCGAGGCCGTCGGCGATCGCGACCGCGTGCATCGGGCCGGCGCCGCCGAACGCGACGAGGCCGAACCCGCGCGGGTCGTGGCCGCGCTCGACCGTGACGGATCGGATCGCGCGGGTCATGTCGGCGTTCGCGACGCGGTGGACGCCGAGCGCGGCCGCGACCGGCCCCTCCATTCCCGCCTCGTCGGCGAGGTCGGCGAGGGCGTCGCGGGCGGCCGCGGCGTCGAGCGAGAGGTCGCCGCCCAGGTCGGTGTCCGCGCCGACGTACCCCAAGACGAGGTCCGCGTCGGTGACGGTCGGCTCCGTTCCCCCCTTCCCGTAGCAGGCCGGACCGGGGTCGGCGCCCGCGGAGCGCGGGCCGATCCGGAGCGCGCCGCCGGCGTCGACCCGCGCGATCGACCCGCCGCCGGCGCCCACGGTCTCGACGTCGACCATCGGGGTGCCGATCGGCCGGTCGGCGATCGCCGACTCCGTCGTCCGCTCGACCTCGCCGTCCCGGACGAGGCTCACGTCGCTGGAAGTGCCGCCCATGTCGAAGGTGATCAGGCCGTCGCGCTCGGCGTCGGTCGCGGCCGTGGCGCTCGCGCCCACGACCCCGGCGGCGGGCCCGGAGAGGACGGTCGTCACGGCGTTCCGCCTGACCGTCTCGGCGTCGGTGACGCCGCCGTTGGCCTGCATGATCCGCGGCTGGGGCAGCCCGAGGTCCCGCGCCCGCTCCGTGAGGCGGCCGACGTAGCCGTCGATCGCCGGGCGGACGTAGGCGTCGACCACCGTGGTGGAGGTGCGCTCGTACTCGCGGAACTCCGGCAGCACCTCGTTGGAGGCCGAGACGGGCGCGTCGAGCGCGTCGCGGAGCGCGTCCGCGAGGCGGTCCTCGTTCTCAGGGTGGGCGTAGGCGTGGAGCAGGCACACGGCGACGGACTCGACGTCGGCGTCGCGGAGGTCGGCGACGAGCGACTCGATCGCCGCGTCGTCGACCGGTCGATCGATCCCGTCGACGGTCGCGCGCTCGGGGACCTCGAACCGCCGGCGCCGGGGAACGAGGGGGGCCGGCTTCTCGGCGTCGAGGTCGTACAGCGACGGCCGGGTCTGCCGGCCGATCTCCAGCACGTCGCGGAAGCCCTCGGTCGTCACGAGCGCGGTCCGCGCGCCGTCGCCCTCCAGGAGCGCGTTGACGGAGACGGTCATCGCGTGGGAGAACTCGGTCACGCTCTCGGGGGCGATCCCGGCCGCCTCGCAGGCCTTCTCGACGCCGGCCGCGACGCCCTCGCTCTGATCGTCGGTGCTCGGCACCTTCGCGGTGACGAGGCGGTCGTCGAGCGCGAGCGCGACGTCGGTGAACGTCCCGCCGACGTCGACGCCGACGGCTCGCGCGTCCGTCGCCCGGCCGTCGGTCGTTCCGCCGCCCATCTACGACACCCCCGCGGCGTCGCGGAGCGTCCGGACGCCGAGCGGCGACGTGGCTCGGTCGCGTGGCATGGCCCGCCCTCGTCACCGGACGGACTTAAGACCGCCCCGTTCGGCGGCCCGACGGACTCGATCCGTTCGCCGCGCGGCGCTCGTCGGGCTGTCGCTCGCGACGCTCGGCGTCGCGGTGTTCGCGGCCAACGCCCTGCTGGTGATCCGCCGACACAGTCCCGGGACGCTGGCCCGCGTCGCGCTCGGCCCGTTCGGGGCGTCCTTGGCGTCCGGGGGAACAGACGGCAGCGACGGTGACGGCCACGGCACCGGGGAGGGCCCGAACGACGGCGACGGTCCGGGCGACGGCCCCGCGGCGGTGGAGTGAACGCCGCGGCGAGGCGAGCGCTTAAGCGACGCCGGAGCGAGCGCCACGTATGCGCATCGCGCTCATCGCACACGACGAGCTGAAAGACGAGATGGTCGCGTTCGTCGAGCGACACACCGGCGTCCTCGACGAGTGCGAACTGGTCACCACCGGGACGACGGGCAAGCGCATCGCGGACGCGACCGGGCTCGCCGTGAACCGACAGGCCTCGGGGCCGTACGGCGGCGACCTCCAGATCGGTGGGATGATCGCGGACGATAGGATCGACGGGGTCGTGTTCCTCCGCGATCCCCTGACCGCGCAGGCGCACGAGCCCGACATCTCGGCGCTGCTACGGGTCTGCGACGTGAAGGACGTGCCGCTGGCGACGAACGTGGCGTCCGCGGAGCTGCTCGTCGATGGACTCTTAGACGGCGATTCTCTCGACTGATACCGCAGACCGCGGTGCTTTAACCCGGGCGGCCGAAAGGGCGGCCGATGACGCGCCCGCGACGGACCCGCGCCCTCGCCCTCTCGCTGCTGCTGCTCGCCGCGAGCGTCGGCGCCGGCGCGGTCGCGGGCCAACCGGCGGCGTCCGGAGCGGACGCCCGCGTCCAGGGAGCGACCGTCCAGTCGGTCGGCGGCGCGCCCGCGGACCGTCCGGCGACCGTCGGCACCGGCGCCGACGCGAACCGGAGCGCGGCGCCGCCGCTCACGCGCTGTTTCACCGGGCGGGGATACCCCATCACGATCGGCGACGGCGAGGGCGGGACGACGATGGAGACGGTGGTCCACCTCTCCGTGCTGACCGACCCCGCCGCGGGGAACGAGTTCGGCGTCGAGACCGCCGGGCGCCTCGACGGCGAGCCGATCGTGACGCTCGCCGCGGGGGTCAGGCTGACCGGGCGGGAGGCGATCGCGAACGGCTTCGACCCGCTCGCGGCGTTCGACGTGCTGTACACCTACGAGATGCGGCTCCCGATGTTCGCCGGCGCGGTCGGCGACGCGGACTACGAGGACGACGGGTCGCCGATCGAGTCGAGCGCCGGCGCTGTCGCCTGCTGACCGGTCCTCACGAGCTGTCTACCGCGTCCGACGACGCCGGAAGCCGAACGCCGCGGACCAGTCGCAACACGCCCTGACGGGTCGCTTCGAACCCGTCGCCGGTCGGGTAGGCGCCGCCGGCGAGCAGGTACTCGCCGGCCTCCCACACCGCGAGCAGCGCCTCCACAGGGACCCGCTCGCCGTCGACCGCGCAGCGCCCGTGGAACACGGTGAGCGTTGCGGGCGACGCCGCGGGGTCGTCGACGTCGAGGCGCCGCTCGTCGCGGCGCGCGAGGTCGCCGATGCGCCGGTCGGCGAGGCGGTCGCGGAACCCCTCGCGGGCCCGGGACTCGACGAGCCGGGTCAGGGCGGGGTTCGGTCCGGTGTCGGGCGAGATGCAGAGCCGGCTCGCGAAGAAGAACGGCCGCGGGGGCGGGGTCTCGCGCTCGTACCGCGCCGTCCCCGCCGTGACCGAGACGGGACCGGCCTCGAACGGGCGTTCCGTCGCCTCCGCGACGAGCGTCCAGCCCTCGAGGCGGTCGCGGGGGACGACAGGCGGCTCCATGGTCCCGCCTCTCTCCGGACGGGAATAAAACGGACGGGCGGGGAAGGAACGGTCGGGCGGGCGCGTCGGTGCTCAGTGGTCGTCTTCGCGCCACTTGTGCTCGCACTCGGTACAGACGAAAAAGCGGGTCTCGGACTCGTCGGCCGCGCGGATCTGCTGCATGTACCAGTACGCCTGGTCGTTGTCGCACTCGGGACACTGGGCCGTCGTCGTCGGGAGCCCCTTGTCCTCGGCGTCGCTCACGTCGACGATCTCCGACTCGACCTGCGACTCGGTCGTCCACTCGTCGTCGCCCTCGTCGCGCCCGATCTCGTGGCCGCAGGAGTCGCACACCCAGTGGTCCTCGCCCTCGCCGGACTTCATCATGGATCCGCACTCGTCGCAGAACTTCATGCCCGAACCTACCGCGGATCGTATTTAAACGGCGGGATCGCGGGCGAGCGGCGAACGCGCCCGCGGGGCGCCCACGCCGCCGTCAGTCCGCGTCGACGTGGTCGGCGAGCGCGAAGCGGACGCGCTCCTCCTCGGGCCCCTTCGTCTCCCGGCCGGTGACGACGACCTCCCCGATGTCCGCGGTGTTCGCGACGTGGGTCCCCGCGCAGGCGGTGCGGTCGTACGGCTCGTCGTCGGCGTCCGCGCCCGCTATCTCGACGATCCGCAGCTCCTCGATCGAGTCGGGGAGGAGGTCGATCCGCGTCCGGTCGGTGTCTAGCGTCGCCTCCGCGGTCTCGCGGTCCATCGTGTAGCTCGACACCGCCCGCCCGTCGGCGACGAGCTCGTTGAGCCGAGCCTCGATCCGGCCGAGGTCGCCGTCCGTGAACCGGTCGTACTCGGCGTCGAGGCGCGCCCGGTCGCGGTACAGCTGGTTGCCGGTCGTCGGCGCGTCGAACTCGTCGAGCAGCAGCGCCGACAGCAGGTGCTGTGCGGTGTGGTACCGCGAGTGCGCGGCGCGCCGGTCGGCGTCGACCTCGCAGGCGACCTCCGACCCCGGTTCCGGGAGCGAGACTTGCGCGCTCGGGTCGCCCGCGTCGTCGTCCGCGCCGTCCCTCTCGTCGACCGGTTCGACCTCGTGGTACACCGTGTCTCGCATCTCGACGTCCACGACGCGCCAGCGAGTGCCCTGATCGCCGTCGACCGCGCGGATCGTCCCGGTATCGTGCGGCTGGCCGCCCCCGGTCGGGTAGAAGTGCGTCCGGTCGAGGACGATCCGGTGCGGGTCGGAGAGGACGCGCTCGACGGTCGCCTCGAACGTCGTCACCGCGTCGTCCGCGAGGTAGAGTCGCTCGGTCACGGGTCCGGGAAGGGGCGCCGGCGAGATATATCCCCGGTCCGACGCGGCCGCGTCGGAACGCATCGGCCGGAAAGCCGTTCCGCGGCGGCAGAGTTGGGCACCCTCATGTCTCTGAACGGTCGCGTTGAATCGCCAGACAGCAGCGAGGTGAGCCGCTGGATAAAGAGGGTTGAAACGGGAGAGTTCAGTTCGATCTTCACGGGGTACTGGGGCCTGATCGACACCGGTGGTTATCAGACCCAATACTTTGACCGAAAGGTTATCACATTCAAATTGACGACGTGTTCACAACATCCTGCCGGGGCACTTGATGCCGCTTCGTCGAGAGTACTCATGACACCGCCCACCACACCTCGAAGACGGGAACGAGGGCAGTCGACCCTCGTCGGATTCGTCCTGTTGATCGGGATGATCGTCGTGGCAGCGTCGGCGACACTCTACTTCGGAACGGCCATGATGAGCGACCTCAGGGGCGAGATTCAGGGGCAAGACGCGGAACAGACGATGCGGGAGATTGATTCGCGGCTGAACGAGGTCGCGTTCAGCGACAACCTCGAACACACGCTCGCTTTCGATCCCGACGAGGGGCAGTCAGTACGCATCGCCAACAACGCGGAGATGGTGATCAAACTCGACGGCGGCCCGGGTTGTACCCCGTTCGTGATTCCGATGGGATCGCTTCACTACGAGAGCGACGGCCACTCGACCGTCACCTATCAGGGCGGTGGGATCTGGAGAGGGACGCCGAGCGGCAACGAGATGATCTCACCCCCCGATATGGAGTACAAGGACGGAACGCTGACGTTTCCGTCCGTGAATGTCAACGGCAGCGCCGGCGGACAGGTGGAGACGCTCCGGGCAACGAAGAACCTCGAATACTCTCGTGAACGGTCTCGCGAGTACTCCCAACTGATGGCGAACTGCTCGAACGCGTCGCAGATGACCGTTACCGTCGAGAGCCGCTACGCCGACGTTTGGGGCGAATACCTCGAAAGCGAAGTCTCGACGAACTCGACGTACGACCTCGACAACGCCGATCCCGACGACGACTCGGTGACGGTAACGATCTCAGAAGGCGTGGACTTCGGCGTCGGGGGGAATGAAAGCGAGATCAGCGTCTCGGAGAACGCGACTGTCTCGACGACGGTCCTGGGAACGGAAGTGTCCAGTCAGACACCCACCTGGTGGGGCGGTATGCGAAAACACTGGGCCCCGGTTACGATGGGAGTCGTAACCGACGACGGACAGATGCGGCCGTGGCCCGACGGACCGTACGATCCCGGTGATCCCGTCACCGCCGAGCAGAACCTCAACGACCGAGAGACCCAGCTCTCCGAGTGGACTCACGAGTTCGAAGTCGAGGCGGGAGCGACGGTTTCGCTCCGAGCGACGCAGTGGTCGTGTGCCGACTACGACTACGCCGGGGCGGACGAGTACGACGGAACGACGTGGTACCACTACAACTGCGACGACCTCGGCTCGGTGAACCTCCGCACGGACGCGTCGGCGGGTGAGAACCCGGAGAACGTCAGAGTGCTCAAGAACGGCGACGAGATGCCGGTGATAGAGACGAGGTACCGGCAACGCAACGCCGAAGAAGTTCTCGGTCCACTACTCAACGAGACGGGGCACCTACAGCTTGAGGACAACCAAGCGGTGTTCCTCTTCGAGATCACCGACCCGGACGCTACGTGGGAGAGCGCGAAAGACGACATCGGCGACCCCAACTACAACGACGCGATCGTACTGTTGGAGATAGAGGATCAAGAGGGCAAGGAGGTCGCCGGCGGGTTCGAGATCAGACTGACGACGAACGAGGTCATCATCGAGACCACCAACGAGTGAGTGAATCGCTCAGCCTATCGAAATCGAACCGCTCGTCTCGGACTCGACCGAACCGTACCGTCACGGACCTGTCACGGCAGGATCCTCACCGTCACCTTGGTCGTCCGAACGAATACGGTATCGGCCTCGCACCTGTAGCCTGCTGCCGTCTGCTTCCATCCATCGCGTTCGGCGAACCACCTTTCCCAGGCCCTCTCGTGACGTGACTCCTCGACTCGGATCGTCACGTTTTGAGCCATGTCGGCCTCGTTGACCACGGTCCCGTTTTCCCGCCTCGGATAGTATATATCGGAGTCCTGCTTCGCGACCGTGACCAGTACCGATCCGTCCACACTCGTCGATGTGACGTTACCGCGCGGATCGATCTCGACCAACGAGATGATCGACTTCCCGTCTCGACACGTCACGCTCGGTGGGCGTGACACGAATCCGTAGTCGTCGTTCGTCCGTAGGACCGCTCCATTCTCGTAGCTTATCTCGGTCTCGTCTTTCGTGTACGAGAGTGAACCGGTTCGGACGGTCTCCGCGAAGGTCCCGTTATCGAGTCCAACAGACACGGTGAACCTCGCGGAACGGTCCAGCGATAGCGCGCCTCCAGAGAGTCGGAACTCGCCCGCCCGTGTCGGGGCATTTCCTCGCTCGATGTCGTGAAAGTTCTCCGCGAGCACCGACATCGCGCGCTCTGTGTTGTGTATCTGTTCCTCCTGTTGCTCCTCGGCGATAGCGGCGAATCCGCCGGTGTACACGGCGCTGACAGCGAGCAGGATGAGTGAAAACGAGAGGACGAATCCGACCATATCGCTCACGGCGCGCCCGTTCGCAGTCATGGCTGCGAACGCTCCATGCGGACCGCGGTCCCGTTGTGAACGAGTCTGATCTCCCCCCCGAAGGCGGTCGACTCGACGGTGTCGATGTCGTCTCGGACGGGGACCACGACCGGCGCTCCGATCGCCCGCGATTCGAGCACGAGGCAGGTGTCGGTCCGACAGTCTCCGGAATCCGATGTCAGTCGCACTCGGTAGCGCGAGTTCACGACCCGCTCGGGATGTGAGGTCTCAACGGTCATTGTCGAGTTCGTCGGGTCGGCGACGCGGTCCAGTGCCGTGAGTTCGGTCGCGATCCGTTCTCCGATCGTCGTGAGCTCGCCCTCTACCGCCCGCTCGCGTTGCGTCTCGACCGCGCCGCCCGCAGTGATTATGAGCCCGGCGATCAGCACGGAGGTAATCCCCATCGTGAGAACGTGTGTCAACGCGACCGAAACCCCCCGCCGGTCGCCCCGAAGCCGGTCTGTTACGCCGGGACCTCTCATTCCGAATCTCCCCCGATCCGAACCGTGATCTGCGACTCCGCGGACAGTTTGTCGCTCACGTATTCGACGTCGACGACGGCGGTCGACAGTTCGCGGCTCACGTACGGCTGGCCGTTACCCGGGTCGGTGTGGAAGTTCCCGGTCTCGACGTCGCTGGCCTCGTTGACGAGGATATGATACGCGCCGTCGGACCGGTGACCGTTTTCCACGCGAAGGTCGTACGGGGCGTTCAGTCCCGGAGCGAACGCGAAGCGCTGGGTCCCGTTGATCGCTCCACCAGTGACGTTCACCCGAGCCGCATTCCCCGAGACCGACTCACTGACCGTGGTTCCGTTGTCGTACGTGACCTCGACGCTGACGGCATTCGAGGGGGCTTGGCTAACGTTGAGGCGCCAATCACCGCCGTCCTCGCCCCGGGCGATGAACGTCGTCGGCGTCAGGCTCCGCGGTTCGATGACGAGCTCGAACGGGGTGGATTCGTTGAACGTCGCGTTATCCACGAGGGTCCAGTCGCTTCGGTTCGCCCGCGAGCGGACGGCTCGCGAGCGGTTGCGCTGCCGAAGGGCCTCCCTTTCGAGCTCGGACGCGCTCTCGTTCAGCGTCACACGAAGATACGCGGGCCGCCGGTCGACGATCTGCTCCGCCTTCCGTTCGCTGTAAACGGTCAACGTCGCGTTCAGCTCGTGGACGTCGACGTAGCCGTCTCGTTGTCCAATCCGGTCGGTGAGGCGGTCGACGTCCGTTCGAACGGCTTCCAACTGTCGCTCTACCTCGTTCATCTCTCCGAGAGAATTTCCGGGGTTGGTGTTTTGGGTGTAGATCGTAGAGTTCAGCACGACGACGAGTGCCAGTAGGCTCGCTGCCATCACGATCGCCCCCACGAGCATCAGTTGACCGCGGTCGTCGAGCTTCGTGATCACCAGACGACCACCCGCACTTCGACCACGTTTACCAGGGTCGGGTCGTCGAGGTCCTCGGCGTAGAACTTCGAGACGTTCCCTCCGAGGGTACCGCCGGGGCTGTGTGTCAACTCCATCCCGTCGTGAAGCGCTATCGAACGGGTCGCGGTGACCGCGTTTCGACCGGGAGTTCCTTGGACGAACAGCGGCTCCGTCTCCGTCGTCTTCCCCTGCGTCTGATAATCCAGATAGACGTTGTACCGATAGAACCGGGAAGTGAACGTCTCTTCGAGGAGAAGGCACAGCGTGAGCGGCTCGTCCGCTATCGTTTCGGGGCAGGCATCGCCGGGCTGGTACGCGGTCGGCCACCCCGACTGTCCGTCCTGGGAGTCCCAGTACAGTGCGGCTTCAATAAGCGCGTTCCGCTCGTGAGCGGTCGCGAGAACGTCGTCCGTCTGCGTCCCCAACTGTGCCATCGTGTCCCGATCGATCGTTCCGGCCGTGGTGGGCGTAATTACCACCGCAGTCGTCGCTAATAGCAGCGCCGTGAGGACCACGATTGCGGAAATAACGCCTTCGAGAGTGTACGCTTGTCCGCGGTCCGCGTCGGACGGCGGTCGCCGTTTCGGCGGACCGGCTACCATAGTCGCACCTCGATACGACAGGTGGCCGTACAGGTGTGGTTCCCTACGTAGCCCGACTCCGGGACGACGACGCGTGTCGCAGCCGCCGTAGACTCGCCCTGATACGGTGGGCCGACTGTGTGTTGGACCGTCCCGTTTCCGTCGACGAGCGTCACGTTCACTTCGCTCCCTTCGGCCGTCGGTATTCCGTCCAAGTTAGACTCGTTCGCGAAAAACGAGTCAGTGCCAGCGCCGTCGAGCACGTTCTTCGAGTCTGGTTGAGTGATCTCCGCGAGGACTTCGGCGGCGTACCTGTCGGCCTGTGTGGTCTGTGAAGCGTCAACAGGCGCCGTAAACGGTGTGAAGAGAGTCGGAATGAATCCCACGACGAACGCAGTCGTGAGGAGAAATATCGACACCCCGATGACGTAGTCTTGGAGCGTCTGGCCGCGACGATCCGAGGCGAGTCGCTTCGGTTTACGAGGTGGTGTCACTTCGAGTTACCTTGCGATCGTTACGCAGTGTTTGCGTTGCGCGGGATACTCGCTGTTGTTATGCGTCCGATCTCTGTCGGACAGAGGACCGACTTCGGAGAGTAGCTCCGTACGAGATGGGAGAGTAACTGATATTCGGACAGAGTCGATATATAAAAAACGCGGTTGGATTATTAATTCTAATAAATCACAGGCAGCACTCTCGGACCGACCTCGCATCTGCGAGAAGCTCGTTGAGACCCAGGTAGAGGATTCGTTTCCCGTTGTGACCGTCCCATCGGCGAATGTCGGTACTCCGTCGAGGACCGTCTGCGCGCGGTCAGCCGACATAGATCCACACCCCCAGCGCCAGCGTCATCAGGACCACGGCGTACTTGACGCCGGAGATAAGCTCCGCGTCGCGGATGTAGCCGCTGATGAACCCGGAGAGGACCGCCTGGATCGTTACCGCGTGGAAGAACAGCATCGAGAGCACGTCGGGGTCGATGCCGCCGCCGCCGCCGAACCCGGCCCCGCCGGTGCTCCCGGCGCCGTCGCTCTGCGCGACCAGGTCGCCCATCACGTCGATGAACTGCGTCTGGAGGATGGCCATCACGCCGAGCAGCGTGACGTACGTCATCACGATGATCGCCACCTGCATCCGGGTCCGCGACTTCCGCTCGCGCTCGATGTCGTCCTGGTTCTCCGAGGCCTGCGCGGCCGTCGTGAGCACGTCCGTGATCTGCGAGGACGCCTCCTGCGCCTCGGCGATCAGCTTCACCGTCCGCGCGAGCCGCGGCACCGCGTAGGCGTTGTTGAACTCGACGAGCGCGTCACGGAGGCTCATCCCGTAGTTCACCTTCGCGTGGATCACCTCGAACTCCTCGGCGAGCTTGCCGGTCGAGGTCTCCGAGACCGTGCGCACCGATTCGAGCAGCGTCTGGCCGGTGTCGTTCGCCGAGGAGAGCTTCCGGAGCGTCTCCGAGAGCTTCCCGGTCACCGCCCGCCGCGAGCGCTGGTGCCACTCGTAGAACACCCCGAGCGGGACCAGCACGACGTAGAGGGGCACGTAGACCCAGACGAACGCCGACCACACCGGGCGGGCGATCCAGCCGTCGACCGTCGTCGGCGCCGACCCGGCCGCGGCCGCGACGACGACCAGCGCGAGCGCCGCGGGCACGGTCAACGCGAGGGTGTACGGCGGGTTCTCGCGGAGGAAGAGGTGCGGCGCCGAGAGGATCTCCATCGTCTTGTGGGTCCCCTCGCGGTCGCGGATGCGGTCGAAGACGCCGAACGTCCCGACGAACGCCTCCACGAGCCCGAAGTGGAAGAGCCCCTCCCGGCTCGTCTGTCGGAGGCGCTCGCTGCCACCGTCGGGCTGGAGGTAGCCGTCGCCGGGGTCGTCCTGTTTCACCGTCGAGACCAGCACGAGGAAGCCGACGCCGACCAGGGGGATGAGCAGGTACACCGTGACGTACAGCAGGCGGTCGTCGGCCTCGCCCATCATCCCCATGATGACGAGGATGATGATGAGAAGCAGCGGGAACAACGAGAGCGTCATGTACATCTCGCCGAACAGCTCCAAGGTCTCCAAGGTCATCTCGCGCTCCTGTTTCGACGTGCGGAGGTGCTTCTCCTTTTTGTCCTTCAGGAAGCCCTCCATGTCGCCGCCGGAGTTGACGATGGAGAGCATGTCGGCGAGGAACTGCGAGAGGTCGTCGGAGGGGGTCTCCATGGACTGCTGGCGGATCGCGTTCCGGTAGTCGGTGCCGAAGTACTCCGTCTCGTTGACGATGCTCTGGAACTCGCGTGACACCTCGCCGTAGGTGTCTTCCGCCGTCGCCATCGCGCGGAGGATCTCCAGCTGGTTCAGCCCGCCGACGGAGAGCGCGTACATGAACGACACCGAGTCCGCGAGCAGGAGGTTGATCTCCCGCTTCCGCGAGGAGGCGCGCGAGTACGGGACCGCGACGAGGCCGCCGAACCCGATCGCGAACCCGATCGAGCCGAAGACGAGCCCGCTGAGGATCACCGCGGTCGGCACGACGAGCGAGCGGAGCAGCTCCTGGATCGCCGTCGTCGGCGCCGGCACGCCGAGCGAGAGCGTCGACGGGTCGACCAGCCCCAGCGAGAACACGCCGTAGCCGATCAGGGTGCCGAGCGCCCAGAGCAGCCCGCCGACGAGCAGACCGACCGCCAGCGCCAGCGAGACGTACATCTCGACCTGGTCGGGCATCCGCGCCTCCGCGAGCTTGCGCTCCACGTCCGCGACGAAGTCGCCGTCGGGGTCGAACAGCAGCTCGAACACCGGGTAACACAGCTCCGCGAGGACGTTCGCGTCGACGCCGCCGTCGCCCGCGTCCACGTCGAGACTCACGGGACGGCCCTCACGAGGAACACGGCGTCACCCGTCCTCCGCGGGCTCGACGGCGTCGAACCCCCATTCGCCGATGTCGTCGCCCGTTCCGTCGTCAGCCTCGTCGGGGTCGTCCCCCTGCTCGGTCTCGTCGGCATCCTCCGCTTCATCTGCTGTGTCTGCCGTGTCAGGCTCGTCCTCCGCGTCAGGCTCGTCCGCCCCGTCCAACTCGTCCGTGTCGGACTCCTCGCCGTCGCCGACCTCCGCGGAGGGCTCGCCGTCCACGGGCTCCGCGGCGCTGAACCCCTCGCTCACGTCGGGGGACGCGTCGGCGCCGCCGCCCGCGCCGGCGTCGGGCGGGGCGCCGGGCTCGGAGGGGCCCGCGGGCGAGGAGAGCACGTCGACGCCCTCGTCGAACGGCTCGCCGAAGTCGATGCCGTCGAGGTCGCCCGAGCCGTCGCCCACCGCCTCGGCGACCCCCTCGAAGTCGCCGTGCGCGGGGTCCGGCGAGGGCGTCCCCGAGGGGCCCGCGCCCCCCAGGTCGGGGGGCGTCTCGTCGGCGTCGTCGACGCCGTCCGCGTCGGCCGCACCGGGCGCCGGTTCCGGGCCGGCCGGCTCGTCGTACGCCGCGTCCGCCTCGCGGGCCGCCTCAGCGAGGGCCTCGTGGTCGCTCGCCGGGGCGGCCTCCACGTCGCCCGCGTGGTTCATCTCAAGGAGGGCGTCGGCGACGGAGTCGGGGACCTGCCCGCGGTACGTCTCGAAGAGGTCCTCGGCGGCGTCGAGTATCCCGGCGGCCTCCGCCTCGCCGTCCGCGTCCGGCGTCGGGCGGGGGACGAGCGCCTCCTTCTCGCGGTCGACGTTGATCAGGACCGACTCCATCTCGCGGAGGTCCTCCAGCGAGCGCTCGAGCTCCTCGTTGGCCATCAGCGCGAGCACCGTCTCCGGGTCGTTGATGAACGCCTGGAACGTCGCCGCCACCTGCGCGTAGCTGTTGAGTCCGCGGTCGATGAGGTAGGCCAAGACGACCCGGCGCTTCCGCAGCTCCTCGTCGAGGGTCGCCCGGCTCCAGCCGCGGTCGAACATGATGTCTTCGAGCGTGTTCGAGTCGCCCATCTGGAGGAACTCGTCCGTCTCCGCCTGCCACTGGAACACGTCCTGAACGTTGATCTCGTCGTTCTCGGCGTCGTAGTGGTTGATCTCGGTGATCGACTTGTTCCGGCGCACCTTCTTGCCCTGAACGCGGGTCGAGGTCTGGATCGAAACCAAGTCGAGCGCCGTGAACATCGTCTTCGAGACGTTGATCGGGTCGGTGGTGAACCGCTTGAGCACCTCGCCGACGGAGTCGGCGTGGAACGTGGTGTAGGTGGTGTGACCGGTCGACATGACCTGGAACGCCGTCCGCCCCTCCTCGCCGCGGATCTCGCCCATCACGATGTAGTCGGGGCGCTGACGGAGCGCGGCCTCCAGCAGGTCGAACTCGTCGATATCGCCCTTGTCGTCGTCCGAGAAGGAGGGTCGGGTGACGGAGGCGATCCAGTTGCGCTGCGGGAGTTCGACCTCGCGGGTGTCCTCGATGGAGACGATCTTCGCGTTCGAGGGGATGAACAGGGAGACCGCGTTCAGGCTCGTCGTCTTCCCGGAGGCGGTGCCGCCGGCGAAGATCAGGCTCTTGTGGTTCTCGATGGAGAGCCAGAGGAACGCCATCTCGTCGAGCGAGAACGTCTTCCAGTTGATCAGGTCGATCGGCGTGAAGGGGACGTCCTTGAACTGCCGGATCGTGTAGTTGGTCCCGTGGTCCGACACCTCGCGGCCGAGGGTGAGCTGGGCGCGGGAGCCGTCCGGGAGCGTGGCGTCGACCTGCGGCCGGCGCTTCGAGATCCCCTTCCCGGAGCGCTGCGCGAGCTTCACGACGAAGTCGTCGAGCTCGTCGGTGCCGTGGTAGACGTTGGTGATGATCTGCTCGTACTCGGAGTGGTAGACGAAGACGGGGGAGTTGTACCCGTCACAGGAGATGTCCTCGACGTTGATGTCGTACTTGATCGGGTCGATCCGCTCGTAGCCGACGAAGTCGCGCTTCAGGTAGTACAGGAGCTTCTCGACCTGGTGGGCGGACAGCGTGCGGGCGTCCTCCGCGAGCACCGCGGGCTCGGGCCGGGCGCTGATCGCCGGCGGGTCGTCCGGCTCCTCGGTCGGCGGCTCGTAGCCGAGCGACTCCGCGATCCGCCCGGCGATCCCCTCCGTCGGGTCGATGCCGAAGCGGTCGACCAGCGTGTCGGCGATGCCCCGCTCGTCCTCGTCGTCCTCGTAGAGCCCGTAGCGATCGAGGAGCGTGCGCGCCTCCTCGACGATCACCTCCTCGCGGAACGCCTCGTCGCCGCCCGCGATCGACTCGTCGGCGTACTTGATCGAGGTCCGGAGCTTCCCGGTGAGGAACTCCGTGAGCTCCGCCTCGATCTCGGTGCGGTACGGCTGGACGGCGTAGTACTTCGCCTCGTTCTCCTTCCGCGACCGGAAGACGATGACGAACGCGTACGGCTTGTTCACCCAGTAGCGCTCCTCCTCCCGGAAGTGGGTCTTCTTCTGCATCGGCACCGCCTTCTCCAGGTCGTACCGGTTCGTCAGCGTGGTGTGGCCCTCGTCGGTCGAGAAGAACGCGTCCTCGTCGACTTCGGGGTTCACGTCCACGGTCCGCTCGTCCACGAGGTCGGCGAGCTCGGCCGCGGCGCTCCCGCCCGCGCCGAGCAGTTCCTCGGTGCGGTCCGGGTCGAACCCGAGCGCCTCCGTCTTGTCCTCGTGGGTGAACTCCAGCGGGATCGGCTCGCCCTCCTCGTTCTCCTCGGTCGGCGGGTTCCCGTCCTCGTCGAGGAAGAACTCCTCGCGGTAGTTCTCCCACGTGTAGTACCCCTTCAACACCGGGACCGAGTACGGGTCGTAGCGGGCCGCGCACATGTCCCAGAGGACGTCGCCGACCGCGGCGGCCGCGCGGACCCGGTAGTCGGTCTCGCTCGGGTCGAACCCCAGCAGCGTCGCCGGGTCGAACTCGACCCGGTCCCACTCGTCGGGGGTCGGCGCGCGAGAGGGCACCGACTCCACCGCGTCGGGGCGCACCACGACGACGCCCGCGACCCCGCCCCGGCCCACCGGTCCGTCGAACACCGTGTCCGGGCCGGGGTCGGCGTCGGGCACCGGCGTCGCGTCCGCGGTCGCCGCCGGTCCGTCGTCGGGGTCGCCGTCGGCTTCGACGTCGTCCGCGGTGTCCGAATCGCCGTCGGCCGCGTCGCTCCGAACCGGACGCCGCGGCGCGGCGACCCGCTCGCCCGTCGGGACGACGGTAGCACCGTCGAGGACGACCGCGTCGGTCCCGACGACGAGCGTGCCGCGGTCGGGGGTGCCGCGGCCCGGGACGGCCGTTTCCCCGTCCGCCTCGAACGGCTCGTCGACGCCCGGCGCGCGGAGCACGTCTTCGGCCCCGTCCGGGCGGTGGTACGCGACGGCGTCGGCCGGGACGGCGGGCTCGTTCGGCACGTCCGCGTACACGCGTTCCGCCTCGTCCTCGCGGCCGCGCTCGACGAGCAGCGACCGCCAGGTGTACCTGTCGGTGACGGCCGGGACGGTCTCCGCGGCCGTGTCCGGGTCGTCGAGCGGCTCGCCCTCGCCGGTCCCTCCAGTCCCGTCGCCGTCCGCGTCCGGCTCGCGGGTCCAGCCCGGGTCGCCGCCCGCGTCGGAACCGGACGCCGAAGTGCCACCCACCGGACCGGACCGCTGGGCGGACCGCTCGGCGTCCTCGCTGTCCATAGTCTCGGGAACTGCTCATCCGTTGAAAAAGGTGTCTCGCTAAACACCGCGATTGATAATCACGGGGGACGGGCGCTTTTTAGTCGCTCGGGCACCGACCGGTGCGCGTGTCTCGCTTCGACGGCGTCCGCCGCCTGCGACGGCTCCACAGCCCGCGGGTCAGGCGGCGGGTCCGTGCCGCCCTCGCCGAGGAGCTGTTGGGCGCGCCGCGGAGCTTCGCCGCCGTCTGCGCGTTCACCCTCTTCATGCTCGGCGTCGGCGTCGCGTACTACGCGCCGACCGCGGGGACCGTGCCGCCGGCGCTGTGGCCGCTGTACGCCGACTCAGCGGTCGCCGTCGCGCTCGGAGGCGGCGTCCTCGCCGCGATCGCGCCGACCGTCAGGCGGGGCGACCCGCTCGCGGAGGCGCCCGCCTCGCGCGGACTGGCGTACCTCCAGACGATCGCCTTCGTCTGGCTCGTCCAGTTCGGCCTCTGGCCGCTGGTCTCGCTGAACCTCGCGTTCGCCGAGTACGTCGCCGCGCCCGACGCCTGGATCTACTACTGGGGCGTGATCGGCACGCACCTGCTGTTCGTGGGGCTCGCGCTGCTGTTCCCGGCGTTCGGCCGCACGACGCGCGGCGCGCTCGCGACGGCGCTGGCGCTCGGCGTCGCGAACGTCGGCCTCGATTACGGGCTCGGCTACCACCCGCCGCTGCTGTACGAGCCCGGCGCCGGGCTCGCGGCCGCGACGCTGGCCATCGCGGTCGGAGCGGTCGCGCTCGCGGCGCGGTCCTTCCCGCGGCTTGACGAGGACGCGAGCTGAGAAGCGGGCCGGACCGGAACGTCAAATAACCGGGCTCCGATCGGCCGACATGGTCGAGGAATACGACAAACTGGTCCGAGACGAAATTCCTGAGATCATCGAGGCGGACGGCGGGCGAGCGCAGACGCACGTCGCCGGCGAGGACGAGTACGCGGACCGGCTCGCCGCGAAGCTGGCCGAGGAGACCGCGGAGTACCGAGAGACCCGCGACCCGCGGGAACTGGCGGACGTGCTTGAGGTTGTCCACGCGCTCCGCGAACTGAGCGGACTCACCGCCGAGGAGCTGGACGAGATGCGGTCCGAGAAGGCCGAGCGACGGGGGCGGTTCGACGAACGGATCGTCCTCGAACGGGTCGAGGAGTAGTCGCACTCAATGGGTTACCGGCGGGCGCGGCGGGACCAATACGAGACGGACGAAGTGAGTCTCGCGTGGTTCGAGTCCCCGGACCGCTACTGCTCACTTCGTTCGCGGGTAGCAGGCGCGACGGGATCCACGCGAGCGAACGCAGTGAGCGAGCGTGGATCCAGTCGCGCCCGTGACTGAGCGAAGCGAAGTCACGGGCGCGACGGGATTCGAACCCGCGATCGAGAGGTTAGGAACCTCTCGCCCTGTCCGCTAGGCCACGCGCCCAGAACGGGTGGAGAAAACGGTACGGCGGGGATCGGTCGGCGTCGGGGCCGGCTTACGCGCTCGTTTCCTTTTCGGTCTCGGTCTCCAGCTCGTCGAGGTCGTCGTCCTCGTCGTCGAGCGTCGAGTCCGCGCTCTTGCCGTCTTGCATGTCTTTCAGTTCTTCTTCGACCTGTTCGCGGCCCTTCTTGAACTCGCCCATCGCCTGGCCGGTCGACCGAGCGAGCTTCGGGATCTTGTTCGCCCCGAACAGCAGGACCAGCACGAGCAGGATTATGAGGAGTTCCGGCCCCGCCGGAATGCCGCCGATCAGTGGAATCGCACTTGTCATCTCTGTCTCGCTGTAGCCCTGTGTCGATTATAGTCTTTTTGCCTCGTCGAGTCGCCGCACGACGCCTCGCGCGGCGCGACGGGCCGAGCGAACGGCGTCGTCGCTCGGGTGCCGATCGGCCGACGGTCGGCCCTTCGCGCACGGCCCGACCGGGTCAGTCGGGGCGTGCGAGCCGCGCGAAGTACCAGTCGCCGTCGTAGCGGACGAGCGGGGCGACGCCGTCGTCCGTCGAGACGGCGTCGACGACGGCCGCGAAGGGGTCGGAGAGCGGCGGAGCCTCCGCGTACTCGGAGTCGATCGCCGCGTCGAGGACCGCGCGCTGGTCCCCGGTCGGGTCGGCGAGCGAGCGGCCGCGCTCCTCGCCGACGGCCTCGCGGAAGTCACGCTGCGACGAGGCGACGCGGTCGGCGCGGACGGCGACGGTCCGTACCTCGACCGACCGCTCCTCCGCGAACGAGAACCGGAGGAGTTCGCCGTCCCACGCGACCCGCTGGCCGTCGTTCTCGGGGACGAAGCGGGAACGCTCCCGCCGCTCGGCGGACGCGTACGCGAAGGTGACCTCGAACGGCGGGTAGTGTGGCGCGTGGACGAGCGACGCGTCCCCAAGCGCGTCGAGGACGGTGTCCCAATCGTGGGCCGGGAGGTCCGCGAAGGGGACGCTCGACGGGGGACCGAAGAAGAAGGAGTCGACTGCGTCGACCGCCACCGTGTACGCGTAGCCCGGTGCCGCGACGGAATCGACCGTCTCGGTCTCGATCCGGTAGTACTCGGGGCCGTCGGCGACGACGTACGGCGCCGAGACGTCGGGGCCGTAGTACCCGTCGACGGCGGCTTCCCCGCCGTCGATCGCGGTTCGGACGGCCGCCCGTCCAGCGTGTCCGACGAAGTCGACCGGAGTGCTGAACTCGTTCGAGACGCCGACCGGCGAGGCCTCGTCGAGCCGCAGCACCGTCCGCGAGCGAGTGTCGTCCGACGAATCGTCCGTGAGACAGCCGGAGAATCCAGTCAGCGAGGCGGTCGCGGTCATCAGCGCCACTTGTCGGCGGGAGGGGCCGCATGGAGGGCGAGACATCGCCGGCACTTCGTCGGCGGCGCACTTGATTCCGTCCCCGACCGCGGAACGCGTTGCCCGGGCTGCCGACTGAAGGCGGGCGGGGAGTCCGGGATTCCGGTCCGGGATCCGCCGTCGAAACCGTGATACGCCCGGCCGACGACGACCCGGTATGCCAGACGTCGGCGACGACGCCCCAGACTTCACCGGATCGCTCGTGGACGGCGACATCGCACCGTTCGAACTCTCCGACCACCTCGGCGACGAGCCGGTTGTCCTCGCCTTCTTCCCGGCGGCCTTCTCGAACACCTGTACCGACGAGATGGAGGCGCTCCGCGACGGGTTCGACCGCGACGACTGTACGCTGTTCGGCGTGAGCACCGACCTCCCGCACGCGCTCGGCGCGTACCGCGCGCAGTACGACCTCCCGTTCGCCCTGGTCGGCGACCCCGACCACCGCGCGATCGAGGCGTACGACGTGATCGAGGCGTTCGAGCACTACGGCGTCGAGACGGTCGCGCAGCGCGCCGTCTTCGTGATCGACGAGGTCGGGACCGTGACCTACCGCTGGCTCGCGGACAACGCCGGACAGGAGCCGGACTACGAGGAGCTGGCCGCGGCGGTGGCGGAGGCGAGCGCCTGACGGGCGCGACGCCCGGGTCTGCGGTGGCCTCGCTCAGGCCGGATCGCGGAGCGAGTCGAGCGCCTCGGGGTTCTCCATCGAGGAGAGGTCTCCCGGGTCCTCGCCGACGTACACCGACTCGATCGCGCGACGGATGATCTTCCCCGACTGCGTCTTCGGGAAGGCGTCGACGAACAGCAGCTCGCGCGGCCGGAACGGCTTACCGTGCTCGTCGCCCACCAGCGCGCGGAGCTCCTCGCGGAGGTCGTCGCTCGGGTCGACGCCCGGTTCGAGCACGACGTACGCGACGACCGCGGTGCCGGTGGTGTCGTCGGGGACGCCGACCGCCGCCGCCTGATTGACGGCGTCGTGGTCGATGAGGACGCCCTCGATCTCCGCCGGTCCCACCTTCCGGCCCGCGACGTTCAGGGCGTCGTCGGCGCGCCCGTGGAGGAACCAGAAGCCGTCGTCGTCCCTCTGTGCGAAGTCGCCGTGGTCCCACAGGTCGGGCCACGTCGACCAGTACTCGTCGAGGTAGCGCTCGTCGCCCGACCACAGCGACTTCGTCATCGAGGGGCAGGAGTCGCGCGCGACGAGGTAGCCGCGCTCGCCGGACTCCTTCACCGACTCGCCGGTCTCGTCGACGATGTCGATGTCCATCCCGAGCCCCGGCCCGCCGAGCGTACAGGGCTTCAGCGGCTGGTTCGGCATCGGCATGAGGAAGCAGCCGCAGATCTCCGTGCCGCCGGAGATGTTGATTATCGGGCACTCGCCGCCGCCGACCGCGTCGTGGAACCAGCGCCACGACTCGGGGTCCCACGGCTCGCCGGTGGAGCCCAGGATTCGGAGCGAGGAGAGGTCGTGTCCCTCGACCCACTCGTCCCCGTGCTTCCGGAGCGCCCGGATCGCGGTCGGAGAGATGCCGAACTGCGTGATCGAGTGTCGGTCGATCAGCTCCCAAAAGCGGTCCGGCTCGGGGTGGTCCGGCGCGCCCTCGTACATCACCACCGTCCCGCCGAACGCGTGGTTGCCGATCAGCGTCCACGGGCCCATCATCCAGCCGATGTCCGAGACCCAGAAGAACCGGTCCGCGGGCTTCTGATCGAAACCGAAGTGGATCTCCTTGGCGCACTCCGTGAGGACCCCGGCGTGGGTGTGGACGATCCCCTTCGGCTCACCGGTCGTCCCCGAGGAGTACAACAGCATAGACTCCTGGTCGCTCGGGAGGCGCTTCGTCTCGTACGTCGCGGGCTGCGAGCCGACCGCCTCGTCCCACGTCCGGTCGCGGTCGTCGTTCCACGGGACAGGGTCGGCGCCCGTATCGTCGCTCGCGGGCGTCGCGCCCAGCCTGTCGTACACGACCACCTCCTCGACCTGCCCGGCGTCGACGATCGCGTCGTCCGCGGTCGCCTTCAGCCGGACCTCGTCGCCCCGTCGGTAGAACCCGTCGCCGGTGAACAGCACCGCGGGCTCGGCGTCGTCGATCCGCGTCGCGGTCGCCTCGCGTCCGAAGCCGGAGAAGATCGGGACGGCGACCGCGCCGACCTTCAGGCAGCCGTAGAGGATCGAGACGACCTCGGGCACCATGGGCATGTAGAGGCCGACCGTGTCGCCGGTCTCGATCCCGGCCTCGGTTAGGTAGTTCGCGACGCGGTCGCTCTGCCTGCGGAGCTCGTGGAACGTGACCTCGCGGACGTCGCCCGGCTCGCCCTCCCAGATCAGCGCGACGCGGTTGCGGTTCGGAGCGTCGACCGCGGCGTGGCGGTCGACGACGTTGTGCGCGACGTTGATCTCCCCGCCGGGGTACCAGTCGGAGAACTGCGGGCCCTCGGCGTCGTCCCGGACGGCGTCGTAGTCGGCGTAGAAGTCGATGTCGAGGTAGTCGACGATCTCGTCCCAGAACCAGTCGACGCCCGACTCGGGCTCGCCCGCGACCTCGGAGGTAGTGCGTTCGATGAGCGCCTCGTAGTCGTCGATCCCGTACTCCCGCATGAACGCGGCGACGTTCGTCGACTCGGCGAACGCCTCGCTCGGTTCGTGTACGACCTCGTCTATCCCCTCGTACTCGTTCATCTCGCCCGGTGATTTTCGCGGCGACAGTAAGTAACTTTCCTGAAAGACTACGGTGGCTCGGCACACTCGCCCGTACGGACCACGTCCACGTCGACGGGAGCGTCGCCGTCGTTGCGGACCGCAAGGTCGAGTCGGCTCGGCTCGGGGTCACCGAGACAGCCGGCCGCCGCGCCGGCCGGCGCACCGAGGCCCGCCGCGAGGGGGCTCCGTCGTTCCATGGCGACCGGTCGTCGGGGCGGGAGTTCAACACCGCACACCGCGGCGGTGTGAGCCCGCGAAGAGAAAGTCGGCGTCCGGTCCGCTATTCGTCGTCGGTCTCGGCGTCGTCGTCACCCTCGTCGTCCGCGGCCGCGTGGACCGACTCGGGGACGATGTCGACGGAGGCGACCTCGTCGTCGGGGTCGAGGTTCATCACGATGACCCCCTTCGTGTTGCGGCTCACCGTCGATATCTCCTCGACGCGGGTCCGCATGATCTGCCCGGCGGCGCTCATCGCGATCAGGTGGTCGCCGTGGGTGACCGCCTCGATGGCGACGACCTCGCCGTTGCGGTCGCCGGTCTTGATGTCGACGAGCCCCTTCCCGTTCCGCGACTGCGGGCGGTACTCGTCGAGGTCGGAGCGCTTCCCGTAGCCGTTCTCCGTGACGGTGAGCACCCAGTTGTGGTAGCCGTCGTCGATGGCGGCGACGCCCGCGACGGCGTCGCCCTCGCGGAGGTCGATGGCGATCACGCCGCGGGCCGTGCGGCCCATCGCGCGGGCGTCCGACTCGTCGAAGCGGATCGCCATCCCGTCGCGGCTCCCGATGACGATGTCGCGCTCCCCGTCGGTCACCTCGACGTCGACCAGCTCGTCGCCGTCCTCCAGCCGGATCGCCCGGATCCCGGTCGACCGGATGTTACCGAACTCCTCGACGGCGGTCCGCTTGATGTACCCGTCGCGGGTGACCATCGTGAGGAACTCGTCGTCGTCCAAGTCCTCCGTATTGACCACCGACTCGATCTCCTCGCCGTCGTCGAGGTCGAGGAGGTTGACCGCGGACTTCCCGCGGGCAGTGCGGGACATCTCCGGGATCTCGTAGGTCTTCAGCTCGTAGATCTGGCCGTGGTTCGTGAAGACGAGCAGGTAGTCGTGGGAGTTGGCCGCGAACACCGAGGAGACGCGGTCGCCCTCCTTCAGGCCGGTGCCGATGATCCCCTTGCCGCCGCGGTTCTGCGCGCGGAACTCGTCGAGCGGCATCCGCTTGATGTAGTCGTCCTCGCTCATCACGACGACCTGCTCCTCTTCCGGGATCAGGTCCTCGTGAGTCACGTCGCCCGCGTCCTCGATGAAGCTCGTGCGGCGCTCGTCGTCGTACTCGGCCTTGATCGCCTGCAGCTCGTCGACGATCACTTGGTCGAGCTCGTCGGGGTCCGAGAGGATGGTCTCCAGCCGCTCGATCCGGGCCTTGACCTCCTCGTACTCTTCCTCGATCTCCGCCGTCTCCATCGACGTGAGCGATCCGAGCTGCATCCGGACGATGTGGGCCGCCTGCGCCTCGGTGAAGTCGAACGCGGACTCCAACGCGGTCTTCGCGGCGTCGCGGTCGTCGGAGTCCTGGATCGTCTCGACGACGCTGTCGACGTTGTCGAGCGCCTTCAGGCGCCCTTCGAGGATGTGCGCGCGGTCCTCGCGCTCGGCGAGCTCGTGCTCGGAGCGGCGGCGCACGACCTCGCGCCGGTGGTCGACGTAGTGTTCGAGCGTCTGCTTGAGGTCGAGCACCTGCGGCGAGCCGTCGACCAAGGCGAGGTTGATGACGCCGAACGTGCGTTCGAGGTGGCTCTCTAACAGCTGGTTTTTCACCACGTCCGCCATCGCGTCGCGCTTCAGCTCGACGACGATCCGGATCCCGTCGCGGTCGGACTCGTCGCGGAGGTCGCGGATCCCCTCGATGGCGCCCTCGTTTACGTCCTCGGCGATGCGCTCGACCAGCCTGGACTTGTTCTGCTGGAAGGGGAGCTCGCTGATGACGATCCGGCCCTCCTCCTCGTCGACCTCGAACTCCGCGCGGACGCGTATCCGGCCGCGACCGGTCTTGTAGGCCTTATGGACCGCGTTCCGCCCGACGATGTTCGCGCCGGTCGGGAAGTCCGGCCCCTTGACGTGCTCCATCAGGTCCTCGACGCTCGCGTCGGGCGTCTCGATCAGCTCGACGGTGGCGTCGACCACCTCGCCGAGGTTGTGCGGCGGGATGTTCGTCGACATCCCGACGGCGATGCCCGACGAGCCGTTGACGAGCAGGTTCGGGAACGCGGCCGGGAGCACTTCGGGCTCCTCCAGGCGGTCGTCGTAGTTCGCCTGGAAGTCGACGGTGTCGCGCTCGATGTCCGCCATGAGCTCCTCGGCGATGGGGGCCATCCGGGCCTCCGTGTACCGCATCGCGGCCGGCGGGTCGCCGTCGACCGAGCCGAAGTTCCCCTGGCCGTCGACGAGGGGGTAGCGCATCGAGAAGTCCTGGGCCATCCGCGCGAGCGTGTCGTAGATGGCGCTGTCGCCGTGCGGGTGGTAGTCACCCATCGTCTCGCCCACGACGGAGGAGGACTTGCGGTGCGCGGAGTTGCTCGTCACGCCCGCCTCGTTCATCGCGAAGAGGATCCGGCGGTGGACTGGCTTGAGCCCGTCGCGTACGTCGGGGAGCGCCCGCCCCGCGATGACGGACATCGCGTAGTCGATGTACGACTGCTCCATCTCGTCTTCGATGCGCGCGTTCGTCACCTGCGCGGCGCGCACGTCGCCGGGGTCGGCGTCGGGACTTTCCGAGCTCATATGTCCACCCACTCCGCTTCGGTCGCGTGTTCCTTGATGAACTGCTTCCGCGGCTCGACCGCGTCGCCCATCAGCACGTTGAACATGCGGTCCGCGGCGGCCGCGTCGTCGACGTTAATGCGCTTGAGACGCCGGTTTTCCGGGTCCATAGTGGTATCCCACAGCTGGTCGGGGTTCATCTCGCCGAGCCCCTTGAACCGCTGGACCTGCGTCGGGTTGCCGTCGCACTTCTCCTCGATGATCCGGTCGCGCTCCGCCTCGGTCATCGCGTCGTACGTGTTCCCGCGGTAACGGACGCGGTACAGCGGGGGCTGGGCCGCGTACACGTAGCCGGCCTCCAGGAGGGGCTTCATGTGGCGGTACAGCAACGTGAGAAGCAGCGTCCGGATGTGGGCGCCGTCGACGTCGGCGTCCGTCATCAGGATGATCTTGTTGTACCGGACGTCGTCGATGTCGAACTCCTCGCCGATGCCCGCGCCGATCGCGGTGATCAGCGCGCGGATCTCGTCGTTCTCTAAGATCCGGTCGAGGCGGTGTTTCTCGACGTTGAGTATCTTCCCCTTCAGCGGGAGGATCGCCTGGTTCTCGCGGTTGCGGCCCTGCTTCGCGGAGCCGCCCGCGGAGTCGCCCTCGACCACGAACAGCTCCGCCTCCCCCGGGTCGCGGGTCTGACAGTCGGCGAGCTTCCCGGGCAGCGCGGTGGATTCGAGCGCCGACTTCCGGCGGGTGAGCTCCTCGGCCTTCTTCGCGGCCTTCCGGGCGCGCGCGGCCTCGGCGGCCTTGTGGACGACCTTCTCCGCCGTGTCGGGGTTCTCCTCGAAGAAGGTGCCGAGCTTCTCGTGGGTCGCGGACTCGACGACGCCGCGCACCTCGCTGTTGCCGAGCTTCGTCTTCGTCTGCCCCTCGAACTGCGGGTCGGGGTGTTTCACCGAGACGACCGCGGTGAGGCCCTCGCGCACGTCCTCCCCTTTGAGGTTCGCGTCGAGGTCGTCGACGAGCCCGTGCTCGTTGGCGTAGTCGTTGACCGTCCGCGTGAGCGCGGTCTTGAAGCCGGTGAGGTGGGTGCCGCCCTCGCGGGTGTTGATGTTGTTCGCGAACGCGTGGACGGAGCCCTGGAGCTCCTCGGTCGCCTGCATCGCGACCTCGACCTGGACGCCGTCGGTCTCGTCCTCGAAGTAGATGACCTCCTCGTGGATCGGCGAGCGCGTCTCGTTGAGGTACGCGACGAACTCGCGGATCCCGCCGTCGTACTTGAACGTCTCCGCGGTGTCGTCGCGGTCGTCGACGAGACGGATCTCGACGCCGGAGTTGAGGAAGGCGAGCTCGCGGAGCCGGTTCGCGAGCGTCGACGTCTGGAACTCCGTCGTCTCGAATATCTCCGCGTCGGGCCAGAATCGGATCTCCGTCCCGGTCGACTCGTCGCCGTCCATGTCGCGGACGCGCTCGAACCCGTCCTCCGCGGGCTCTCCCCCGGCGAACCGGTGGCGGAAGACGCCGCCGTCGCGCTTGACCTCGACCTCCAAGCGCTCGGAGAGCGCGTTGACGACGCTGACGCCAACGCCGTGGAGCCCCCCCGAGACCTGGTACGACTTGGAGTCGAACTTCCCGCCGGCGTGGAGGACGGTCAGGATGACCTCCAGCGCGGGCCGGTCGTACTCCTCGTGGGTGTCGACCGGGATCCCGCGCCCGTCGTCGCTGACGGAGACGGAGCCGTCCTCGTGGATCCGCACCTCGATCTCCTCGCAGTACCCCGCGAGCGCCTCGTCGATGGAGTTGTCGACTACCTCGTAGACGAGGTGGTGGAGCCCTCGACCGTCCGTCGACCCGATGTACATCGCCGGTCGCTTACGGACGGCCTGTAGGCCCTCGAGGACCTGGATTTGGCCGGCTCCGTATTCACTCTGCTCTGACATAGGAACTTACTACCGCTAATCGCTGTCGGGTTATAAAGCCGGCGCACGCGCGCGGGCGTGAGCGGCGACCGCCGACGGACCCACGAGACGCGATCGGCACCGCCGACGGACCCACGAGACGCGGTCGTCGCGTGTGTAACGTTCCCACAGCTACAAGCCGTGCCCCCGCGTACCGATCGCCGAATGCTACCGATCGCGGACTCCTTCGAACACGTTCACCGCGGCTGCGAGATCCGGTACGGACGGGGGCGAATCGCCGACCTCGGGGGCTGGCTCGCCGAGCGCGGCCTCGACGACGCCCTGGTCGTCTGCGGTTCGAACACGGGCGCGAACGACGCGCTGATGGGCCCGATACGGGGCGGGCTCGGCGACCGGCTCGCCGGCGTCTTCGACGGGACGACCCCCGACAAGCGGGTCGAGACCGCCTACGACCTGCTGGACGCCCGGGCCGAGGTCGGGGCCGACGTCCTCGTCGCGGTCGGCGGCGGCGCGAGCCTCGATATCGCGCGACAGGCGACGCTGCTCGCAGCCGACGGCCGCGACCTCGACGACCTCCGCGCCGACGCGGAGGCGGGGGCGGATGCGCTCGGCGACCTCGCGCCCGAGAGCGGTCCGGCGGTGCCCTTCGTCGTGGTGCCGACGACGTTCGCGGGCGCGGACGTCTCCACGGGCGGGTCCCTGGAGGTCTTCTCCGCCGACGAGTCGCCGACCGGCCAGCCGGTGACCGTCAGCGGGAGCGGCGCGTGGCCGATCGCGGACGTGGCCGACCCGGCGCTGTTCGAGACGACGCCGACCTCGGTGCTGGCCGGGTCGGCGATGAACGGCTTCGACAAGGGGATCGAGACGCCGTACGCCCGCGACGCCGACCCGGTGAGCGACGCGGCCGCGGTCCACGGGCTCCGGCTCCTCTCCGACGCGCTGCCCCGCGTGGCCGGCGACCGACCGGGCGGCGAGGACGCGACGGACCGCGCGGTGGTGGGGTCGCTGCTCGTCCAACTGGACCGCAAGATCAGCGTGATCCACGCGTTCGGGCACGGGTTCGCCCGGCGCTACGACGTCCAGCAGGGCGCGATCCACGCCGTCGTCGCGCCGCACGCGCTGGCGTACCTCTTCGACGAGGTCGACGCGAGCCGCCGGGCGCTCGCGGCCGGGCTGGGGGTCCCGACCGACGGGCGCGACGACGGCGCGATCGCCGAGGACGTGGTCGAGGCGGTCGACGACGTCCGCGGTGCGCTCGACGTGCCGAGCCGGCTCCGAGACCTCCCCGAGACGGACGAGGCGGACCTCCCGGCGATCGCGGAGTTCGTCGCCGAGGACCCGCCGATGGAGCGCGCGCCGGCCGACCTCGACGCGACCGCGACGGGGATCCTCGGCGTGTTGCGCGCGGCCTGGTAAAGAGAGGGCCTCAGTCGTCCGCCGCCGCGTACGTCTCCAGCGCGGTCAGCCGTCCGTCCGCCGCGTCGAACACGTCGACGAACGCGAACAGGGCCTCGCCGTCGGCGTCGAGCAGTCGGCCGCGGACGGCCACGCCGGGGCCGGACGGGTACACGCCGTCGACAGCGTGGGTCGTGTCGGTGTTCGGCCGCTCGTCGCGCATGAACGCGACGAAGCGCTCGCGCCCCTCGAAGGTGCGGTCGGGGCGCCGCTGGACGAAATCCGGGTCGAGCAGCGACGCGAGCCGGTCGTACTCGCCCGCGTCGAGCGCGTCGTAGTAGGCGCGCGCGAGGGCGGCCGGGTCCGAGGGCGTCGCCTCCGCTCGCTCCCCGCCCTCACGCCGCGAGGGCATGGAACTCCTCCGCCGAGGTCCGGGTCCCCTTCGAGATGATCACGTCGCCGCCCCGGAGGGTGGTGTCGATGTCGGGACCGATCAGCCAGCCGTCGTCCGGGCGGCGGATCGCGAGGACGCTCGTCGAGATGTCCGTCGCGGGCACGCCGTCGACGACCGCGGTCCCGTCGAGGTCGCTCCCCGCGCCGACCTCGGTCCGGGTGATGATCTCGTCGGACTCCTGGACGGCCATCTCCACGACCGGGTGGACGTCGAGGTCGCGGCGGACCCCCTCGGTGATCGCCAGCGCGGCGTCGGATATCTCCTCGGTCGCGACGCCGAGGTGGATGAGCCCGCGCAGCGATACCGGGTCGTCGGCCGCGGCCGCGGCGCGGAGCGTCCACGCCTCGAAGCGCGACTGGAGCGCGTCGACCTCCACCTCGAGGTTGCTCACCTCCTCCGCCAACTCCTCGTTGTCGAAGAGGACGGAGCCGTACGCGAGGTCGACCGCGAGCTCCGAGAGGTTCTTCATCAACACGATGGAGTCGACCGCGCGTTCGAGGTCGTCGATCCCGGGCTCGGCCGCGGGCCGCGGCTCGAACGGCTCGCCGCTCAGCTCGGGGACCACGTCCGCCACGCCGGCCTCGGGGCCGCGCAGAAGCGTCACGTCGCCCGCCTCAAGCCGGGTGGTCGGCCCGGGGTTGAGGATCCAGTCCTCGTCGCGCCGGACCGCGATGACGCGGACGCCGGTCTCCGACTCGAGGTCGATGTCGTCGAGCGTCCGGCCGGCGTACGCCGAGTCGGCCGTCGCGGTCGCGCGGACGAGCGTCTCGACGCCCGCCGAGAGCGCGCCACGCATCGCGTCGGGGAGCCCGATCTCCTCGGTGACGATCTTTGCGATGTCGCCCGCGGCGTCGGCCACCTTGTCGGCGGCGGCGATGACGCCGAGGACCGGCGCGAGCGTCTCCGCCTCGGTCGGGTTCCGCGCCGCGAGCATCAGGCTCATCCGGGCGCGCAGCTGGAGCACGTCCATCCGGTGTTCCAGCTCGACGACCTCGTGCGCGACCGTCGGGCTCCCGTGGAGGACCGCCGAGTACGACAGGTCGATCAGCAGCTCCGCCGTGTCCTTCATCTCGACGAGCAGGTCCTTGACGCTCGTCGGCTCGTAGCGGACCGTGCGCCCGTCGAAACGTCCCATGCGACTCCCTCTCCGGCGGCGAGTAAAAGGCTTGTTGCGGGGACGACGGGGCGGTCGGAGGCCCCTCCGACCGGCTCAGAGCGCGTCGCCGGCGACGTACCCGGCGTCTGTCAAAGGCCCCTCCGACCGCTCCGTCGCGTCCGGGTCGCCGCCGACCGGCGCGGCGAGGTCGACGAGCGCGAGCCACCCGAGGAGGCGGGCGGCGCGGTCGCGCCACGCGGCCTCCCAGTCGGGGTTGCGCGCCCTGTCGTGGCGCGGGACCCGGTCGCGGGTGGCCGCGAAGAGGTCGTCGGGCGTCAAGGGGGCCTCCGGCGAGGCCTCGCGCAGCGCGGCGAGCGCCTCCGGGACGAGGAGGACCTCCTCGCGGAGCCCCTCGCGGACGCGCTCGGATGTCGGCTCGGCGTCGGCGCGGACGAAGCCGCGCGCGGTCTCCTCGACCAGGTCGAGCGCGCGCAGGAAGGCGAGCCAGTCGTTCGCGGTCTGCCGGTCGGGGAGGTCGCGGCGCCGACGAAGTCGAGCGCAGCAGTCGTCGGTGTCGCCCGGCACGAGCGGGACCGCGCGCTGGTACTCGCGGAGCGCGTCGAGGTCGGCCGGGGGGTCGGGGACGGGCTTGAGTCGCATCGGCGGCCTCGCGGGCGCTCAGCGGTAGCCGAACGACTCCGCGAGCAGTTCCTCGTCGGTCTCGCCGACGGTGTAGACGGGGCCGTCGACCACGTCGACGGTGACCTGCGCCGGGGCGAAGACGCTCTCGGGCACGTCGTAGAAGTCCCAGTCCGCGTCCTCGAACACCTCCACGAAGGGCGTCCCGTACTCCTCGCCGGCGGTCGAGACGATCTCGTCGAAGCGGTCGTCGTCGCGGGCGACCTGGAGGTGGACTTCGCCGCCGTACGCGAGCGCGTCGTTCGTGCGCCCCATCGCCTCCGTCTCGTCGCGGGTCGCGGGCGCGAGCGGCGCGGACCCCGAGGCGTGGAGCACGTCCGTGGGCTCGTAGCCGATCTCCAGCAGGCGGAAGACGGCGAGCTCGGCGGCGCGGGCCGCCGTGGTGACGGAGCCCGCGGTCGAGCCGGTGGCGAACGCCGGGAGGAACACGCCGTCGGTGTCGACCTCGGCCAACTCGGCGACCTGCTCGGCCACCGCCTCGTCGGGCAGCGCCGTCGACTCGACCGCCAGCGTGGCGAACTCCGAGGAGTCGTAGTAGCCGACGCGCTCGAACTCCGTCTCGCGGCCGACGAGCGCGCGGGCCGGCCCGGAGCCGAGCCCCTCGAAGCCGCCCTCGGTGGTGATCTCCCAGCCCGCCTTCTGCGAGCACAGCAGCGCGACAGCGGGGTGGTCGGTCGACAGCTCGACGTACTGGCGGGGCGCGCCCGCGAGCTCGCCCATCCGGGTCTGGAGGTTCGCCAGCCCGGCGGTCTGTATCTCCGCGAGCAGCAGTCCCGCTTCGACGCCGCCGGCCGCGTCGACACCGAAGTCGACGACCGTGGCGCCGTTGTCAAGCTCGTAGCCGACGACGTCCAGCTCGCCGGCGAAATCGAGCGCCTCGTCGACCAGCTCGATCGCGGTCCGGTTGATGCTCTCCATGTCCCGGCCTACTCGCTCACCGTTTAAGGCGTTTGGCTGTTCGGCTCGGGAGCTCTCAGGGGTCGGCCGACCGAACGATGCGGTGGCGCGTGCCTCCGAGCGCCCGGTAGGGTGCGAGGAGCACGCGCGAGGGAGTCGGTGGTTCGGAGCGAAGCGGAGAACCACCGACGAGGCTGGGGAGGTGTGAGGTGCGGTTGCTGTGCTGTGCGGGGTGGGACTCAAAGGGGCAGCCGGGAGGACGAAGCTCGACGACGCAAGCACCGCAACGAGAGAGCGAAGCGACGAGTGAGGAGCGCAGCGAGCGTACGGGGTCCTCGCGGCTGGGGCTTTGGGGGTGTCTGCCGCGGCGGTAGCAACGTATCGCCGAGCGGCTGGGGCTTTGGAGGTGTTCTCCGGCGATCCGCTCTCAGTCGTTCGCGAGTAGTCGAAGAGAGCTTCAGACGTGTACTCACCAGAAGCCGCCGTCGGAGTCGCTCGGCCCGCCGGCCTCGCCGGGGCCGGAGGGGCCACGCGGCCCGCTCGGGCGCGGATCGGGGTTGATCGCGACGGGCTCCGACTCCGCTTCCGGGTCGATCTCGCGGCCCTCCTCGTAGCGGACGAACGAGAGGTAAAAGGTCTCGCCGCAGCCGACGCCGTCCGCGTCCGGCTCGCGATAGGGCTCGTCGCCGCCGACATCGGTGCCGCGGACACCGTCGTGGGGATCCCAGTCGACGCCGTCGCTCTCGCCGCAGACGAACCGGACGCCGTCGGCTTCGACCGCGTCGTCCGCGTCCTCGCCGTCGTCCACATCGTCGTCTCCCGCCTCGGCGTCGAACGGCTCCGTCGGCGCGACGTACGTCCACCCCTCCATCGGGTACGGAGTCACCGACTTGTCCGCGAGGTACCCCTCGCGTTCGAGCGCGACGAGCGTCCCGCAGTGGGGACAGTAGTACGTGACCGGGTAGCTCATACCCCTCGTAGGGGAGCGACCGATATACAGCCGTCGCCGCGTCAGCTATTTGATCGTTCGGGGCGAGGGATCGGTATCTCCTCCGACACCTCGCGGGACGGCGCCGACGACGCGGGCGGTCTCATCACCCGACGCCGACTCCTCTACGGCGTCGCGGGCGGCGTCGGGCTCCTCGGCGGCGGCGGCCTCTACGTCGCGAACGCGCTCGACGGCGACTTCGGCGGGTACGACGCGCCGGAGACGCAGCCGATGGTGTCGACGCGCGGGCGCCTCGACGCCGCCGACCCGACCGAGCGCTCGGGGTCGTGGGCGTTCGGCGGCGCCGACTCCGTGGTCCTGTACGTCCACGGGCTGGGCGCGGACGCCGAGTCGGCGCGCGACCAGGCGTACACCGCTCGACTCGCGCTCGCCGCGGCGACGGGCGAGGAGACGAGAACCGAGGCGGCGGTAGCGGAGGACGACGCCGCGGTCGGGGGCGCCCGCCCGGTGATCGGCTACTCGTGGGCGTCGAACGTCGACTGGGGGCCGGCGAAGGAGACCGCCGACGCCAACGCCGCGCCGCTCGCGGACTGGCTGACGGCGTGGGCGGACGAGGACGGCCGGCCGGTCCACCTGTTCGCCCACTCGCTCGGGGCCCGCGTGACGGGGGCGACGCTCCGGAAGCTGGCGGCCCGCGGGCGGACGGGCGTCCTCGCCTCGGCGTCGCTGTTCGGCGGCGCGGTCCCGGACGAGAGCGTCGGGGCCGACGGGCGGTACGGGGAGGCGATCGCGGCGCTCGACGCCCCCGTCTACAGCTTCCACAGCCGGAACGACCGCGTGCTCGGCTGGGTGTACCGCGCGTCGGACCGGACCCGGGCGGTCGGCCACGGCGGGCTCCCGGAGTCGGCGACCGCGCCGGACGGCTACGCCGACGTCGACGTCACCGACCTGGTCGCGGACCACTACTCGTACGTCGAGCCCGAGGCGGGGTGCGTGCCGCGCGCGGTCGAGCGTCTGGGGCTCGAATAGTCGGCGCGCCGACGCGTCCCCGGAACCCCTTTTACCAGCGCGGTCGACCGTTGGGGCATGATCGACGAGACCGTCGCCGAGATCCGGGCGATGCGGACCCACAGCACGTCCGCGGTGGCCGTGAAGGCGACGCGGTCGCTCGCGGACCTGCTGGACCGCGAGTACGTGACCGTCGACGAGTTCGAGCGCGACCTCGAACACAACGCGGGCGTGCTGCGCCGCTCGAACCCCTCCCACGCGGCGCTCCACAACGCGATGCGCGAGGTCGAGCGCTCGATCGTCGGCGAGGCGACGAGCGTCGAGGGCGCGAAACAGCTGCTGGAGGACGTGATCGCCCGCGTGGTCGACGACATCGAGACGGCCAAGGGGGAGGCGGCCGCCAACGCGGCCGAACACCTCGACGACGGCGACACGCTGCTCGTCCACGACTACTCGACGACCGTGCTCGAAGCCATCGAGGACGCCGCCCGCGACGGCGCCCACCTCACCGTCTACGTCACCGAGGCGCGCCCGCGGACCCTCGGGCGCAAGACCGCGCGCGTCCTCGCCGGGATGTCGCGCGTCGAGACGCGGATGGTCGTCGACGGCGCGATGGGGTACGCGCTCCGCGACTGCGACCGCGTCCTGCTGGGGATCACCTGCATCACCGGCGGGACCTACTACAACCGCGTCGGCACGTTCCCGCTGGTCGTCACCGCCCGCGAACTCGGCGTGCCCGTCACCGCGGTCGGCTCGGGCGCGAAGACCATCGAGGAGTTCCGGTTCGAAAACGAGTTCCGCGACGCCGTCGAGGTGATGCGCGAGCCCGTCGAGGACGTGGAGATCGAGAACCCGAGCTACGACGCCACGCCGATCGGGATGGTCGACACCGTGATAACCGACGACGGCGTCCGGAACTGACCCCGGAGCCGGGACAGAAGCCGCCGTTGACCGGCCAACGCCGCCGACGAGACCAAAGCGCTTTGTGTGTGTACCGTGTTAACAGACCCAAATGACTGTTCAGCCGGGTTCGGCGGCGGTGTTTCAGATCCCCGATCGGGGACTGACGGAGGGGTGTTCGAGCGGCTGGTGCGAGCTGGGCGCGATCGCGACGGAACCGGGGGTCGTCACGGCGGTCGCGCTCGTCGGGGTGCTCACGCTGCTCGCGTTCGCGTACGTGCGCGACGCCGAGTCCGCCTGCCGCCGCGAGCGCCGCCGCGTCCTCGACGAGCGGGACGCGTTCGAGTCGTTCGCCGACCGCGTGGCGCAGATCGACGCCGTCTCCGTCGCGGCGGACGCGACGCCGACCGGGGTACCGGCCGGCGCCCTCCGTCGGATCGACGGCGACGGCGGCGACCCGCCGGGCGGGGGGCCGAGCGGCCGGAGCGTCACCCTCAGGCGGGTGATGGCCGCGTACCGCGACACGGTCATGTCGCTGCCGCACTACCGGGCCGAGTACGACGAGACGCCCGCGGAGAGCCTGGCGGCCGAGCTCGGGCCCGACGCGGCGACCGCGCTGGCGACCGACGGCGCCCTGTCGAGCGGCGCACAGTCGGCGCTCGTCGACCGGAGCCGGCGCGCCGCGGACGCCCGCGAGCGGCTCGCCGACGCGATCGGGACGGAGATCGACGAGCTGGACGACCGCGAGGCGGCGCTGTCGGTGATCGATCGACGCCGCCGGTGCCTGGTCGGCCACCTGGACGGGATCCGGTCTGACGGCGAGGCCGACGCGGCGATAGACGTCTGGAACCGACTGACGGATTTGGAACGGGAGTGCGACGAACTCGCCGCCGACCGGCAGCGCTCGCTCGACGACCCGCCGCTGTCCCCGGAGTCGCCGCTCGACGGGGAGAGCGGCCACCCGTTCCACGACTACCTCTACGGCGCCGAGGACGGACCTCGCTACCCGGTGTTGGCGCAGGTCGCGGAGATAGCCGACGAAGTCCGCGCGGACAGGGACCGCGTCGGCAGACGGATCGCCGGCAGCGACTGACTGCCGACGCGGGAAGCGGAGGAGGTGGCGGCGAGAAACTACAAACTACCGGTTTGTTTATGAAGGTAGGGCGGGACTGAGGGTGTATGAGTTGGCAAGCGGCGGAACGAGCGTTCACGGACGAGGCCATCGCCCGGGAGACGCTCCCCGAGATGTTCGAACGCACCGCGGAGCGGCACGCGGACCGGATCGCTCAGCGGTACAAGGGCGGCACCGACGACCGGTCGCTCGTCGCCGCCGGGGTGGTTCCGCCGGCGCCGGCCGGCGACTACGCCGACCTGACGTACGCCGAGATGCGCGGGATAGTCCGGAACCTCGCGGCCGGGTTCCGCGAGTTGGGCGTCGACGCCGACACGCGGGTGGCGATGTACTCGCAGACCCGCATGGAGTGGGCCCAGACCGACTTCGCGGCGCTGGCCGCGGGCGCCGTCGTGACGACGGTGTACGCCTCGTCGTCGCCGAGCCAGTTGCGCTACCTGCTGGAGGACCCGGAGGCGACGGTCGTCGTCGCCGAGAACGCCGAGATGCTGGCGGACGTGCTCGCGGTACGCGGCGACCTCGACCACGACCTCGACGCGATAGTGACCGTCGACGAGGTCGACGGCGACGCGGTCGAGGCCGACGACCTCGACGACGTGTACGGCCTCGGCGACGTCCACGAGCTCGGCGCCGAGGCGTTCGACGAGGCGACCTACGAGGGGTGGGTCGACGCGGTCGAGGTCGGCGACCTCGCCAGCCTGATATACACCTCGGGAACCACCGGGAAGCCGAAGGGCGTCCGGCTCACGCACGCGAACTTCCGCGACAACGTCTCGCAGTGCTACCGGCGCTTCGCCGACCGGCCCGACCGCGACCCGTCGGTCCCCGGGATCTCCGCCGAGTCGACCACGCTCTCGTTCCTGCCCCTCGCGCACGTCTTCGAGCGGATGGCCGGCCACTACATGATGTTCGCCGCGGGCGCGACGGTCGCCTACGCCGAGAGTCCGGACACGCTCCGGGAGGACTTCGGGCTCGTGCGCCCGACGACGACGACCAGCGTCCCGCGGGTCTACGAGAAGCTGTACGACGCGATCCGCGAGCAGGCGAGCGAGTCGCCCGTCAAGGAACGCATCTTCGAGTGGGCGGTCGACGTGGGGCGCGCCCACCACGAGGCCGACAGTCCCGGCCCCCTGCTCGACGCCAAGCGGGCGGTCGCCGACCGGCTCGTCTTCTCGTCGGTCCGCGAGGCGATCGGCGGCAACATCGAGTTCTTCATCTCGGGCGGCGGGTCGCTGTCGGCCGAGCTGTGCGCGCTGTACCACGCGATGGACCTGCCGATCCTGGAGGGGTACGGGCTGACCGAGACCTCGCCGGTCATCAGCGTCAACCCGCCCGAGGAGCCGAAGGTCGGCACCATCGGGCCGCCGGTGGTCGACACCGAGATAGCGATCGACGGCTCCGTCGTCGGCGAGGAGGTCGCCGACCTCGCCGGCGACGTCGGCGAGCTGCTCGTCCGCGGCCCGCAGGTGAGCGACGGCTACTGGAACCGCCCGGACGCGACCGCGGAGGCGTTCGTCGACGCGGACGAGCTTCCCCCCGACGTCGTGACCGCCGGGACCCCGGCCGACGAGCGCATCGGCGTCGGCGGGTCGGACGACGGGGGCGACGCGGAGGCCGCCGCCGCGGAGCCGTGGTTCCGCACCGGCGACATCGTCCAGCTCCGCCCGGACGGGTACGTCGCCTTCCGCGAGCGCGCCAAGCAGCTGCTCGTGCTCTCGACCGGCAAGAACGTCGCGCCCGGGCCGATCGAGGACCGATTCGCCGCCAACGAGTTCGTCGAGCAGTGCGTCGTCCTCGGCGACGGCCGGAAGTTCGTCTCGGCGCTCATCGTCCCGAACTTCGAGCGGGTGGCGGCGTGGGCCGACGAGAACGGGGTCGACCTCCCCGAGGACCGCGCGGCGGTCTGCCGCGACGACCGCGTCCGGGAGCGCATCCAGGCGGAGGTCGACCGCGTGAACGAGGAGTTCGAGTCCTACGAGAAGATCAAGCAGTTCCGCCTCGTCGAAGAGGAATTCACCGAGGCGAACGACCTGCTCACGCCGACGATGAAGAAGAAGCGGCGGAACATCCTGGACCGGTTCGCCGACGAGGTCGAGATGATCTACGACGACGGCTGACCTCGGCCGTCGCGGACGTTCCGTCGGGAAACCCATAACCGTCGTGGGGGAGTACGGTGCCCGATGGCTTCCATCGTCACCCCCCGAGTCGGGTTCGCCGCGCTCGGCACCCTGTGTGCCGGGCTCGGCGCCGGCCACTTGGCGTCGCAGGGGGGAGGCGTGGGCCCGCTGCTCGAATCGACGTTGATCGTCGGGCTCTCCGGCTTCGTCTTCTACACGGTGTACGACCTCCCGGGCTGGGGTATCTCCCAATCCGGGCGGTGGCGAGCGGTCCGGATCGCCGCCCTCACCGCCCTCTCGTTCGCCTCGCTCGCCGGCGTCGTCTGGCTCATCTGGCTGCTCGAACACCACGCGTTCAAGCTCCCCTTCCTGATCGCGTTCGCCACGAGCCTCGGCGCGGCGGTCGGGTCCCGGGCGGGGCCGTACGCGGTGAAGGCCGACGAGCAGCTCGCGGAGGCGCAGGAGCTGGCGACCCTGCTCTCGATCAACGACCGCGTGCTGCGCCACAACATCCGGAACGAGCTGTCGGTCGCGCTCGGCTACCTCGACGGGATCGAGGACGTGGAGGACGACGCGGAAGTCGCGGAGCGCGCCACAATCGTTCGCGACCACCTGTCGGAGCTCTCCGAGACGAGCGAGCGGACGCGCCGCATCGCGTCGATCTGGCGGACCGGGTCGCTCCAGTCGTTCGACCTCGTCCCCCTCGTTCGGGAGCGGGTTGACCGGGTGACCGCGGAGGACCCCGAGGCGGCGATCGAGACGGAGCTACCGGACCGGCGTATCGTCCGCGCGCACCCGTCGCTGCCGCTCGCGTTCGAGGAGGCGCTCCGGAACGCGGTCGAGCACAACGGCGACGACGTGACCGTCACGGTGTGCGTGGGACGCGACGGCGACGCGACGACCCTCGTCGTCGCGGACACCGGCGGCGGGCTTCCGGCGACCGAGCGAGAGACGCTTCGGAACGCCGAAGAGACGCCGCTCGAACACACCGAGGGACTCGGGCTGTGGCTGATCTACTGGACGGTGACCCGGGGCGGCGGGGCGGTCGAGTTCGCGGAGAACGACCCGCGCGGGACCGTCGTCCGGATCCGGCTCCCGGACCGCCCGGAATCCGACGGCCCGAGCGGGCCCGTCCCGGAGGCCGCCGAACTCAGGAGACGAGCGAGACGGGCCGCGATGTGGGGGGACCCGGACGTCGCAGGCGCCGGAACGGGGGACCCGGAAGCGGACGAGTCCGCCTGAGCCCCGCATCGCCCGGTTAGAACGAGGTGCCTCGGACCATCACGCGGACGAGGCCGTCGACTCGGGCCGGTCGTCCCGCTCGACGTCGCCGTCGACGGGGTCGCGCCCGGTCACCACGGGGTCGCCGAACGCGTACACGGTGTTGTGCCCGGTGACCTCGACCGTGACGAAGTCGCCGACTTCGACCCCGCGCTCGGCGGCGTTCTGGACGATTATCTGTCGGTAGGCGCCGTCGCGGCACTTCACGGAGTCGCCGGTGCCCTCCTCGACGACGAGGGCCTCGAACGTCTCGCCGACCATCGACTCGTACGCCTCGCCGACGACCTCCATCTTGAGCTCGGACATCGCCTTCGAGCGCTCTTTCTTGACCGTCCCGCCGAGGCCCTTCATGTCGGCGGCGTCGGTGCCGGGGCGCTTCGAGAAGCGGGTGACGTTGATCTTCTCCGGGCGGACCTCGGCGAGGAGGTCCATCGACAGCTCGTGGTCGGCCTCGTCCTCGGTGGGGAAGCCGACGATGAAGTCCGTCGAGAGCGTCCAGTGGTCGAGCCGGTCGTCGAACGTCGCGACGATCTCGCGGAACTTGTCGACGCGGTGCTGCCGGCGCATGTCCGCAAGCACGTCGTCGGAGCCGGACTGGACCGGCGCGTGGATGAAGTCGTACAGCTCCTCGTTCGCGGCGAACACGTCAGCCAGCTCCTCGTGGATCCCGTGGATGCCGCCGGGGTTCGCCATGCCCAGCCGGACCCGGAAGTCGCCGTCGATGTCGCAGATCCGGTCGAGCAGCTCCGGGAGCTTCCGCTCGCCGTCGTCCCAGCCGTAGACGCCCGTGTCCTGGCCGGTGACGCGGATCTCCTTCGCGCCGGCGTGGACGAGAGCGCGGGCCTTCTCGACGTTCTCCTCGACCGACGGCGAGTCGACGCGACCGGTGGCGAACTTAGTGATACAGTACGAGCAGTTGCTCATACAGCCGCGCGCGATGGGGAGGATGCCGACGACGCCGTCGAGGACCGGCTCCGCGTCGGGCGTGACCGTCGGGCACTCCCCGTTGAGCACGTATTCGGGGACCTCGTCCCAGTGGAGGATCTCGGCGTCGACGTCCGCCTCGTCGAACAGGTCGCCCTGCGCGAGCGCCATACAGCCGGTGACGACGAGTTCGGCGGTCGTCTCGGCCAGCTCCTCCGCGCGCCGAAGCATGTTGCGCTCGGTCTTCTCGACGACGGTACAGGTGTTGAGGATGGCGACGTCCGCGTCGTCGGGGCCGTCGGCCGGTCGGTGCCCGCCGTCGCGGAGGGCGCGCTCGATCTCCCGGCTCTCTCCCCGGTTCGAGCTACAGCCGTAGGTTTCGATGTGGTACGTCGCCATCGGAGTGCCCTCACTACCGGTCGCGGGGGCAAAAGCGCGACGGATCCGGGCGTCGGTTCGGCGCGGACCGGGTTCAGTCCTCGGCGACCGCGGCGGCCGGGGCGTCGGCCTCGGTGGCGGAGTCGGCGGTCGCCTCGGGTTCGTCGACGGGGTCGCGCTCCGCGGGCGGCACGGCCTGGTAGACGGAGCGGCGGGCGTCGCGGGGGCACAGGCCCTCCTCGACGAGGCCGACCTCCGTGAGCTTCTCGACCGCGAACCGGACGGTGCGCGTCGAGAGGCGCGTCGCATCGGCGAGGCCCGTCTGGTCGAACCGGCCCTCCGCGTCGAGCACGTAGTAGACCAGCTTGGCGCTCGGCGGGAGCGGTTCGAGCAGCTCGCGGGTTCCTTCGTCCATACATTACCTACAAGGGCGATTCGCGCATAACCGTGGCCCGCCTGTGCGCCGAGTGCGCACGGCAACCAGATCGTTATATAGTAGCTCGGGCGCGAAACTCGAACCGGGCCCCGTCGTCGCCGTCGATCGAGAGCTCCCAGCCGTGTGCGGCCGCTATCTCGCGCACGATCGCGAGGCCGAACCCGGTCCCCCGCTCCGTGCTCGACCGGCCGTACTCCGTCGCCTCCTCCGGGTCGATATCGAACCCGGCCCCGTCGTCCGCGACGTAGAACCCGTCGGGAAGGGAGCCGACGGTCACGGTGAGTCCGTCGTCGGCCCCGGCCTCGCTGTCAGAGCCGTGTTCCACGCTGTCGCCGGACTCCGTCCGGCTGCTCGTGGAACCGTGTTCCACGCTGTTCGTGAACAGGTTCTCGAACAGCGTGCGGAGCCGCTCCGGGTCGGCCTCGACGGTCGACGACGCGTCGGCCGCGTCGAGCGTCGCGTCCCCCGTGTCGACCGTGCGCCACGCGCGCTCGGCGGCCTCGTCCAGCGGGACGGACTCGATCTCGTCGACCGTCCGGCCCTGGCGGGCCAGCGCGAGGAGGTCGTCTATCAGCTGGCTCATCCGCTCGTGCGCGTCCTCGACCCGGTCGAGTTCGCCGAGGACCGCCTCGTCGTCGGTCAGCGAGCGCGCCAGGTCGGTCCGACCGGCGGCGACGTTGAGCGGGTTCCGGAGGTCGTGCGAGACCAGGCCGGCGAACTTCTCTAAGCGATCGATCTCGCGCTGGAGCGCGGCGTCCCGGTCGCGGAGCTGTTCGGTCCGCTCAGCGTGATCGAGCGCGACGGTGACGTTCGCGGCGAGGACGCGCGCCAGTTGGAGGTCGGTCTCGTCGAAGAAGCCCGGTTCGCGCGACCCGAGCGGCATCGCGCCGTGCTCGCCGAGCGGCACGACGAGGAGGCTCCGGAGGTCGCCGTACCCGACCGCGGTGTCGATCCCGGCGAGGTCGTCGACCACGATCGGCTGGCCGGACTCGAACGCCTCCCAGACCCGACCGTCGCCCGGCCCGAACGGGGGTCTGTCGCCGAAGGCCGCCGTCGCCTCCTCGCTAATCGCCGTCGGGTGGAGCACGTTCGCCTCGGGGTCGTACAACCGGACGCCGCTGTTCGGGAACCCCAGGATGTCGATGGCCGCGCGCGCGGCCACCGCGGCGATCTCCTCGCGGTCGTCGCCGCCGAACATCTCGCGGGTCGTCGCGTGGAGCCGACGCAGCGTCCGCTCGACGCGTTTCTGCTCCTCGATGTCGGCGTAGACGCTGTAGATGACGGTCTCGTCCGACTGCTTGACGGGGATCACGTGGAGGATGAAGTCGCGAATCCCGTCGGCGGTCCGGCGGCGCACTTCGAGCCGCGAGGGCTCGTCGCGTTCCAGCACCGTCTCCGGGTCAAGCCGGTCGGCGCCGTCCGGGACGACCGCCTCGCGGACCGCTTCGTACCCGCTGTCGGCGCCGTAGCCGAACGTGTCTTCGAACGCGTCGTTCGCGGCGTCGAGGCGGCGCTCGCCCTCCCCGAGCGCGACGGTGCGCACCGCCGGGAGCGGGAGGTCGTGGAACAGCGCCGTCAGTCGGTCGCGCTCCCGGCGGAGCGCGGTCTCCGTCTCGATCTGCTCGATGGCGTTGGCCGCGTGGGACGCGAGCAGCTCCGCGAACTCGACGTCGCGGTCGTCGAACGCGGCGTAGCCGTTCGAGACGGCCTGTAACACGCCGTGCGACCCGATCGGGACGCTGATCGCCGACCGGATGTCGTCGGCGACCGGGTCGGCGACGTCCGAGCCCTCCCGCCGGTCGGCCCCGCCGACGGTCCGCCCCGGGGAAGCCGGGTCCTCCAGTTCGTCCGGGTCGGCGGGGTCGACGCTGAGGTTGTCGACCACCATCGTCTCCTGCTCGGCGACCGTGGTCCCGACGACGCCCTCGCCGACGTCGAACGTCCGGACCTCGTCCTCGGTGACGCTGTCGGAGAGGACGGCAGGGACGACCCGGTCGCCGCGGCGGCGGGCGGTGACGCAGCGGTCGAACTCCAAGATGTCCTCGGCCGCGTCGACCGTGCGGTCGAACACCGTCGCCACGTCGGTCGCGGACGCCAGCTCGGCCGCGAACTCGTGGATCGCCGTGACCTTCGCGTTCACGTCGCGGAGGTCGCGCTCGGCCCGCCGCCGGCCGAGCGCGTTCGCGACGCTGTTGGCGAGCATCTCGTAGCGGTCGCGTCCGGCGCCCTTCTGGAGGTAGTCGGTGACGCCGGCGGAGATGGCCTCGCTCGCGATCTCCTCGCTCCCTTTCCCAGTGAACAGCACGAACGGGAGGCCGGGGTCGACCTCGCGGACCGCCTCGAGGAACGCCAGTCCGTCCTTGCCCGGCATGTCGAAGTCGCTGACGACGCAGTCGACGCGCTCGCTCCGGACCACGTCGAACGCCGCCTCCGGTGACATCCTGGTGACCGTCTCGACGCCGTCCAACAGGCGCTCCACGTGCGTGGCGGCGAGGTCCGCCGCCCCCGGTTCGTCGTCCACGAACAGGACGCGGCTCCCGGCGTCCGTCGGTCCCGACGCGCCTGCGGCGGCCGCGTCGGCGTCCGTCGCCGAGTCGTCGGGACCGGAGTTCATATGCGTGTGTTTCCCTAGCGGTAATTTTAGCTTTCGCTCCGGCTACCGCTCCTGAAAATCGGACCCCTACGCCGCAAACGGACAAAACGAGATAGAAGGGAGGAGTTGTCCCTACAGGAAGTCCTCGACGTGGTCGGCGACCTCTTCGGGGGTGTCGCCGACGGGGACGCCCGCGTCGTTGAGCGCGTCGATCTTCGACTGCGCCGTGCCCGTCCCGGAGCCCGAGACGATGGCGCCGGCGTGACCCATGCGCTTGCCCGGCGGGGCGGTGCGGCCGGCGATGAAGCCGGCGACCGGCGTGTCCATGTGCTCGCCGATGAACCTCGCCGCCTGTTCCTCGTCCTCGCCGCCGATCTCGCCGCACATCACGACGGCGTCGGTGTCGGGGTCGGCCTCGAACGCCTCTAACGCGTCGACGAACGAGGTGCCGATGATCGGGTCGCCCCCGATGCCGATGGCGGTCGACTGGCCGAGCCCGCGCTCGGTGAGGTTGTCGACGACCTGGTAGGTGAGCGTGCCGGAGCGGGAGACGAGCCCGACGTTGCCCTCGGAGAAGATGTTCCCCGGCAGGATGCCGAGTTTCGCCTCGCCCGGCGTGATAATCCCCGGACAGTTCGGGCCGATGAGGCGGGTGTCGGTCTCGCCGAGGCGCTTGTTCACCTTCGCCATGTCCTGGGTCGGGATGCCCTCGGTGATCGCGACCGCGAGGTCGAGGTCGGTATCGAGCGACTCGAAGACCGCGTCCGCGGCGAACGCGGGCGGCACGAAGATCACGGAGGCGTCCGCGTCCTCGGCCTCGACGGCCTCGTCCACGGTGTCGTAGACGGGGACGCCGTGGACCTCCTGGCCGCCCTTGCCGGGCACCGCACCGGCGACGACGTTGGTGCCGTACTCGATCATCTGTCCGGCGTGGAACTTGCCCTCCCCGCCGGTGATCCCCTGGACCACCACTCTGGTGTCGTCGTCGACGAAAATGCTCATTGGGTCACCTCCTCGGCGTTCGCGACCGCGCGCTGGACCGCGTCCTCCAGCGTCTTCTCGACCTCGACGAGGTCGGTGTTCAGAATCTCCATCCCCTCCTCGGCGTTCGTCCCGGCGAGGCGGACGACCACCTTCTTCGGGATCTCGTCGAACTGTTCGAGGGCCTCGTTGATCCCCTTCGCGACCTCGTCGCCGCGGGTGATCCCGCCGAAGATGTTGAAGACGACCGCGTCGACGTTGTCGTCGGAGAACACCATGTCGAGCGCGTTCGCGACGCGCTCGGCCTTGGCGCCGCCGCCGATGTCGAGGAAGTTAGCGGGCGCGCCGCCGTAGTAGTCGACCAGGTCGAGCGTCGTCATCACGAGCCCGGCGCCGTTGCCGATGATCCCGACGTTCCCGGAGAGGCGGACGTAGTCGAAGCCGTACTCGCCGGCCTTGCGTTCGAGGTCGTCCTCGTAGGACTCCTCGGCCATGTCGGCGAGGTCGGGCTGGCGGAACAGCGCGTCCTCGTCGATGTTCATCACGGCGTCGGCCGCGATCACGTCGCGGTCGCTCGTGATCATGACGGGGTTGACCTCGATCTCCGAGGCGTCGTTCTCCTCGTAGAGCTCGTACAGCGTCGAGAGGATCGACGCTACGTCGAGCGCCACGTCGGCGTCGACGCCGGCCTCGTAGACGACCTTCCGGGCCTGGTAGGGGTGGAGCCCGAACGCGGGGTCGACGTGTTCGCGCGCGATGGCGTCGGGGTTCTCCTCGGCGACCTCCTCGATGTTGACGCCGCCCTCGGTCGACACCATCAGGACCGGCTTGCCCTCGCCGCGGTCCATCGTGACGCCGACGTACAGCTCGTCGACGAAGTCGACGCCCGCCTCGACGAGGACCTGGTCGACCGTGTACCCCTTGAGGTCCATCCCGAGGATCTCGTCGGCGTACTGCTCGGCCTCCTCGCGGTCCGTCGCGATCTTGATCCCGCCGGCCTTGCCGCGGCCGCCCACGTGGACCTGCGCCTTGATCGCGGCCGGGTAGCCGATCTCGTCGACGGCGTCGAGGGCGTCCTCGACGCTCGTCGCGAGCCGGGAGTCCGGAACCGGGATCCCGGCGTCCGCGAAGAGAGACTTCGCTTGATACTCGTGAAGTTTCATCCGTGTGGGATCGGTACCGACACCGGCTTAAATGGTTCCGATTCGGCGCGAACCGCGGCGACCGCGGGACGGAGCGGACCGGTCGCGGCGGGGTCGGCGGACGGCGCGCCTTTTTGCCCCGCGGGCGCCTGCGGCCCGCATGGATCCGGCCGAGTTCCTCGACGGCGGCGCGGTCAGCGTGTCGGACGAGACGTACGCGGTGTGCCGGACCGACCGCGGACACCCGGACGCGTTCGCGACGGTCCGCGCGGACGGCGAGACGACGGTCGTCGTGGAAGAGGGCGATGTCGACGCGGTCGACGCCGCCGCGGTCGAGCCCGGCTGGAGGCGCCTGACCTTCGAGATGGACCTCCCCTTCGAGCTCGTCGGCTTCCTCGCGGCGGTCGCGACGGGGCTCGCCGAGGTCGACGTCTCGGTGTTCGTCGTCTCGTCGTTCGCGACGGACCACGTGTTCGTCGGGGACGACGACCTGCCGGCCGCCGTGCGGCGGCTGGAGGCCCTTGGCTGCGAAATCGTCGACTGACGGCGGGGAAACGGAGGGCGCCTCTCGGGGGACGCTCGACCCCGTCAGTCCTCGTCGCCGAGGATGACGCGATGGGTCATCGCCTCGGGGTCGAGGACCTCGTCGGCCTCCTCCTCGGTGAGGTAGCCGGCCTCGACGGCGGCCTCGCGCACGCTCTTGCCCTCCTTCAGGGCCGTCTTCGCGACCTTACTGGCCTTGTCGTAGCCGATCGCGGGGTTGAGCGCCGTCGCCAGCGCCATCGACTGCTCGACGCGCTCGCGGGCGAACTCCTCGTTGGCCTCCAGCTTCCCGACGAAGCGCTCGCCGAACGTCTCGGCGACGTTCGAGAGCAGCGCCGCCGATTCGAGGAAGTTGTGCGCGATGACGGGCTTGTAGAGGTTCAAGTCGATCTCGCCGCGCGCGGCGCCCGCGGAGACGGCGGCGTCGTTGCCGACGACCTGCTTGTGGACCTGGTTGACCGACTCGGCGACGACCGGGTTGATCTTCCCGGGCATGATCGAGGAGCCGGGCTGGTTCTCGGGCTGCTCTATCTCGCCCAGGCCGTTCCGCGGCCCGGAGGCGAGGAGCCGGAGGTCGTTGGCCATCTTGTTGAGGCTGCCGGCGATGGTCTTGAGCGCGCCGTGGCCCTCCGCCATCGCGTCGTGGGCCGCCTGCGCCTCGAAGTGGTTCGCCGCCTCGCGGAACTCGGTCCCGGTCTCGTCGGAGATGTACTCCGCGGCGAGCTCCGGGAAGTCGGGGTGGGTGTTGAGCCCGGTCCCGACAGCCGTGCCGCCGAGGGCGAGCTCGCGGAGGTTCGACTGGACGCCCTCGGCGCGCTCGATGCCCTTCGCGACCTGCGTGCGGTAGCCGCCGAACTCCTGGCCGAGCCGGATCGGCGTCGCGTCCTGGAGGTGCGTCCGGCCGGTCTTGACGACGCCGTCGAACTCCGCCTCCTTCGCCTCCAGCTCGGCGTGGAGCGTCTCTAAGGCCGGCACGAGGTCCTTCTCGACCGCTTCGAGCGCGGCGACGTGCATCGCCGTGGGGATCACGTCGTTCGACGACTGGCCGTAGTTGACGTGGTCGTTGGGGTGGACGACGCGGTCGCCGATCTCCGCGCCGGCGATCTCGGCGGCGCGGTTGGCGATCACCTCGTTGGCGTTCATGTTCGAGGAGGTGCCGGAGCCGGTCTGGAACACGTCGACCGGGAACTGGTCGTCGTGCTCGCCGGCGATCACCTCGTCGGCGGCGGCGACGATCGCCTCCGCGGTGTCGTCCTCGATGAGCCCGAGGTCGCGGTTCGCCTGCGCGGCCGCCTTCTTCACGACGCCGAGCGCGCGGATGAACCGTCGGCTCATCGGGATCCCCGAGACGGGGAAGTTCTCGACGGCGCGCTGGGTCTGTGCGCCCCAGTAGGCGTCCGCCGGCACCTGCATCTCGCCGAGGCTGTCCTCTTCCGTGCGGTAGTCGTCACCCATGCGCCGACCTTCCCGCGAGACGCTGTAAAAGGTACTGGAAGCCGGCAGCGCGCGGGATCGTGCGGGCTGCTACCGAGACAATTGCTACCGCGAGACGATGTCGGAGCGAGGCGTTAAGCCGAGCGAAAACGGCCGAAAATCGGCGCAAACGCTTCCGGCTTCTATGTCGGTCCGTCCGCAACGGCCGGGCGCACATGAGCTCGAACGACTCAGCGATCGGCGCGGCGCTCGACCGCGACACCGTCCGGTCGACGAGCAGGCTCCTCATCGGCGCGCTGGCGATAGTCGGCGTCCTCGCGGTCGTCACACTGCTGCCGGGCGTCGACCGACTCGTCCCCTTCGCGCCCGCGACGTTCGCCGCCGTCGCGACGGCGGTCGTCGCGCTCGCGGTGGCGGGCACCCTCCTGTACGCGGCGCCGAAGTTCGCGCTGCTGACGCGGCTGGCGCTGGCCGAACCCGACGCCGAGGGCGACGCCCGGTCCGACCGGATCGTCGAGAACGCGGGCGGTATCGTCCACTGGCTCGTCGTCTTCGGGGCCGTCCTCGTCGCGTACCGCGGGCTCGCCGGCGTCGCGGTCCCCGTCCTGGACGGCGCCGCATGGGCGTACGACGCCGGGTTCCTGTTCGTCGCACTCGTCCCCGTGGTGTTCCTCGTCGCCCGCCTGACGGTCACGGTCGACCCGCTGGCCGAGCTGGTCGCCGACCGCGTCGCGGACGAGGGATCCGACGGCGACACCGCCGAAGCCGCCGAAACCGACGGGGCGACCCCGGACGGCGACGGCTGACCGGAAGCTCGTCAATCCTCGGTAAACAGAAACGGGAGCGTCACGAGCGCCCCGTTGAGACCGAACAGCAGCGAGAGCACCAGCCCGAGCGGCGGCTCGTCGCCCGGGTGGACGGCGAGGAGGACGAAGGACCCGACGCCGAGGGCCGCCAGCCCGAGCGTCAGCGCGGCGTCCGAGTACCGGTTCCACGCGTCGTCGAGCGCCGGTTCGAGCCGCGCGAGCGGCCAGTCGGCCTCGGCCTCGGTGTCGGCGCGGTCGGCGCGGTCGGTCCACGGCGTCTCCTCGGCCGACTCGCCGAGCCAGGCGTCCGCTTCGGCGGGAGAGTCCTCGGTCTCGTCGGAGCCGGAGTCGCTCCCGAGGACCAGTCGACGGAGTCCCGAGCGGCCGGCCGCCGCCAGCATCGCGAGCGTCCCGACCGCGGTGAGGGCGGCGAGGACGGTCGGTGACGCGAGGCGCGCTTCGGCGGCGAGGAAGGCCGCGAGGAACGCCAACAGCGAGACGGCGGCGAGGACCCCGCGTGCGGCGCGCACGGCTGCGGATGGGATCGGCATGGAGGGCGAGAGTGGTTCGACGGGACCGGGGTCGGCGATCAGGCCTCGTCGACCGGGAGCAGCCCGGCCTCGCGGAGGTCGTCGTCGAGGGCGCCGTCGCCGTGTTCCGCGTACGCTTCAGGGGTGTACGTCTTGATCTCCAGGGCGTGGACGGACCGGGTCATGTGGTCGCCGACCGCGTCGTACACTAACTGGTGCTGGTCGACGAGCGACTCGCCCTCGAAAGCGGGCGAGACGACGACGGCCGCGAAGTGGGCGTCCTCGTCCTCGTCGTCGTGGATCCTGGGCGCGGTCACGCTGGCGACCGCGTCCGGGAGGTGCTCCTCGATGAGGTCCGCGACGTCGTCGGGTGCGATGGTCATGGTCTCGCTCGGACGCGAACGGCCAAAAGTCGACCGGCCCGGTCGAGCCTGGAGAGCCCGTGTCAGACGGCGTCCACGAGTCGCGGACTCGGGTCGCAGCCGGAGCGACCCCGTCTCCCGACCGTTCGCTAGAAGAGCGCCTCGCTCTCGTCGAGGACGCGCGCCGGGCCGCCGACCTCCCAGACGTCGGTGTCGATCCCGACCTCCGCGACCCGGCTCTCCACCTCGTCGGCGTGGTCTGCGGGCGTGTTCACGTACACCGACGCGCCGGTGTCGGTCGAGAAGTAGACCGGGACGCCCGACTCGCGCAGCTCGCGGACCGCGTTGAACACCGCGATCGTCTCGGGCTGCCAGTACACCCACCCCGCGGGGCCGGTCATCGTCGTGGCCGTCAGCGAGAGCGAGTCGTGTTCGGCGGTCTCGAAGATCCGCTCGAAGGAGCCCGCGCGGAGCGCGTCGGTCATCTCGACCAGCTGGTCCTGGACGTGCGCGGTCCGCGCCTGCATCATGTGGCTCGCGGCGGCCTCGCGGTGCGCCTCCTCCGTCTCCTTGTACGCCGGGACGTGCGCGGCGACGATCCGGAGGTCCTCCTCGGGGTCGAAGCCGTCGTCGCTCACGCCCACGTCGAGCCGATGCGAGCGGCAGTCCTCGTCGTTGAGCCCGGCGTCGAGCCGCGAGTACGCGCCCGTCACCGAGCGCGCCGCCGACGAGGAGCCGCGGCGGGCGACCGTGGAGACCTCGGCGAGCGTCATGTCGAGCCCGGCGGCCTCGGTCAGGGCGAGCGCGGCGGCCGCGAACCCGGACGACGAGGAACCGAAGCCGATGTTCGACGGGAAGGAGTTCTCGCTCTCCAGCCGGACCGCGGCGTCGACCCCGGCCAGGTCGCGGACGTGGTCGACCACCATGTCGATGCGCTCGGCGGCGCGCCCGTCGACCTCCTCGCCGCCGATGACGTAGGTGTCCTCGCTCGCGTCGGGCCGCCACTCGACGGTGGTCGTCGTCGCGGTCGGGGCGGTACAGAGGCTGATGCTGTCGTGGTACGGGAGCCGAAGCTCCGCGTCCCGCATGCCGTGGTACTTGACGAGCCCCTGGATCGGGTGGGCTCGCGCGGTGGCCTTGCCGGTCATACCTCGGGAAGCGTCCGGCGGGGGATTAGTCGTTGCGATAGGTGGGAGGGAACCGACAGCCGTCGACGAGCGCTCAGTACGTCTCGACGTCGAGGCCGTCGATGCGCTCGAAGTGATCGCGGTTGCGGGTCACGACCGGCTCGTCGTTCAAAAGCGCTGTCGCCCCGATGATACAATCCTCTCTGTCGATCTCCTCACCCCGAGCGCGAAGCGAGCCGGAGATCTTCCCGGCCTTTCGCATTACGGTCTCGTCGGCGACGACCGCGTGGCGCGTGTCGAGCACGTCGAGGATCGCTTGTCGGCGCTCTTCAGGAGCGTTCAACTGTGGAACCGCTTCGTACAGTTCGAGTACCGTTATCGAGGAGATCTTCTCGGGACGATTCTCCCGTTCGATGAGATCGAGGTATCGGACTGCGTCCCGATCGTCGTGTAGAACGTCGATGATGAAGGCGGTGTCCTCGATCATTCGACGTCCCGTACATCTGCGTCGATCTGTTCGCGCCGGTCGCGAGAACGAGACCGCCCCTCCTCCACGAGAGATTCGAGCTCGTCGCCCTCCTCTTCGGAGAGAATTCCTGCGACTTCCGTCCACGATCGCTCACCGGCGATCCGTTTGACCACGTCGGAAAACGACTCACCCTCCCGCTTGTGCGATTTGAGCCGCTCGTAGGCCTCTTCGTCGAGCGAGATCGTTTTCGTCGACATTACAGTACACAGTTGCGTGTGTATATTTAAAAATGTCAGCACCGAAATCGAGGTTACGACCCGACGGCAGGTCACTCTACGCCGATTCACGGACTAGCAAATAAATCACGACAACCAGCAGCATCACGTCCAACCCCGCGATCACCGTTAGCGGAGTGCCGAACCCCCATTGCCACGCTCAGTCGCTGCCTCTGTCCTTCGCGTCTTTATACACCCATCTGCCGAGTGTCGCCCACAGGACGAGCAGCGTCGCCAACAAGAGCAGTTCGTCGCGGGCGACAGTAGCGCCCCAGATCCGATACGTCGGTAGCTGCGTCGCTGAGGGTGCGAGGACCATCGATGGGGTGGGATAGTTGCCCCGTTTATAAAAAAAACCGAAATAGAGGAATTAACTTGTCCCAGATAACTCACTATCTCTCTCACTCGCTTCCGTTCCCGAGACGGCGACGAGATTGAGGGGAACCCTTTTTGACGGGGCGGCGGGTACTCGGCGCCATGACCAAGTACACCGTCGAGTTCGTCGGCACCGGCGAGACGATCGAGGTGGCCGACACGGAGACGATCCTCAGCGCCTGCTTCGACGAGGGGATCGCCCAGGAGTACTCCTGCCGCGTCGGGATGTGTCTCGCCTGCTCGGCGGAGATCGTCGAGGGCGAGGTGACCCAGCCCGCGGCCCGCGGCCTCACCGACGAGGAGGCCGAGGAGTACGCGCTCACCTGTATGGCCCGCCCGCAGTCGGACCTGAAGCTCGACCGCGGGAAGTACCCGCCGAGCATCGAGGACGACGCGGCGACCGCCGCGGGAGAGGGCGACGGCGCGGCCGCGGACGACGACTGAGTCGGCTCGGCGGCCGCCGGTCGCCGTCCGGTGATCGGTCCGCTACTTGTCGGTCAGCTACTCGTCGACGCGCTCGAAGCGGTGTCGCACCACGTCGGCGTCGTCGTCCCACTCGAAGCTGCCGCCGTGCGCGCGGACCATCCGCTCTTTGTACGCCTCCAGCGAGGGCGACCCCTCCCGCTTCGCGTCCTCGTCGGTCATGTCGCCGAGCGTGCGCTCGGTGACCTCCGTCAGTTCGAACGCGACGCCGTCGACCTCGAAGGTGTCGCCCTCGTCGCCGTAGCGGTTCCCGCGGTGGAGCTGCGTCACGTCGCCGTCGAGCGCCCTCTGCTTCACGCGGTCGTTCGGCAGCAGGTCGGCCGGATCATTCTCGGACATGCGGATCGGTTCGGTCCGCGGCGCCTTATGATCGGCGGCGGTCGGCGCTCGACCCGGTCGCCGGTCCGTGCGATCGGGGCGGCGTTACGGATATCGAAACGGTCGTCTCGCCGGTGCCCACGTCCGTGAATACCCGCGCTGCGGCCGGAGCCGAGGGATTCAAGATACTGCCGAGTCCCATCTCAGACGATGCGACAGGACCACCTCATCACCGCGACCCAGCTCTCGCGGGATGACATCGAGGCCGTGCTCGACCGGGCCCGAGCGGTCGCCGACGACCCCGCCGCCTACGCGGACCGGCACGCCGGTCGCGTGCTCGCGCTCTGCTTCTTCGAGCCCAGCACGCGGACGCGGATGAGCTTCGACAGCGCGGCGAAGCGCCTCGGGATGAACACCATCGACATGGGCGACGTCGACTCCTCGTCCGTCTCCAAGGGCGAGTCGCTGTCCGACACCGTCCGCGTCATCGAGGGGTACGCGGACGCCCTCGTCCTGCGTCACCCCAGCGAGGGCGCCGCGACGCTGGCCGGCGAGCGCGTGGACGTCCCCGTCGTCAACGCCGGCGACGGCGCGGGCCAGCACCCCTCCCAGACGCTGCTCGACCTCCACACGATCCGCGAGGACCACGGGCTCGACGACCTCACCATCGGGATCATGGGCGACCTGAAGTACGGCCGGACGGTCCACTCGCTGGCGGCCGCGCTCACCGAGTTCGACGCCAACCAGCACTTCATCAGCCCCGAGTCGCTACGGCTCCCGCGGTCGGTCCGCTTCGACCTGCACGAGACGGGCGCGCAGATCCGCGAGCACGAGGACTTAGCGCCCGTCCTCGACGATCTGGACGTGCTCTACGTCACCCGGATCCAGAAGGAGCGGTTCCCCGACGAGAACGAGTACCACCGCGTCGCCGGCGAGTACCGGATCGACGCCGAGACGCTCGACGCCGCCGCCGACGACCTCACCGTCATGCACCCGCTCCCGCGCGTCGACGAGATCGCGCCCGACGTCGACGAGACGGACCACGCGCGCTACTTCGAGCAGGCCCACAACGGCATCCCGGTCCGGATGGCGCTGCTCGACACCCTCTTAGAGAACGCCGACCCCGACGAGGGGCCGGAGGTGGACCGATGAGCGAGCACGAGCTCCGCGTCTCGAAGATCCGCGACGGCACCGTCATCGACCACGTCGAGGCCGGGCAGGCGCTGAACGTCCTCGCCATCCTCGGCATCGACGGCGCCGAGGGGTTCGGCGTCTCCGTCGGGATGAACGTCCCCTCCGACCGGCTCGGCCGCAAGGACATCGTGAAGGTCGAGGACCGGGAGCTGTCGCAGTCCGAGGTCGACGTGCTCTCGCTCATCGCGCCGGAGGCGACGATCAACATCGTCCGCGACTTCGAGGTGGTCGAGAAGAACCGCGTCACTCGTCCCGACGGCGTGACCGGGGTGCTCTCCTGTCCGAACCGCAACTGCATCACGAACGCCGGCGAGCCGGTCGAGACCCGCTTCGACGTGGTCGCCGACGGCGTGCGCTGCGACTACTGCGCGACGATCCTGCGGTCCGACATCGCCGAGCACATCGACGTCTGAGTCGCCGACCGGGGGTCGGCGTGCGGCCGTCTCTCACGCGCGCCCTCCGGTAAGTTTTAGCGCCCGCCGCACGAACCATATAACATGAGCAAGAAAGCCAAGCTCGTCCTCGTGCTGTCGCTCGTCGCGCTCGCGTACTTCCTCTTCGCCGGCGACAAGCAGCCGGTCGAAGTCGAGTAACGCCGCGGCGCCGCGCCCGCGCCCTCCGCGGACCGCATCGCCCCCGAACCGCACCGCTCGGCGATCCGCATCGCGCGGCGGCCGCCTCCCCAGCGGACCGCGGCGAGACCGTCCGTTTTTACCGACCAGCCACGTAGCTGAAGCCATGTACGGGGTCGTCACGCGCAACGCCGACGAGGTCGAGATGGAGCCGTTCGACCTCGGCTTCTACGAGGTCAAAGACGTCACCGGCCGGGCGGCCGAGCCGCTGCCGAACGCCGTGAACATGGTGTCGTGTTTCGGCGACAACGCCGCCGCGAGCGAGAACGAGGACCTCGTCCCGGTGGACGAGCGCGGCGAGCCGGCGACCCGCGACCGCGAGTACTTCGACTGGGCGTACATCTGCCCGACGCACCCCGAGTACCGCGAGGGCCTGTTCGAGATAATCGCGGACTGCGCGGACGCGAACGCCGACGTTCGCCTCGACGACATCGGGTTCCCCCGCGAGGGGTTCTGTCACTGCGACCGCTGCGAGCGCCTGTTCGCCGAGAGCGACCGCGACGACTTCGCCGACTGGCGCGCCGACGTGATCACCGAGTTCGTCGCCGAGGCGGCCGACCTCGTCCCCGGACGGCTCCTGCTCACGCTGTACCCCGACCCCTACCCCGACCACCTCTACGAGCGCGCCGGCCTCGACCTCGACCGGCTCGCCGACCACGTCGACGAGTTCGTCGTCCCGCTGTACGACACCGAGTACGCGACGACCTACTGGCTGGAGACCATCGCCCGGGGGTTCCGCTCGCGGCTCGGCGGCGACTACGACCTCCACGGCGCGCCGCCGGAGACGCCGTTCTCGCTGGAGCTGTACGCGGTCGAGGTCGACGTCGACGACCTGATCCACGCCGCCGAGGTGGCCGAGACGTACGCGAAGGACGTGTTCTTCGGCTACGACGCGAACAACGCTGCCGCCGCGCTCCGCCGGAAGGACGCCGACTCGCGCGACGGCGAGGTCCACCGCCCGGAGTAAACGAGGGGTTATATACCCGGCCGGCCGAGGGCAACTCGACCGGCCGCCGGCGTGCGACACCACCGGTCGTCTTGCGTTCGCGCGAGGCGGTCGCCTTTCAACGTCCGCGCCGTAGCGGCGGTCGCTCTACGCCGTTGAGCCGCCGGCTCGTCGATTTCTCCGCGGGCGCTCGTGCCGATCAGTGAACCGTCCGGTCGTCGCTCGTGTCGATATCCGCGACCGGCTCCGAATTGCCGAACTCGGGCGCGGGGCCGTCGCCCGGCGCCGCCCACTCGACCGCGTTCCGAAGGACCTGTCGAACGTCCTCGTCGTCGTATATCGGGTACGTCTCGTGGCCGGGTCGGAAGTAGAACACCCTCCCGCTCCCGCGGCGGTAGCAGCAGCCGGATCGGAACACCTCACCCCCCTCGAACCAAGAGGTGAACACGAGCGTGTCGGGCGCGGGCACGTCGAACCGCTCGCCGTACATCTCGGTCTCCGCCAGCTCGACGTACTCGCCGATCCCCTCCGCGATGGGATGGCCCGGTTCGATCGTCCACAGGCGCTCGCGCTCGGCGGCCTCGCGCCACTTCAGCGAGCAGCTGGTGCCCATCAGCCGCCTGAATATCTTCGAGTAGTGCGCGGAGTGAAGCGCGATCAGGCCCGTGCCGTTCAGGACGCGCTCGTGGACGCGGTCGACGACCGCGTCGCACACCTCGTCGTGGGCAGCGTGGCCCCACCAGACGAGCACGTCGGTGTCGTCGAGGACCGCCTCGGTGAGCCCGTGCTCCGGCCCCTCGTCGAGCGTCGCCGTGCGGACCTCGTGGCCGCCCTCGCGGAGCGCGTCCGCGACGACGGCGTGGATCCCCTCCGGGTAGACGTCGGCGACGACGTCGCTCTCGCGCTCGTGACGGTACTCGTTCCAGACCGTGACGCGTGCCATGCCCGTGGTCGACGCCGAACCGACTTTAGCGCTCCCCAGCCGCGCGGCGCCCGGACCCGAAGGCACTTCCCTCGGGCTGGAGATGACCGCATATGGCAGGTCCCCGACAGCTGTACCGACGCGCCGACGACTGGGCGCGCGGCCTCTCCCGGTTCCGGTACGCCGTCGTCACCGGCGTGATCGCGACGGCGTCGGTCCTCGTGGTCGGCGTCCTATCCGACACCTCCATGACATTTCAGGCGGTCGCGATGGGCGTCACGATGACCGCGCTCTACTACGCGTTCGACATGAACGCGAGAGCCGACTGAGCGGCGAGAAAAGGGTCAGGCGGTCGCTTCGACATCCGCGAGCCGCTCGGCCAGGAACTCCGCGATGGAGACTTCTGCCTCCTCGACGAACCGCGCGAGCTCCTCGCCCTCGGGCGACTCGACGACGACGGTCGGGATCAGCTCGATCCCGTACTCCTCGACTAACTCGCCCTCCTTCCCGTCCGGCCCCTTCGTCACCGGGAACTCCCGGATGCGGTCGTCCGGGACCCCGGCGGCCGCGAGCGCGGCGCCGAACTCGGGGAGCTGGCGTCCGCAGTCGCCGCACCAGTCGCCGCCCCACACCTTGAAGACGTAGTCGTCGGCTCCGAGCGCTTCGAGCACGGACTCGTCGAACGCGTCCGCGTCAAGGTCGGCGGGCGCGAGCGTTTCGAGCGTCATTTTGCGGAGGTAGGTCGCGGAGGCACCTAAACGGTGCGTCGGTGGCAAGACGAGCCCTCGGCGGTTCGCGGCCGACATCGATTGCCGCAGTCCGCGGGGCCTTTGGGTCGCGGTCGCCTCGGATCGGGTAATGGACGACGACATCCTGTCGACGCTCGGCTCGCCGCTGGTGCGGGTCGACGCGCCCGCGGGAACGACCGTGGCGGCGAAGGTCGAGTCCCGGAACCCGGGCGGCTCGGCGAAGGACCGTCCCGCGCTGTACATGATCGAGGCCGCCGAGTCGGCCGGCGAGATCGAGCCGGGCGACCGCATCGTCGAGCCCACTTCGGGCAACACCGGCATCGGGCTGGCGATGGCGGGCGCGGCGCGCGGCTACGACGTCACGCTCGTGATCCCGGAGGGGAAGTCGATCGAGCGCCGGCGCCTGATGAAGGCGTACGGCGCGACCGTCGAGCTCGTCGACGGCGACATCTCGGCCGCGAAGGAGCGCGCGGACGATCTCGAAGCGGAGCCGAACACCGTTCAGCTGCGGCAGTTCGAGAACCCCGCCAACCCCCGCGCGCACTACGAGACGACGGGGCCGGAGATCCTCGATCAGGTTGGCGACCGCACCGTCGACGCCCTCGTCGCCGGTGTCGGTACCGGCGGCACCCTCTCCGGGATCGGCCGCCGACTGCGGGAGGCGTTCCCGGACGTGCGCATCGACGCCGTCGAGCCCGCGGACAACGCCGTCCTCTCCGGCGACCCGCCGGGCGACGACCGCTTCCAGGGGATGGGACCGGGGTTCGTCGCGCCGAACCTCGACGTCGACCTGATCGACGAGGTACACACGGTCGAGCTCGCGGACGCGGAGGCCGAGTGCCGGCGGCTCGCCCGCGAGGAGGGAATTCTGGTGGGCCAGTCGTCCGGAGCCTCCAACCTCGCGGCCAGGAACGTGGCGGCGGAACTGCGCGAGGCCGGGGCGTACGCGGGCGCCGAACCCCTCGTCGTCACCGTCTTCTGGGACAGCGGCGAGCGGTACCTCACCGCCGGCACCTTCGACGAGTGAGCGCCCCGCACCGCGGCGACGCTCGGGCGCCGACGACCGTCGCGTCCGCGGGCACCCGGACGTTGATTAGCGCGCGGCGCCGAGGGCCCCCGTGAGCACCCGCGACTCGACGACGGCCGCGCCGGACGCGGACCCGACCGACCCGCAGGATCGGCGCTTCGACGGGCCGTGGCTCGCCGCGCTCGCCGCGGCCGTCGTCGGCTGGACGCTGTTGTACGCGCTCGACTGGGCGTTCCTGACGCCGTCGACCCCCGTCGGCGCGGCCGTGGCCTTCGCGCACGGCTACCTCCTCGCGCCGCTGGCGACCGCGACGCTGCTGCTCGACTCGCTCTCGCTGGCCGAGCGGCGCGTCGCCGACCTGGGACTGTTCAAGTGGATCTACGCCCTCGCCGCGCTCCCGGCCCCGCCTGTCGCCGCGGTCTACTACCTCCACCGCGAGTGGCTGAGGCCCGACGACGCGACCCTCCTCGGGGGCCCGTGATGCCGGCCGAGGATGGCCGCGACGGCCGAGCCGGGGGCGACCTCGGGCCCCGCGGACCGGACGAGACCGGTCGCGTCGCGTCGCTCGTCACGGCCCCGGAAGGGGGCGCGCCGCCGGTCGGTCGGGACGCGGTCGACGTCCGTCCCGACGGGGTCGAGGGGGACCGCTACCGCCGCGGGGACGGTCACTTCCAGCTGGACGGCTGCGCGGTGACGCTCGTCTCCGCGGCGGCGCTCGCCGCCGTCCGCGAGGAGACCGGGGTCGACCTCCGCGACGGTCGACACCGGCGGAACGTGGTGGTCGACGGCTTCGGGGGCGGACTGGACCCGCTGCTCGGCGCGACGGTGGCCGTCGGCGACGCGCTCCTGCGGCCGACGCGCCGCCGTCCGCCCTGCGCGCGCCTCGAATCGCTCGCCGGCGCCGACGGGATCGCGGCCGCGCTGCGCGAGCGCGGCGGGCTCTGCTGTACCGTCGTCGAGCCCGGCCGCGTGGCGGTCGGCGACCCCGTGACAGTGCGCGAGGCCGACCCTCGGACGGCGGGCGCGGCGATCGCCGAGCGGCTGCGCGGCGGCTCGCAGAGCGGTCACGAGTAGCCGTCAGCCGGTCCCGGCAGCCGGTTCTCCCCGGCGGCCTCGGCCCGCTCCGGTACCGCGGGGCGCCCGAGAACCGCCCCGCGCCGGGCGGGTGTGCGTGCAATTCACACCTACGCTTCGGGCTTTATACGGTCGAAGACGGAGACAGGGGCATGAATCGAACTCGGCGCGCGGCGCTGTCCGGACTCGCGGCCGTCGGCGCCGCCGTCGCCGGCTGTCTCGGCGGTCGAGCGACGAGCGGGGCCGACCGCGACGGGGAGTCGGCCGGGGCGTCGAGCGACGGGGCGTCCGGCGGCGACGGGAGCCCGCCGCCCACCGTCGAAACCGAGTACCACCTCGCGTACGAGCCGGCGTCGCTCCTGTCGGAGTCGCTCGACGGCGGCGTCGGCAAAGACGGGATCCCGTCGGTCGACGACCCGCAGTTCCGGCCGATCGCGGACGCGGACCTCGCGGCCGACGAGCCGGTGTTCGGCGTCGTCCGCGACGGCGAGGCGAGGGCGTACCCCCGGCGGATCCTCTCGCACCACGAGATCGTCAACGACGAGATCGCCGGCGAACCGATCGCGGTCACCTACTGCCCGCTCACCGGGACGGCACAGGGGTTCCGGCGCGGCGACACGACGTTCGGCGTGTCGGGCCGGCTGGTCAACTCGAACCTGATCATGTACGACCGCGCCACCGACAGCTGGTGGCCGCAGATGCTCGCGACCGCGATCGACGGCCCGCTCGCGGGCGCGACGCTCGACGAGTTCCGGGTCGTGTGGACGACCGCGAGCGAGTGGGCCGCGCGACGGCCGGGCTCGCTCGTCATGACGGAGGCGACCGGCCACGTCCGCCGCTACGACAGCGACCCGTACGGGAGCTACGCCCCGGTGAACGGCTACTACGCCCGGAACGGGACGCTGTTCCCGCCGCTGGCGTCGACGGAGGACGGCCACCCGAAGTCCGTCGTCGTCGGGGCGCGCACCGCCGACGGCGCCGTCGCGTTCGACAAGGCCACCCTCCTCGACGAGCGGGTCCTGACCGGGACCGTCGGCGGGGACGGGGGGGCCGTCGTCGCCGTGGCCGAGCCCGCCCTCTCGACCGGGCACGTCTACCGGAACCCGGACGGGGCCGCGGTCGCGACCGACGGCGACGGGTACAGGGTCGGGGGCGAGGGCGGACTGGCCGCCGCGGACCTTCCGCTCGACCGCGTACTCGCGTTCGACGCGATGTGGTTCGCCTGGGCCGGGTTCTACCCCGACACCGCGTTCGTCGGCGACCACACCTGGGCCGGGTATGGCCGCTGAGACCGCCGCGCCGACCGAGGCCCCGCGTGAGTGGCTCGTCGGGCTCGGCCGGCGGACGGCGTTCGCCGTGCGCGCGTCTCTCGGTCGACGCGACGGCCGCGCGACCGCCGCGGTCGTCGCGGTCGCGTACCTCCTCGCGTACCACGTCGGGCTCGGCCACCTCGGGGTCCGCGCCGGCGCGAGCGGCGGCGCGCCCCCTCGGTTCGACCTCGTCGTCGCGGAGACGCCGGGCGCGCTCGCCCTCCGCCGCGTCGCACCGTTCCAGTACGAGCCCGTGGCGCTGCTCTCCGTCGGGCCGGTCGAGTACCTCTTCGCCCCGGTCAACGCCGCGCTCGGGCTCGGGCTCGCGGCGCTCGTCGGCGTCACCCTCGCCGTCTCCGTCGTCGCGTGGCGCGGGCCGTCGGCGTGCCGGATCGGGGCCGGCGCGGGCGCGGTCGCGGGGGTCCCAGGGGTCCTCTACGGGTTCGCCTGCTGCGGCCCCACGCTCCTCGCGGTGATCGGCGTACAGGCCTCCGCGGGGCTGCTCGCCGCGTTCCAGTGGTTCCTGCCCGCCTCGGTCGGCGGCCTGCTGCTCACGCTGCTGTGGGTCGGGAGCCGCGTGGACCCGGCCGCCCTCGGGTGAGTCCCGCTCGCCAGAAACCCCCGCTACGGCGTTCCGCGCCCCGTCGGGATCGAAAGCGTTGACCGGCGACCGCCCCGACGACACGCCCGTGACTGTCGGATGAACTGGCGGTACCGCCACGCGGTGTTGACCCTGTGTATGCTGGCGTTCTTCGTCACGTACTTCGCCCGGCTGGCGATCAGCCCGGTCGTCCCCCTGATCATCGACGACTTCGGCGTGTCGAACACCGCGGTGGGGGTCGCGCTCTCCGGCATGTGGTTCGCCTACGGGCTCTCGCAGTTCCCGAGCGGCATCCTCGCCGACCGGTACGGCGAGCGCCGCGTGATCCTCGTCGCCGTCGGCGGGACGACCGCGACGAGCCTCCTGCTCGCCGTCGTACCGGTCTTCCCCGCGTTCGTGCTGGCCGCGGTGCTGCTCGGGCTCGCGGCGGGGCTCCACTACGCGGTAGCGACCACGCTGCTCTCGCGGACGTTCGACGACCTCGGGACCGCGGTCGGGATCCACTCGCTCGGCGGGCCGCTCGCGGGGCTGGTCGCGCCGGTGGCCGCGACGTGGGTGGGGTTCCGCTACGGCTGGCGGCCCGGCGTCGCGCTGGCCGCGCTCGTCGGCGTCCCCATCTTCGCCCTGTTCGCGCGCCGCGTGCGCCCGACCGAGCCGCGGCGCCCGGAGCAGCCGATGGCCGAGCGGCTCCGGCTCGCGCCGCTGCTCGAACTGGTCGGGCGCCGGGAGGTCCTCGTCCCGCTCGCGGTCGCGACGCTCGGCACGTACGTCGCGCAGGGCGTCATCTCCTTCCTTCCGACGTTCCTCGTCGAGCTCCGCGGGTACTCGCCCGGCTTCGCCGGCGGCGTCTTCTCGGCGTTCTTCGTCGTCCGCGCCGGCGCGCAGGTCGGGCTCGGGCGGCTCTCCGACCGGCTGGGCCGCGACGCGAGCATCGCCGCGGCCCTCCTCGGCGGGGCGCTCGGCCTCGGCGCGCTGGTCGCGCTCCCGGGCCTCCTGCGGCTCCCGACAGCGGTCGGGCTCCCGGCGCTCCCCGCGGTCGCGGGGCTCAGCGTCGCCGTCTTCCTCGCCGGCCTCGGGTCGAGCTTCTTCTCGGCCATCGACCCGCGGTTCATGGACGCGCTCGGCGACGCGGAGCGGGGCGCCGGGTTCGGCCTGATCCGGACCGTCTACACCGTGATCGGCTCGGCCGGCTCGGTGGGCGTCGGCCTCGTCGCGGACCTGCTCGGCTGGGCCGCGTCGTTCGCCGTCATCGCCGGCATGTCCGGGCTCGCGTTCCTCGTCATCTCCGCAAACGCGGTCGTCGGCGGGGGGCGGTGACGCGGGTCGGGCCGCGTCCGAGTCGGCGCGTCGGTACCGCGCCCCGTCGGCGCGTCGCGACCGACTCACCCGACGTACCGCCGGCGCGTCGACCGCTCGCCATCGGGGTCGAAGACCGCGACGGTCTCTCCGGCGTCGTTGAGCGCCGGCGCGCCGCGGTCGAGGTAGTGGTCGGCGGCGGTGTCGGTCCCCGGGCCGATGTGGACCGTCAGCGTCTCGTCAGGGTCGAGCGTCGCGTCGGGCAGGTCGTCGCGCTGCCCGCCGAGGTCGATCGCGTACCCCGACAGGTCGATCGGCTCGGCGGCGGCGTTCCGGAGCGTCACCGACTCGTCGAGCGGGTCGCCCCCGGCGCCCGGGCCCGGATCGATCGCGTCGATCACGAGGCCGTCCGGCCGCGCCTCGGCCGCGAACGCCGTGATGTCGGCGAGGGTGTAGCCCGCCGTCGCCGTCGGCTGCGGGAGGCTCGGCTCCCAGTCGTCCGGCGCGGCGTTCGGGTAGGCGGTCTCGTCGGCCTCGATCAGCCCGATGAGCGTCTCGGCGACGATGCGGCTGCCGACCGCGCCGAGGCGCTCGCCGTCCTGCTGGAACTCCGCCTCCGCGAGCACGTAGTACCACAGCGGCGAGTCGGGGTCGGCGCCGCGTTCGTGGGCCCGCAGCGCCTCCATGATCCCCGAGTCGTGGCCGAACGCCTCGTTGCGGATCGGATCGTTCCCCATCCGTGCGGCCACGTCCTGCCCGGAGGGGAGTCCGAGCGCCTCGCCCCGGCGGAGGTTCCGGACCGCGAGGGACGGCTCGCCCCCGAACGGGAGTTCGAAGAGCGTCGGCGCGAGCAGCGGTTCGATCTTCCGACCCGGCTGGAAGTCCCCGTCGCCGGCGTCGAGCAGCCGCGACCAGTCGACGACGAGGTCGCTCGGCACCGGTCGGCCGCCGCGGAGGTTCCGGCCGTCGCCCGGGCCGGTGGGGAACAGCGGCACCTCGCCGACCTCGTCGTTGACGTCGAACGCGTGGCGGATCATGCTGTGCCCGAAGCGGTAGGCGGCGCCGCCGAACTCGACCGGGATGGCCGGCGTTCGTCCCGGCGGCACGAAGAACTGCCGGCCGCGGTCCTCGATGTCGTCGAGGACGTACCGGTCGCAGATCCGCGGGAGGAAGTCGTGGCGCACGACCCACTGGTAGTGCCATCTGACGAGCCGCTGGGCGGCTTCGAGGACCGACTCGCCGCCTTCGACGAGGTCGGCGCCCGGGCCCCGGAGGTGGTCGACGACGCGGTTGTGGAAGTTCACGAACGCGAGCTGGAGCTGCGAGACGACGACGTTCTCGTCGTTTCGCGGGTCGCCGATCAGCGCGACGCCCTGATCGTTACGCTGGAGGTCGGTCCCGGGAAGCCCCGAGAGCCCGCCGCCCTCCGCCGCGTCCGGCGCGCCCGCCTCGCCGGTGAGCAGCTTGCGCTCGTCCCGCTCGTGGTCGTACAGGAACGGCGCGGCCTCGGCGTTCGTCCGGTACAGCGAGTCGAGGTCGAGCGCCGGCGTGCGGAAGTTCCGCAGCGCGGCCGGGTCGTTCCGCCGGTCGATGTCGGAGGTCGGGTCGAACGTGATGTCGTGGTCGACGAACTGGCCGAAGATCCCGTACCCGGCCGGGGTCTCCGCCTCGCCGACCGGAGCGTCCGCGGGTTCCATCATCGGCGCGCCCGCCTCGCCCCCCGTGCCTCCGAGCGTCCGCAGGAACGCCTCGCTGCGCTCGTAGGGCTCCAACTCGGGGAACTGCGTGTGGAACCGGTGGCTCCGGACCGGCCCCGCCGCGGTCTGGGCCGCCTCGTTCATCCCCCGGTGTTCGATACCGCCGTGGACCGTCATCCGGCGCGCCTTCACCGTGAGGTGGAGCGCGTGCTCGGCGTCGTCCGGGGTCCGCCGCCGTCGCACGGGCTCCTCCGCGCCGCCGCGTGCGGGGTTGCGAACCGTAAACGAGACGTCGTCGACGCCGCCGTCCGTCTCGACGACGAATCCGCCGTCGTCGTCGGTGGTCCAGTGGCCGACCGGTTCGCCCCCCTCGCCCGGCCGTTCTCCTACGACCACGCGCCCCGCCAGCGGGCGGGACTCGTCGTCGACCACGCGGCACCGGGTCTTGTTACTTGTCCCCATGCCTCATACAATTAAACATCAGCAGCAAAAAATTTTCTAAATGAACTTTCAACAGGTTTCGCGGATTATGCTGTGGGTAGACTGCGACCGTCCGGGGAACGAGACGTGAGAGCGGACGAGGCGGGTTACGTGGAGAAGCGCCGTGGAGAGGCGCGACACCGCGTCACGTGTGACCCGAACCTTCGAGTCGCCTCGCCACGAAGGCCCTCCGTGTACGACTTCCACGCCCACACGAACTACTCGGACGGGGCGTTCCTGCGATGGATGGTCGAGGCGGCAGCGGACGCCGGGCTCGACGGGATCGGCCTCGCCGACCACTGTAACGTCTCGCCGGCCCCGACCGCGCGGCGGTACAAGCGCGCGTTCGGGTTCAATCTCGACCTGACCTACGAGCGGCGCCGGGAGGCGATCGAGGCGGTCCGCGACGAGGTCGACGTCGACGTGTTCGACGCCGCCGAGATGGACTACGACCCCGCCCACGAGGGGGCTATCGCCGAGTTCCTCGACGACGCCGGCTTCGACTACGCGGTGGGGAGCGTCCACGAGCTCGACGGCGCGAACGTCCACACGCGGTCCCGCTTCGCGGACAAGCCGGAGTCGGAGCGGCGCGAGTTGGTCGACCGCTACTTCGAGAAGCTGGTCGCCCTGATCGACTCGGAGCTGTTCGCGATCGCGGCGCACCCGGACCTGGTCGAGCGCAACCCGCACCTCCGCGGGTTCGCGACCGAGGACCACTACGCCGCCGTCGCGGACGCCTTCCGGGACTCGCGGACCGTCCCCGAGATCAACGCCGGCCGCCTGTTGGACGACTACGGCGAGTTCCACCCGGCGCCCCCGTTCCTCGACCGGCTCGTCGACGCCGGCGTCGACGTGACCGTCGGGACCGACAGCCACGAGCCGGACGCGATCGCGCCCCGGGTGCGGGAGGTCGAGGCCGAACTCGCCCGGCGCGGGCTACGGCCCGTCGGACTCGATCGGGTGGTGAAACGGAGCTGACGCGCTCGACTAACGGCCGTGACGGGGGCGCTGATCGTCGGACGACGCGGCGGCGTCGAGGTCCGAAGCGACCGGCGGGCGCCGGTCGTCGAACGCTCGCTCCCTCGCGGTACAACAGACCCTCCCGGGCCATCAGAGTCGCCGCGCCTACTCCCGGTCGTCGTCGTCGTAGTCGGTCGTGACCACCGCGCTGCGAATGTCTTGGTACCGCTGTGAGTTCTGTAGCTCTTCGAGGCCGATGTTGAGAGTCCCCGAGGCGCCTTGGTCGGTCGCGACACCGCTCGTGAGGACGCTCTGAATCCCCTCTTCGATGGTCAGGTCTATGTCGTAAACGTCCGACTGCGGGATGTACGTCAACAGGCCACCGGTCACGGGATTTGGCGCCAACGGCAGAAACATCGAGACCATCTCCTCGTGACCGGTCGACTCTTCTATCGTCACCGGGGCCTCGCCGGTCTTGAACCCGAGCACGTAGACGTTCTCGTCGAAACACTGGACGAGCTTCACCTCCTGAAACTTGTCGTCCTGCTCGTCGAGAACCACGTCTCCCATCCGCCGGAAGCTCTTGTACACCGTTCCGACGCCCGGGATCGAAGACACCACCAGATCGAAGACGTCCACGACCCGCTGCCCGTAGCGGTTGCGTCCCACGACCCCGACGACGGCGATGACGAGCACGAGGACCGCGATCGCGATGAGCTCGGAGACGAACGCCACGACGTCGGCGTAGATCCCGATCTCGATGAGCAGCTGGACGAATCCGCCCGACTCGATGCGCTGGATGAGACCGGCCCACCGCAGGACCCGAATGAGCGGGTCCAGCGCGTTCCGAACGAACCCGATCGCGATGCTGACGATGTACAGCGTCACGACGACGGGGATCATGATCGCGACGCCCGTGATCAGCGAATCGTACGCGCGCGAGTACAGGGATTGGCCGGTCTGTTTCGCCCGGGTCGCTACTTGGGAGGGGTCGCTATCGTCGGGGGACGACATAATGCGTTCCTCGCGGGGAACGGTAAAATAAATGCTCATTCACGCACCCGTCGACGGGGGCGCACCCGCTCAGCTATCGAGTACGATCTGGCTTCCGCCTCGTCGAACTGCGAAAATTGGAGATTTTTGGGCTCGACTTCGGCTTCCGCCTCGTCGAACACCGATAGGCTCGCTCCGCTCGCCTATCGAGTTCGACGAATCGTTTCACTCCTCGTCGAACAACGTCTCGCCCTCGACCATGTGTTCCTCGACGGTGTCCATGTCGAGCGTGAGCCCGAGACCCGGCTGCTCCGGCACCTCGATGTAGCCGTCCTCGATCACGTCCTCCTCGACGAGGTCCTCCCACCAGCCCAGCTCGTAGGAGTGGTACTCGATCGCGAGCGAGTTCGGGATGGAGGTGCCGACGTGGGCCGCCGCCATCGTCGCGATCGGCGAGGCGACGTTGTGCATCGCGACCGGGACGTAGTACTGGTTCGCCACGTCCGCGATCTTGCGCGTCTCGCGCATGCCGCCGACCTTCGGCAGGTCGGGCGCGACGATGTCGACCGCCTGGTTCTCGATGAGGCGGCGCAGCTCGGTGACGCGGTAGCGGTTCTCGCCGACCGTGATCGGCGTGGTCGTGCTCTTCGTGACCTCCTCCTGGACCTCGAGGTTCTCCGGCGGCACGGGGTCTTCGAGCCACCACACGTCGTACTCCTCGATGGCGTCCGCGAGGCGCTTCGCGGAGCCGCCCGAGAACGTCCAGTGGCAGTCGAAGGAGACGTCGGCCTTGTCCTTGACGCGCTCGGTGACCTTCTCGACGATCTCCGCCTTGTGGCGGATCTCGCCGGGGCGGAGGTGGCGGTTCGCGCGGTCCTTCTCGAAGCCGCTCGGCACGTCGAGGTCGAACTTCAGCGCGTCGTAGCCGAGCTCGTCGACGACGCGCTCGGCCTCGTCCGCGCACGCCTCGGGGTCCGCCTCGTCCTCGGTGTGGCAGTCGCAGTAGACGCGCATCTCGTCGCGGTACTTCCCGCCGAGCAGCTGGTAGGCGGGCACGTCGAGGATCTTGCCGGCGAGGTCGTGGAGCGCGACCTCGATGCCGGAGATGGCCGTGACAGTGACGCCCTCGATCGAGCCCTCGCCGGACATCTTCTGGATGAGGTGCTCGTAGAGGCGGTCGATGTCGAGCGGGTTCTCGCCGACGACGAACGGCTTCATGCGCTCGATGAGCTCCGGGACGCCCGCGCCCCAGTACGCCTCGCCGGTGCCGACGACGCCAGCGTCGGTGTACACGCGGACGAGCGTCCACGGGAAGTTCCCGTCGACCATCGTCGTCTGAACGTCAGTGATCTCGACGTCGCGGCCGCCCCCGCGCGTCCCCGTGGTCCCCATCGTCTCGGCGGAGAGCTCCCGCATCGTGTACTCCGCGTTCGGGTCGTGGAGCGACTCGTAGTTTCGGCTCATACCGCGTTGGTTAATTCGGGACAGGGTAAACGTTTACCTTCGCCCGTCGTCCGCACGAACAGGTGGCTTTTCATCCCCGTGCGCGCAATAGCGCTCATGGTCGAAATTACTGATTCTCTCGCGTGTCTGTACACCGGACGGGTGGAGTCCCGCGGCGACGACTACGTCGTCACCGTCCCGACCTCGGAGATCGAACACGGAAGCGTCAGCGTGGGCGATACGTATCGGATCGCCGTCCTGGACCGCGCCGAATCGGCGGCGGAGTCGACGGGCGACGCCGACGGCGCGTCCGTCCCCGAGACGAACGGCGCGTCCGACGGGACCGCGTCCGACGACGGCCAGCGGCCCACCTCCCGCGGGGCCGCCGGCGCGGTCCAGCCGGACCCGCCCGTCTCGGAGGGGGAGGTACGGGACGTGACGATCGAGACGCTCGGGGACAAGGGCGACGGGATCGCGAAGATCGAACGCGGCTACGTCGTCATCGTTCCCGACGCGGAGCCCGGCGAGCAGCCGACCGTCGAGATCACGAGCGTCCGCGAGAACGTCTCGTTCGCGAGCGTCGTCGACGAGTAGCGACCGCCCGGGGTCACTTCGCCCCCCGGTCGTCGGGATGTATCCGTTCCGGGGGGGTCGCCCGCGAGAACAGCGACCGCAGGTGCGACGCCGAGAAGAACGAGGACGGCTCGTCCATGTGGACGCCGATCTCGCCGGACAGCGCCCGTAGCCCGACCCGCTGAACCGGTTCCGGGAGCGAGTAACACCGCCTGATCGCCTTCCCGAGTCGGATCTCCGTGGCCAGCTCCGCGCGCCACCCGGACTCGTAGTCCGCGAGCGTCTCCGGGTCCGCCGGGTCGATCGCCGCCGCGGCCACGTCGGCCGCGCGCATCCCGTAGAGGATGCCGCCGCCGGTGAACGGCTTCGTCTGCGCGGCGGCGTCGCCGATCAGGAAGCCGCGGTCGCTCGTCGTCCGCGCCGGCGGGCCGACCGGGATGGCGCCAGAGCAGCGCCGGTCGGTCGTCGCGCCGTAGGCGTCCGTGAGCCGCTCGAACATCTCCGACACGTCCTCGCTCGGCGGCGCCGCCAGCCCGTACTCGACGCCCGCGTCGCCGCGGGGGATCCGCCACGCGAAGAACGTCGGCGCGGTGAGGTGGACGTCGACGTAGTCGCCCGCGTCCGCCGCGGGGTCGAACCCGAGGACGCCGTGGAGCAGTTCGTCCGGCTCCGGGAGGTCGAGCGCGCGCCGCACCCGCGACGTGGGCCCGTCGCAGCCGGCGACCATCCGGGCCTCGACGCGCTCCACGTCACCCGCGGGCGTCCGAACGTCCACGGCGACCCGGTCGGCCCGCTCCTCCACGCCGACGACCGTGTGGTTCACTCGGACGTCGGCGCCCGCCTCGCGCGCGGCCTCGGCGAGGGCTCGGTCGAGCCCGACGCGGTCGATCACGTTGGAGACCGGCTCCCGCTTGTAGAACGGGTAGGACCGCGAATCCGGACCGCCGACGTGGAAGCGGGCCCCGTACACCCGGTTCTGGAGGAGGTCGTCGCGGGCGCCGTCGGGGGCGTACTCCCACACGTCGTCGGAGACGTGCCCGGAGCAGGCGAGCGGCTCGCCGACCGACCCCTTCTCGAAGGCGACGACGTCGCGGCCGTCCTCGGCCGCGCGTCGGGCGAACCGCGACCCCGGCGGTCCCGCGCCGACGACGACGAAGTCGTACATGGTCGGGTCGTGGTGACGGGGGTAGTTAAGCGCGACGCGCCGACCCGGCCGGTCCCGACGGAGCGAGGGCCGAGGGGTCGGAACGGCCGCCTACTCGGACGACTCCCGCGTTTCCAGCCACGAGAGCGCCGCGTCGAGGTCCGTCCGCGGCGGCGAGCAGGTGAAGCCCTCGCAGACGTACGCGGTCGGTTCGCCGTCGACCGCGTCGCGGCCCGCCCAGATCGGCGGGGCCTCCGCCATGCCGAGGCGGTCGAGCCACTCGTCGAGGTCCGCATCTGTAGCGGGCCGCGGCGCGACCAGCGCGCCCGGCAGGTATCGCTCGCCGAGCGTCTCGCGCCAGTCGTCGGGGACCGCGTCGGCGGCGACGGTCACCTCGATCCCGCCGGTCTCGACCAGGTCGACCGCCCGCACGAGTGAGGCGTGTTCGAGCGGGCTCCCGCGGATCCGGTCGGCGTGGGTCCGCACGACGCGCTCGGCGATCTCGCGGAACTCGCCGTCCGTCCGGAAGCCGTCGAGGAGCGCGAGCGTCTCGGCGGCGACCCCGAGGCTCGACGGCGTCGACCGGTCGGTGAACTCCTGCGGCCGCGCGATGAGGGGGCCGGCGTCGGCGGTCTCGCCGCCGGCGTCGCCGGAGCCGTCTCGCGCCTCGCCGTCGAGGTCGCGGGTGAAGTAGATCGTCCCGTCGTCGGCGTCGTGGAACTCGTCGACGAGCGCGTCGGCGAGATCGAGGGCGAACCCGAGCGGCTCCGGGTCGCCGGTCGCCGCGTACGTGTCGAGCGCGCCGCGCGCGAGGAACGCGTAGTCGTCGAGGTACCCCGGCCCGCGCACGTCGCCGTCGAGCCAGCGCCGGGCGAGCGCGCCGGTCTCGCGGTCGGCGTCGTAGAGGCGCTCGCGACAGAAGTCGAGTGCCTCGCGGGCGATCTCGGCGTACGTCTCGCCGAGCGCGCTCCCGGCCCGCGCGAACGCGGAGATCGCTCGCCCGTTCCACGAGGCCAGCACCTTCTCGTCGCGGGCGGGACGCGGGCGCTCCTCGCGGGCGTCGAACAGCTCCGTGCGCGCCTCGGTCAGGATCTCTCGGACCGCCTCGGGCGACAGGTCGCGGTCGGCGGCCAGCTCCTCGACGGACGCGGCGATCGTCGGGACGGTCGTGCCGCGCTCGAAGTTGCCCCCTGCCCGGATCCCGTACCGCTCCTTGGCGAGCGACGCGGCCGGCTCGTCGAGGACAGCGTCGACCTCCTCGGGGGTCCACACGTAGAACGCGCCCTCGACGTCTCCCTCCCCGTCGTCGCCCCCGCGGCCCGCGGGCGGTCGGCTCCGCGCGTCGAGGGTGCTGAAGAAGCCGCTGCCCTCGTGGCGGAGCTCGCGGTCGAGGAACGCGAGCGACTCGCTCGCGACGCGGGCGTACGCGGGGTCGCCCGCGAGGCGGTAGCCGTCGAGGTAGGCCATCGGCAGCTCGGCGTTGTCGTACAGCATCTTCTCGAAGTGCGGGACCGTCCACTCGCGGTCGACCGCGTAGCGGTGGAACCCCCCGCCGATCTGGTCGTACATGCCCCCGCGGGCCATCCCGTCGAGCGTGCCGGTCGCGGCCGACAGCAGGGCGTCGCGGCCGCGCCCGGCGTAGGCGCGCATCAGGAGGTCGATCCGCCCGGGCATCGGGAACTTCGCGCCGCCGCTCCCGAAGCCGCCGTGCTCCTCGTCGTAGCCGCGCAGCGCCGCCGCGGCCGCGGTGTCGAGCAGGTCGTCGCCGGCGGGACCGGCCGCGTCCTCGCCGTCCGGACCGGTCGCGTCCGGCGTCGGCACCGACTCCAGCTCGTCGCGCGCGCTCTCGGCCCACTGGTCGGCGCGCCGCCGCATCTCCTCGCGCTGCTCGGGGTCGCTCCAGGAGTCGGCGATGCGTTCACAGAGGTCGCGGAAGCCGGGCTGGTTCCGCCGCGGCTCGGGCGGGAAGTAGGTCCCGACGTAGAACGGCCTCCCCTCCGGGGTACACCACGCCGAGAGCGGCCACCCGCCGCCGCCCGTGACCAGCTGGCAGACGGTCATGAACGTGCTGTCGACGTCGGGGCGCTCCTCCCGGTCGACCTTGATCGAGACGAACTCCTCGTTGAGCAGCGCGGCGACCGACTCGTCCTCGAAGCTCTCCTCGGCCATGACGTGACACCAGTGACACGAGGAGTAGCCGATGGAGACGAACACCGGAACGTCGTGCTCCTGAGCGCGCTCGAACGCCTCGTCGCCCCACGGCTGCCAGTTGACGGGGTTGTCGGCGTGCTGTTGGAGGTACGGGCTCGCCTCGCCGTCGAGGCGGTTCCGCTCGGTCGGCTGTGACATGGGCTCGATTCGGCCCGGCGGGCCAAAAGCCGTCCGCACCGGGGCGATTCCCGCTTCGGGCGTAGTTCTATCCACGTCCGCGCATATATCGAGCCCGATAGAGAGTAAGGTTTACACTACCGTGCGGACACCCGTCGGGCATGACGGAGACCGTACTCGTGGTGGGGGGCGGCGGGCGCGAACACGCGATCGCCCGCGCCGTGGCCGACGACTGCGCGCTGTACGCCTGCGCCGGCGTTCGGAACCCGGGGATCCGACGGTTGGCGGACGGGTTCGCGGCGATCGACGAGACCGATCCGGCCGCGGTCGCCGACTACGCGACCGAGGTCGGCGCGGACCTCGCGGTCATCGGCCCGGAGTCGGCGCTTGAGGCGGGGGTCGCGGACGCGCTCGACGACGCCGGCGTGTACGCCTTCGGCCCGCGGGCCGCCGAGGCCCGGCTGGAGACCGACAAGGCGTACCAGCGGGAGTTCATGGAGGAGCACGCGATCCCGGGCTGTCCGGACTACGCGGTGTTCGACGACACGGAGGCGGCCTGCGAGTACATCGACGAGTACGACGGCGACCTCGCGGTCAAGCCCGCCGGGCTCACCGGCGGGAAGGGCGTGAAGGTGATCGGCGACCAGGTGACGAGCGAGGAGGCAAAGGCGTACCTCCGCGACTCCGGCTACGACCGCGTGGTGCTGGAGGAGCGACTCGTCGGCGAGGAGTTCACGATCCAGGCGTTCGTCGCCGACGGCGATCTGCGGACGACGCCGGCGGTCCAAGACCACAAGCGCGCCTACGAGGGCGACGAGGGACCCAACACCGGCGGGATGGGCTCGTACTCCGATACGGGGCGCTCGCTGCCGTTCATGCGCGACGGCGACTACGAGGCCGCGGTCGACGTGTTAGCGGCGGTCGTCGACGCGCTCCCCGAGTACAAGGGCGTCCTCTACGGCCAGTTCATGCTCACGGACGCGGGCCCGAAGGTCGTCGAGTTCAACGCGCGCTTCGGCGACCCGGAGGCGATGAACACGCTGCCCGTACTCGACACGCCGTTCGTCGACGTGCTCGCCGCCGCGCGCGACGGCGAGCCGCTCCCGGAGCTCTCCTTCTCCGGCGAGGCGACCGTCTGTAAGTACGCCGTGCCGGACGGCTACCCGACCGACCCCGACGCGGGCGCCGAGATCGCGGTCGACGAGGAGCACGCGGGCGACGCGCTCCTCTACTACGCCAGCGTCGACGAGCGCGACGGGCGCCTGTACACGACCACGTCGCGGGCGTTCGCCGTCGTCGGCCGCGGCGACTCCGTCGCGGCCGCCGAGGCGCAGGCGGAGGACGCCCTGGCGGCCGCGGGCGATCGCGTCCGCATCCGTCACGACATCGGTACAGCCGATCTCGTTCAGCGCCGGATCGACCACATGGACGACCTCCGGAGCTGACCGGACGCGTTCCGACCGACGCCCCGGAGCGACCCTTTTATTCTCCCCGTCCGAACGAGCCGTCGTGACCGACGACGACGCGGCCGCGACGCGCGAGGACACCGAGCCGCCACGCGACGACCTGGACGCGAGGTCCGACGACACCGACCCGAGTCGGAGCGACCGCCTCGACCGGTTTCCGACGCCGGGAGCGCGCAACTCCCTGTGGTCGTGGCCGGACGCGAAGTCGCCGCTCGCGGTCGTGCGCAACTACGTCGTCATCGTCCTCGCGCGGATCTGTCCGAGCCTCCGGCTGAAGAACTGGCTGCTGCGGCGGATCGGCGTCACGGTCGGCGCCGGCGTCGCCTGGGGGTTGGAGTCGACGCCCGACGTGTTCTGGCCCGAGAGAATCCGCGTCGGCGACGACGCAGTCATCGGGTACGACGCCACGCTGCTGTGCCACGAGTTCCTCCACGAGGAGTACCGCCTCGGCGACGTGGTCGTCGAGGACGAGGCGATGGTCGGCGCCGGGGCGATAGTGCTGCCCGGCGTCACCGTCGGCGAGGGGGCGCGCGTCGCCGCGAACTCGCTCGTCGCCGAGGACGTGCCGCCGGGCGCGACCGTCGCGGGCGTGCCGGCGGAGGTCGTCTCGCGGGCGGAGACGGCCGCGAGCGACGACTGAGCCGACCGTCGGTTACGCCGCGTCGTCGCCCGCGTCCGCGTCGTCGCCCGCGTCCGCGTCGTCGCCCGCGTCCGCGTCGTCGCCCGCGGCGGCCGCCGTCTCCTCGGCGTCGGTGATGTGCGCCTCGGTGCTCACGCGCGCCAAGTCGACGCCGACCTCCTCGGCGACCGCGTCGAGGACGGCCCGCTGTTCGGCCATCTCGTTTTCGAGCGTCTTGACGCGCTCCGCGGTGTCTTTCACCGTCTCCTGCGTCTCGTCGACCTCGTCGCGGAGCTCGCTGATCTTCTTGTAGGTGCGCTCCGCGCGGTCCGCGAGGGTCTGGATCTTCTTTGCGGTGTCCCCGAATCCCATACCGACGGGTCGGCCCGGCGATACGTGTGCTTTTCCGTTCGACGCGACGCCCGCACCGACGGTGGACTTTTGCCCGACTCGCCCGTGGTACGGGTATGAGCGTCGACCGGATCCTGTTGACCAACGACGACGGCGTCGACGCCGCGGGACTGCGCGCGCTCCACGACGCGCTCGCGACCGAGTACGCGGTGACGGTCGTCGCGCCGGCCGACGACCAGTCGTCCGTCGGTCGCCGCCTCTCCGACGACGCCGCGGTCGACGACCACGAGCTGGGGTACGTCGTCGACGGGACCCCCGTCGACTGCGTCGTCGCCGGCCTCGACGAACTCGTCCCGGAGGCGGACGCGGTCGTCGCGGGCTGTAACGAGGGGGCGAACCTCGGCGCCTACACGCTCGGCCGGTCGGGGACCGTCTCGGCGGCCGTCGAGGCCGCGTTCTTCGACGTGCCCGCGGTCGCGACCTCGATGTACGTGCCCGGCGGCGACGACTGGTGGAAGCGGGAGTTCGCGGCCGCGGACTTCGCGCACGCGGCCCGGGCGACGCGGTACCTCGTCGACGAGGCGGTCGACGCCGGCGTGTTCGAGCGGGCTGACTACCTCAACGTGAACGCGCCCATCGCGGACGAGGACCGCGCGCCGCTCCGCGTCACGACGCCCTCGACGTGGTACGGGATGCGCGCGGAGCGGAACGGCGACGGCCGCGTCGGGTTCTCCGACCCGATCTGGGGCCGGATGAACGACGGCGACGTGCCGGACCCCGTGGGGACCGACCGGCGCGCCGTCGTCGACGGCGAGGTGTCGGTCTCGCCGCTCTCCGTGCCGCACGCCGCGGCGACGAACGCGGGCCTCGACGACCTCGCCGACGCCTACGAATCGGCGGTCCGGTCCTGACGCGCCGCCGGAACAGAGGCGCGCGAGCTATTCGCCGTCGCCGGTGCTGACGGTCACCTTCGCCTCGCTCAGCACGCGGTCGCCCATCTCGTAGCCGGGCTCGTACACCTCGTGGATCGTCCCCTCTGGGCGGTCGCTGTCGACGCGGAGCATCACCTGGTGGCGAGCCGGGTCGACCTCCTCGCCCGGCTCCGGTTCGATGGGTTCGACCCCCTCGTCGGCGAGCACGTCGTCGAACTTCTCCAGCGTCGACTCGACGCCGGGGCGGAGGTCGCTCCCCTCCTCCTGGTCGAGCGCGCGGAGGAGGTCGTTCCGGACGGGCGCGATCCGCTCGACGAGCGCCTCGGAGGCGCGCTCGCGGATCTCCTCCTGCTTCCGCTTCGCGCGCTGCTTGTAGTTGCTGAAGTCCGCCTTCACGCGGGCGAGCTTGCTCGTCAGTTCCTCGACCTCCTCGTCGCGCTCGCGCAGCGCCTCGCGGGTGTCGGCGAGGTCGGCCTCCAGCGCCGCGACCTCGCGCGCGAGCGCCTCGTCGTGCTCGGCGACGGCCGCGGCGAGCGCCTCGTCGTCGTGACGGGCGTCGCCGTCGGTCGACCCGACGGTCGCGTCCTCGGCGGTCGCCTCCGCCGTGCCGTTCGTCCGCGCCGCGTCGCCCTCGTCGTCCTCGGGTGACTCGACGTCGACGGCGTCGTCGTCGCTCATACCCGATCGAAGTCGGTCGGCGGGGATAAGCGTTCAGAAGCGCGGCGCCGCGTGCCCGAGCGTCCGGCGGCGACCTGCCGTCGGGCCGGCAGCGCCGTGGCGACGCCGTTCGTCCGGCTGAACCGGTACGGGCTCGTCGCCGCCGGGTCGGTGCCGGCGACGGTCGTTCCCGTCGTCCCGTTCGTCGCGCTCCAGCGGTACTACGGGGCGGGGGATGGTGGTCGCAGTCGCCCACTGAGCCGGCGTCGTCGTCCCGTTTTCGTCGTCAGAACGAACGCAGATCCTGTTCTCCGAGGCGCTCAGTCCTCCGGGTCCTCGCCGCGCGCCCGCTTGTACATCGCGAGGGCCTCCTCGCGGCGCTCGGAGTGGTCGACGATCGGCGGCGGGTACTCCGGCGCGGCGTTCGCGCGCTGGGTGGGCGACAGCTCGTGCCACTCGTGGATCAGGTCGGCGTCGAGCCCGCGGAGCTCCGGGACGTACTCCGTGATGTACTCCGCGTCGGGGTCGTAGCGCTCGCCCTGCGTCATCGGGTTGAAGATGCGGAAGTACGGCTGCGCGTCGGTCCCGGTCGAGGCCGCCCACTGCCACCCGCCGTTGTCGTTGGCGGTGTCGTGATCGGCCAAGCGTTCGCGGAAGTGGTCGTAGCCGTGGCGCCAGTCCGCGAGGAGGTCCTTCGTGAGGAAGGAGGAGACGATCATCCGCACCCGGTTGTGCATGAACGCCTCCTCGCGGAGCTGGCGCATCCCGGCGTCGACGATGGGGTACCCCGTCTCGCCGCGCTTCCACGCGGCGATCTCCTCGGGGTCGTCGCGCCAGTCGATCCCCTCCTCGTACTCCTTGTAGTTCTCGGAGACCACCTCCGGGTTGTGGAAGAGGACCTGCGTGTAGAACTCCCGCCACGCCAGTTGCTGTTGGAACTCCTCGACCTGCTCCGGGGCGTCCTCGGGCCGCGAGTCGGACTCCGCCTCGGCCATCGCCACCTCGGTGGCGGCGTACGCCTCGCGGACGCCGATCTCGCCGTACTTGAAGAACGCGGAGAGCCGCGAGGTCGCCTCCCGGGCCGGGTAGTCGCGCTCGGCCTCGTAGGCGAACACGGCCTCGTCGAGGAAGTCGTCGAGGCGCTCCCGGGCCGCTTCCGTCCCCGCGGGGCTGACGTCGGCGTCCGGTTCCGCGAAGCCGAGGTCCGCCGGCGTCGGGAGGTCGCCGACCGACGCGCCGAGCGTCGCCGCCTCGCCGCCGTCCGCGACCGCGCCCGACGGGTCCGTCCCGTCGACGGCGTCGGCCGCGTCGGCGAGCCGATCGGTATCGGCCAGGCCCGCCTCGGTCGGCGCCGGCGCCGGGTCCTCTTTCGCGCGGTCGGTCCACTTCTTCCAGTAGTAGCTGTACACGGAGTAGGGGTCGCCGGCGTTCGTCCGGATCGCGTCGGGGTCGTGGAGGACCGCGTCGTGGTGGGCCTCGCGCGCCACGTCGACCGCGTCGAGCGCGCGTCGCACCCCGGCGTCGCGCTCGCGGGCGAGCCCGGAGTAGTCGCGGTTCCAGACGACGCGCTCGGCGTCGAGCGCCGCCGCGAGCCGCGGGAGGACGGTCTCCGGGTCGCCGCGCGCGACGAGCAGGTCGCTCCCGCGTGCGCGGTAGTCGTCGCGCAGCGCGGCCAACCCGTCGAGCAGGCGGCGCAGGCGCACGTCGCTCGCGTGGTCGAGGACGGACGGATCGAAGACGAACACGGGCGCGGCGGGACCGCGGTCGGGGTCGTCGCCGGCCCCGCTCGCGGCCGCCAGCCCGACGTTGTCGGCGGCTCTGAGGTCCCGTCGGTGCCAGAACAGCTCCATGGGATCCACACGGGCGCGTCCACCGTGAAACCACCGGGACCGCGGCTCGGCCGGGCGGCGGGGATCGGTCAGAGTTCGAGCCGCCCCGGAACGCTTACGCGGTCGAGCAGGAAGTAGCCGACGGTGAGCGTGAGCACGAGCACGCCGAGCGCCGCGGCCGCGAGCAGCGCCTCGTTGCCGCCGCCGTAGTCCTCTAAGCGGAAGCTGATCACGCGCCGGGAGACGGCGATGATCGCGGCGCTCACGACGATGCGGAGGACCGGCTGGCCGCGCGCGTACGCCACGAGCGTCCGGTGGACCTCGACGATGATCAGGAGGAGGAGGACGCTGTCGAGGAGCGCGACCACCTCGGCCGGGTCGGTGAAGTTCCCCGCGACGAGGAGGCGGTACAGCGAGACGAACAGGTCGAACACGCCGATGAGGAACAGGAGCAGGAGGAAGTACGCCGCGCCGAGGACGAGCCACTCCATCGCCCGGGCGGCGGGGTCCGCGGCGTCGTCGAGGTCGAGCGCCATCGACGGAACGCTCGACGGCCGGAGGCAAGTCAGTTTGGGTCAGGCGTCCGCGTCGGTGCCCGTCAGCGATTCGAGCAGGCGGACGGCGGGCGCCTTCGCCAGCGGGTCGTTCCCGTTGCCGCAGTGGGGCGACTGGACGCAGGCCGGGCAGCCGCCCTCGCAGTCGCAGCTGTCGATGAGCCGCGCCGTCCGGGTCATCAGCTCCTCGATCCGGCGGTGGCCGCGGCGCGTGAGCCCGACGCCGCCCGGATAGCCGTCGTAGACGAACACGGCCGGCCCCTCGGTGTGCGGGTGGTGCGGCGTCGAGATGCCGCCGACGTCGGCGCGGTCACAGAGGAGGTGGAACGGGAACAGCGAGATGATCCCGTGTTCGGCCGCGTGGATCCCGCCGTTGAACGCGTACTCGCCGCCCGGGATCGGTTCGTCGCCGTCGCCGGGCGCCTCGCCGCCGTCGGCGCTGACCTCGGGGTCGCCCGCGTCCTCGCCGTCGAGCGCGTCGCCGAGCCGCCGCATCTCGCGCTCGAGATCCCTCGGCACCGGGAAGTACAGCGCCTTCGTCCGCAGCGTCGTCTCCGGGAGGTCGAGCGTCGACTCGCCGAGCGACTCGCCCGTGGCGGCGTCCTTCCGCACGAAGCCCGTAATCTGCTCGGTCACGGTCACGTCCGCGAAGCGGACCGGCACGTCCTCGCGCGCCGAGAGCGCGCGCTCGTCGAGGTCCTCGTTCACGACGATGTCCTTGTCCGACCGCACCTGCGTGTAGTAGTCCGCCCACGACTGCTGGAGCTCCGCCACGTCGCGGTCGAGGTCGAGGTCGACCACCTCGTAGGTGCGGCCCTGCTGGTGGTAGATGGCGCCGGGGTGGGCGTCGCGGAGCGCGTCGGCGAACCCGAGCGCGGCGACCGTCTCGCCGCTCGACCGCTCGATCAGCGATATCTCGCGCTCCTCGGCGGTGCGGAGGTTCACGGACTGCTGCGGGCTCGACTCCCCGGCGTGGACCCAGCGCGTCCCCTTGGCGGCCTCGCGCCGGTTCAGGACGCCCTCGTCGGTGAGGTCGGCCACCACGCCCGGGAACGAGTCGCCGAAGAACCGCTCGTCCCCGGGCGAGAGCCAGTTCTCGTCGGCCGCGCAGGCGACGTGGTCGGGCATGAGCTGGCCGTTCTCCGGGTCACAGATCGCGTCCTCGGGCGGCGCGTCGAAGAAGTCGCTCGGGTTCCGCATCAGGTACTGGTCGAGCTGGTCCTCGCCGCCGACCAGCACCACCAGCGCGGGGTCGTCGCCGCGGCCGGCCCGGCCCGCGCGCTGGTGGGCCGACATCCGCGTGCCGGGGTAGCCGTCGAGGACGACCGCGTCGAGCCCGCCCACGTCGACGCCGAGTTCGAGGGCGCTCGTCGACCAGACGCCCCGCAGGTCGCCGGCGTGGAGGTCGGCCTCGATCTCCCGGCGGCGGTCGTCGGTGAGCGCCGCCTGGTACGCGCCGACCTTCCCGGCGAGGTCGCGCTCGCCCCGCTCCCGGAGGTCGCTCGCGCTGTCGGTCGCGTACTGCTCGGCGGTCTGTCGCGCCCGCGTGAACGCCAGGGTCTGTGCGCCAGCCGTCACGAGGTCGACGAACAGCCGCTTCGACTCCGTGTGGCTCGACTTCCGCCGACCGCTCCCGCGCTCCTGCCAGTCGTCGTCGTACTCCGGCGGGTTCCACAGCACCCAGTCGCGCGGCCCGCGCCCGGAGGTGTCCTCGTCGACGAGGGCGATCCCCTCGGGGTCGCGGCCGGTGACCGTCGCGACGTGGTCGACGGGGTTGTTGATCGTCGCCGAGCAGCAGACGAACTGCGGCGACGAGCCGAACCGCTCGCAGGTTCGCGCGAGCCGCCGGAGGGTAAGCGCGACCTGCGAGCCGAACACGCCGCGGTAGCTGTGGACCTCGTCTATCACGACGTACTCCAGCGACGAGAAGAACCAGTCCCAGAGGCGCCCGGCGTACGGCAACAGCGCGTAGTGGAGCATGTCCGGGTTCGAGAGGAGGACGGTCGGACGGCGGTCGCGCACGTCCCGCTTCTCCGACCGCGAGAGCCGCCCGGTGTAGGAGTCGACCGAGACCCGGCTGCCGAAGCCGAGGTCGGCCGCGAGGTCCGACAGCGACTCCTCCTGGTCGGCGATCAGCGCGTTCTGCGGGCCGAGGTAGAGCGTCCGCCCGCCGTGGTCCATCGCGGCCTCGAAGGCGGGGACGGTGTACGCGAGCGACTTGCCGCTGGCCGTCTCGGTCGCGAGGACGACGTCGTCGCCGTCGCGGACCGCGCCGATCGCGTCGGCCTGGTGGCGGTAGAGCCGGTCGATCCCGCGGTCCGCGAGCGCGTCGGCGAGCCGGGGTTCGAGGTCCGCGTCGCCGAACTCGGGCTCGCGCGCCGGGAGCCGCCGGTGGTCGGCGATCTGTCCCTCGTAGAAGGGGCGGTTCCGCAGCCACTCGATGGCGTCGTCCACGGTTACGGTACTCTGGGGTCGGCGGGGCCTAACGGTTGCGGTGACGGCGGTCCGGAGGGCGGGTCGCACTGCCGCCTCGCCTCAGTCGTCGGCCGGAGAGCGTCCGGGGCCGCCGTCACGGGGAGAGAGGTCGACCGCCGGCTCGGCGGGGCCCTGACGGGCGAGCGGCGGCCAGCGGACCTCGGTCGCGATCGGTTCGTCGAGGTCGAGCTCCATCCGGAGGTCGCCGCGTCGCTCGGCGACCTCGAAGCCGACCGTGCGGTAGACGCTCCGCGCGACGCGGTTCCCGGTCTCGACGTGGAGTTCGAGCCCCTCTCGGTCGGCCGCGGCGGCGTTGGCGATCACGTGCCGACACAGCTCCGTCCCGACGCCGCGGTCCTGCGCGGCGGGGTGAACGAAGACCGCGAGCTCGGGCACCGCGGCGTCGGTCGGCGTGTACATCGCGTGGCCGAGCAGCTCGCCGTTCCGCTCCGCGACGACGTTGTTCGCCTCGCGGAGCATCGTCTCGACCCAGTCGGCGCAGCGCCGCCGGCTCACCGGCGGGAGGCCCTGCGCGCGGTGAGTGCGGTCGAACGCGTCGTACATCTCGGCGAGGAACGGCTCGTCGGCGTCCCTCGCCGGGCGGATCGTCCAGCGCGTGCCCTCCTTGTCGACGAACCGCGGACAGCGCGGGGGGCAGTGGGGCGTCCCCTCGCACTCGCTGCCGTCCCAGCCGTCGCAGACCGCGGTGGCGTCGTCGTTCATACGCGGGTATCGATCGTCTGGTAAGTTATATCGTGAGATAGGATCTCACGAGGTGGGAACGTCCGCGCGGCGCGCTCACCGCCGGAGGACGACGGTGATCGCGGTCCCGCCGGCCTCGCTCTCCCCGACGCGCAACTCGCCCCCGGAACTACGGACGATCCAGCGGACCAACCAGATCCCCATGCCGGTGCTGTGTGTGAGCTGCGTCTCGTCCGAGCGGGTCAGCACCTCCCGCTCGTGCGCCGGGAGCCCCGGGCCGTCGTCCGCCACCGTGAGGAGCGCTCTGTCCCCTTCCTCCCGAACCGCCACGCGTACCCGGGGGGACGGTCCGCAGTGCTCGACCGCGTTCTCCAGGAGGTTGTCGAGCGCGAACGGCAGCAGCTCGTGGGCGACGGCCTCGACGGCGTCCGGTCCCCCGACGCTGAACGCGGCGTCCCCGGCGGCGGTATCGAATTCCCGGACACGATCGCGGGCGAGCGCCGACAGGTCGAACGTCGTCCGGCTCGCTTCGCCGTCGGACTCCTGAAGCCGCTCGGCGCGTCTGGCCGCGTCGCTCAGGTCGACGATCTCCGCGAGCCGCCGCTCCATCGCCGCCACGTGCGGGTCGTCGTCGGGTCGCTCGGCCGCGAGCGCTTCGAGGTGACCCAACACGACGTTCACGTCGTTGCGAATGTTGTGCCGCAACACACGGTTGAGTACGGTCAGCCGCTGTTCGCGGCGCTTCCGCTCTCCGACGTCGGCCGCGACGTACGTGGCGCCGGCGAAGTCGTCGTGTCGATCGCGGAGGGGGGCCGCCCAGAACCGGATCTCCACCAGCGAGCCGTCTCGGTGTGGGTGGCGCGTTTCGACCCCCGTCAGACGCTCGCCCCGTTCGAGCCGCGAGAGGGAGTCGCCGAACGGCCCGCTCGCGTCCGCCTCCTTCGAGACGAGGCGACCGCCGAGCGCGTCCGACTCCGTCCAGCCGAACAGCCGTTCGGCGCCGTCGTTCCAGAGCTGGACCGCACCCTCTGCGTCGACGACGACGATGGCGACCGGCGCGACCTCGACGACGGAGACGAGGCGGTCGAAGAGGAACTGGATCGCGTCGGTGAGGACGACGGCACCTTCTCGGCGGCCGAGCTGCTCGTTGAGCACGGCGACGAGCTCCGTTATCAGCCGTTCAATCAGTTCGTCGCGACCCTCGGACGCGCTGGACTCGTACGCGCGTAACAGGCGCTTCCGGGCCTCGTCGTGCCCCTCGGTCTCCAACACGTCGAACAGGGCACCGACGAGCTGTTCCTCCTGTCGCCTCATTTTAGGCGAGCCTAAAACACGGCCGGGTAAGTGCGTTCCGAACTCGGCGCCGCCGCGCGAGTCACTCCCGGATCAGTACGATCCCTTCGCGGAACACCGCGTGGTTCGGGAGGACGTGCTCTTCCCCGTCCGTCTCGATGTGGGTGACGAAGAGGTCAACCTCTTGGACGACGCCGCGCTCGCCGGCGACCCGCACCTCGTCGCCGATGCCGTACGGCTGGCGGAGGAGGAGGAAGACGCCGGCCGCCGCCGAGGCGACGAGGTCCTTCGTCGCGAGCGCGGCGAACAGCACGAGCGCGAACGCGTACGCCGCGAGCAGCACGATGAGCGCGAGCGTCTGGACGCCGACCTGACCGAGCGCGATGAGCGTCGCGACGTACACGACGCTGTACTTCACGAGCGTCGGGAGCACGCCGAGCTCCGGGAGCTTGATTCCGCGGAGGCGCTCGGCGACGAGCAGCTCCGCCTTGTCGCCGACGACGATGCCGACGATGAACACGACCACCGCGACGAACAGCCGCGGGAGGAACGCGGCGACCCCCGACCAGAACTGTTCGAGGTAGTTCACGTCCGCCACCGTGAGGGCGACGATGACGGCGACGGCGACGATGAAGTAGCTGGACAGCCGCGCGAGGATCCCCACCGTCGAGGTGTCGAACTCGCGGGCGGTCCGCTCGAAGGCGGTCCCCTCGATCACCTCCGGGACGCCGGCGCGGCGGAGCAGTCGGCGGTTGACCACGCCGGTGAGGTACGCTAACACGAGCCCGAGCGCGAACACCCCGAGCGCCAGCCAGATCCGGTACGGGACTGTCGCGACGAACTCGGGGACGGAGACCTGGCCCGCTGACATCGCTTAGTACTCCTCCGGATCGATCTCCAAGACGAGTTCGCCGGCCTTGAACGCCCGGACGAGCCCGTCCGACTCGGAGAGGACGATAGCGGTCGCGTTGGTGTCGCGGGTGATCGCGCCGCCCGCCATGTGGCGCGCGCCGAGCCCCTTCGGGATGTCGACGCCCTCGGCCGCGGGTTCGAGGTATCGGTACGCCGAGACGATCTTCCCGGAGTCGGAGACGACGAACGCGCCGTCCAGCCGCGAGAACTCCTTGAGCATGACGTTCACGATGGGGTCGCCGACGTGGACGTGGCTCTTCTCGAAGGGGTTGTACGACAGCGGACGGGACTTGTTCATCACCTTCCCCGCGTCGCCGACCACGAACAGCGCGCCCACGGGCTTCCCCTTCTGCCCCTTCTGTCCGAGTTCGATCGCGACCTCGAACACGTCGCGGATGACGCTCGGCTCGGCCCGGGAGTTGGCGAACAGGTCGTAGATGCCGGTGTGGATCCCCTCGTCGACGGTGACGCGGACGACCGCGTCCGAGCCGCCGTCGAACACCGACGCGACGCAGGCCACCTCGTCGCCCTCCGCGAGGAGGTCTGCGTCCATGGCGCCCTCGATGCCGAACCCGATCCGGTCTTTGACGTTGTCGAAGGGGAGCGGCAGCTCGACGAACGTCTCGGCGTCGACATCGTTGTCGGGCGCGACGACGACGACCTCGACCTCGGCGTCAGCGAATCGCTCGTAGAAGGAACTCGTCGGCGAGAACAGCAACGCGGCGTCGACGTCCGCGACGAGGTCCGCCAGGTGGTCGGTGAGCGAGGCCATTACCGCACGTGACTCCCGGAGTCCGTATAGTCGTTGCGTCGTGCGCGCGTCTGACGCCGAGGCGCGGCCGACGTGTTGCTCGCCGCGGAAGGTCGGACGACCGTCGGTCGGGCTAATCGCCGGCGGCCGACGTCCGCCTCTCGCCGGTCGCCGTCCGATCGTCGCGGATCAGGTCCGCCGCCCGCTCGGCGAGGGCGATCGTCGGGGCGTTCGTGTTGCCGCCGACGATCGCGGGCATCACGCTCGCGTCAACGACGGGGCGCCCGTCGACCCCGTGGACCCGGAACTCGTCGTCCACGACCGCCGCCTCGTCGTCACCCATCTTACACGTCCGGACGGGGTGATACACGGTGTGACACGTCCCCCGGACGTGGCGGGCGATTTCCTCGTCGGTCTCAACGTCCTCGCCGGGCCACCGCTCGCGGCCGACGTACCCCGAGAGGGCGTCCTGCCGAGCGATGTCGCGGGCCCGCCTGACCCCCTCGACGAGCGCGTCGAGGTCCGCGCGCTCGTCCAGGTAGTTCGGGTCGATCGCGGGGTCGGCGAACGGGTCGTCCAGGTCACGGCGAATACGACGTGACAGGACGAAGTCGACGCCGACGGGGGCGCGCGCTAGTGCGTCGTCCACCCGCCGTCGATCGAGAGGTTGACTCCGGTGATGTACGAGGCCTTGTCTGAAACGAGGAACGCCGCCGGTTCGGCGATCTCTTCCGGTTCGGCGATTCGGCCGATCGGCGTCTGGCTGAGGACGAACTCGTAGAAGGAGTCGTCGTTAAGCTCGGACTCGGTCATCTCGGTCTCGACAAAGCCGGGACAGATGCTGTTCACCCGGACGCCGGCGTCGGCGTAATCGACGGCCGTCGTTCGTGTGAAGTTGACGACGGCGCCCTTCGCGGTTGCGTACGCGGCCGTCTGGGGCCCCCCGACCAGCCCGAACACGGACGCGACGTTGAGGACCGCCCCCGAGGACTCGCGCAGGGACGGCATGGCCGCTCGCGTCCCGTAGACGACGCCGTTGAGGTTGATCTCTAACAGCCTGTGCCAGTCGTCGAGCGTCGTCTCCTCGACCGTTCCGGTGAGCCCGATCCCGGCGTTGTTCACGAGGATGTCCAGTCCGCCGTGTTCGTCGACCGTCCGTTCGACCAGCGATTCGACGGACTCGTACGACGAGACGTCGCACTGAACGAACGAACAGCCGAGCTCTTCGGCGGTCTCTCGGCCCGTCTCCTCGGTCCGGTTCGCGATCACGACCGACGCCCCTCGGTCGACGAACTCCGCAGCGATGGCCTTTCCGATGCCGGCCGAGCCGCCGGTGACGATCGCCGTCTTTCCGTCGAGCATATTTACTCGTTTGTGTGTATATTTTGTATTTCTTTCGGAATATTTATACTAATATGCGCTTCCCTCGTTTCGTTCCGCCGGGAATCCGCGGTGGATTGAGGACCGAGACGACCGAACTCGTCGCTTCAGACGCACGCTAACTACCGCGGACGAAGCGCGAGCGACCGGAGAAGGGCGGCGCCTGACGCGTCCGAGCGGGCCGCGGTGGCACCGGCGCGCGCCGGGCGCCGTCCGACGCCGTTATGCCACCCCGCCAGAGTCGTTACCCGTGAACATCGACACCGTCCGAGACGCGTGGACGGACCGGGCGGGAGAGTACTCGCCGACGTACTACGCCCACCGCGGGCCGAACGAGACGAGCGAGCGGATCCGCGAGGCGCTGACCGCGCACCTCGACCGCGAGGCGGCCGTCCTCGAACTGGGCTGCGGGTCGGGCCGCCACCTCGGTCACCTCGCGGCCCACGGCTTCGACGACCTCTCGGGCGTCGACATCAACGCCGACGCGTTCGACGTGATGCGGGAGGCCTACCCCGACCTGGCCGCCGACGGGACGTTCTACTGCGGCGCGATAGAGAACCTCGTCGGCGAGTTCGGGGACGGGGCGTTCGACGCCGTGTACTCGGTCGAGACGCTCCAACACCTTCACCCCGACGTCGACAGGGTCTTCGAGGAGATCGCGCGGATCACCGATGAGGTCCTCGTCACGGCCGAGATCGAGGAGCCGGCGGGGGAGACGGAGGCGACCGATCCGGACGTGAACTACGTCGACGACGAGACGCCGCTGTACTACCGGGACTGGGGCGAGGTGTTCACCTCGCTGGGACTCGTCGAGGTCGACGCGGTCCGCGGCGACAGGGACACCGCGCGGACCTTCCGCGTGACCGACTGACGGGCGCCCTCGCGGGGTCGGGAACCCCGGCGGCGACCCCGCATCCCGCGCGACTTTTACCAGCGAGCCGACTACCACGACCACATGGCGACTCGCGAGGCCCTCTGGGGGTACCGGAACCGGTTCGGCGACGCCTTCGGGCGCACCTACTTCCGCCGCTTCGGCCCCGGCGTCGTCTCCAGCCTCGGGATCGGGACGTACCTCGGCGAGCCGACGCCCGCGGTCGACGACGCCGCCCGCGAGTCGATCGGACTGGCGCTCCGCTCGGGGGTGAACCACGTCGACACCGCGGCCAACTACCGCTGCGGCCGCGCCGAGCGCGTCGTCGGCGAGGCCCTCACCGAGGCGCCCGTCGACCGCGAGTCGGTCGTCGTCGCGACGAAGGGCGGCTTCCTCCCGTTCGACGGCGAGCGCCCCGCGGACCCGAGCGCCTACGTCCGCGAGCGCTTCGTCGAGCCGGGGATCGTCGACCCGGGCGACCTCGCGAACGGCGCCCACGCGATGACGCCGGCGTACCTGGAGTGGTCGCTGGACCGCTCGCTCGACCGGCTCGGCCTCGACTCCGTCGACTGCTTCTACGTCCACAACCCCGAGACCCAGCTCGCCGTGCGCTCGCGGTCCGAGGTGTACGACGCGCTCGAAGCCGCCTTCGAGGCCCTCGAACGCCGGCGCGCCGCGGGCGACGTCGGCGCCTACGGCGTCGCGTCGTGGAGCGCCTTCCGCGTGCCGCAGGGGGCCGACGGCTACCTCTCGCTCGCCGAGGTGCTCGCCCGCGCCGAGGCCGCCGGCGAGGCGGTCGGCCCAGACGACGACCACGGGTTCGCGGCGGTCCAGCTGCCGTTCAACGTCGCGATGGCCGACGCGTTCACCCGGCGGAACCAGCCCGCGCCGCCCGGCGCCGACGCCGACGGGCCCGTCTCGACGCTCACGTTCGCTCACGAGGCCGGGCTCTCGGTGGTGACGAGCGCGAGTCTCGGGCAGGGCGACCTGGCTGTCGAGGGCGCGATCCCCGCGGACGTGGACGCGACGCTCGCGGGGGAGACCCCGGCCCAGCGCGCGCTCAACTTCGCGCGGAGCGCCCCCGGCGTCACCGCGTCGCTCGTCGGCACGACCGACCCCGAGCACGTCCGCGAGAACGTCGCGGCCGGCACGTTCGACCCGCTCGGCGCGTCGGCGTTCGACGCGGTCTTCGAGTGAGTCGGCCGCGGCGCGAGAGGGGAGAGCACCGTCGGGCGAACGCCACAAAACGTTTGTCCGGACCGGTTCAACCGGGGCGTATGTCCCCCACGCGACGTGCCCTCCTGGATAGCGCCGCCCTCGGCGCGGTCGGCGCGCTCGCCGGCTGCTTCGGTGACGACCCGGCCGACGGCTCCGGCCCCGTCGCCAGGTCGTCGGCAGTCTCCGGAACCGACACGGACCCGACGGTGGTGAAACCGCGGAACCCCGACGGCGATCGCGTCCTCGTCGACGGGAGCGAGGCGACCGACGACGGGGAGCCGGTCTCCGTCGGGCGCGAGCTCGTCACGACCGCCGACCGCGCGGCCGAGCTGCTGCCCGCCGAGGGCGTCGCCGAGGAGGACCGGCGCCGAGTCCGCGAGTTCTTCGACGAGACGGACTACGACGCGGAGACGGTGTACGTCTCGCCGGCCGGAATCCTGTCCTGCCAGCGGCTCGAGATCGACTCGGTGTCGTGGCGGCCCGGGCGCGTCGAGTACGAGTACTGCCGCGAGCTCAGGCCGCCCGACGCGGCGTGCGAGGCCGACACCAGGGTCGCGATGGCGCTGCTCTTCCGGCTACCGGTCGCGCTGGACGAGCGGATCGGCGGCTCCGGCTCCAGCGGGCGGTCGCCGTGCCGGACGACGAACACCGAGTACTCGGTGATCGACGGGAACGCGACCGTGCCCGGCAACGCCACGGCGACCAACGAGTGGGGTGACTTCTGATGTCTCGGAGGCTCACGCGACGCGACGCGCTCGCCGCGGCGGGCGCCGTCGCGCTCGGTTCGCTCGCCGGCTGTTCCGGTCGGGGAGGCGACCCGCGTTTCTGGGACGACCCGCCGTCGCTCGACATCGAGCGCGTCCCGACCTCGTTCGACGAGCCCGTCCCGGAGCGCCCCCGGCTCGTTCCCGTCGACGTCGAGCCCGAGGTCGCGGCCGCCTTCGCGGACCGGGTCGACCGGCTGCTCAGTCCGATCCCGGAGCCGCTGACGGCGGAGACGCTCCCGAACGGCGAGTTCCGCGAGCAGATCGAGACCGAGCGGACGGCGGCCCGCGAGGCGCTGCCGGGCGGACCGGCGTCGCTGACGCCGCTGGGGGCGGCCGAGCGGTACGCAACGGCGCGCGAGCACGCCGCGACAGCCGTCGGCACGTGGGCGGCCGTGACCGTCGAGGGCGACCCGACCGCGGTGGCCCCGGATCTCGGAACGGTGCGCCGCCGAGCGTCCGAGACGTTGCGGGAACTCCCCGGTCCGGCGGCGGACCCGCTCGCGGCCGTCGCGGTGTACGGGCCGATGGAGCGGTGGTGCGATGTGGCGCGCCGACGGACGCTCGTCGGCGGCGGCGTGGGGCCCGCGGACCGGGCGAACCCGCTTCGGACGGGAGACGCGATCGGCGAGATCGAGCGCGTCCAGTCGCACGTCGAGGCGGGCCGGTACCTGCGCGACCGGTACGCGGCGTCGCTCGGCGATCCGGCGTCCGTGGCCGAGCCGCTCCGCCGCGAGATGAACCGGATCGGCCGCGCGGTCGGCGACCGTCTCCGCGAGCTCCACGGCGAGGGCGTCGAGGACCTCCGACACAGCCCGGGCACCGAGGCGTTCGTCGACGAGCGTGCGGTCGAACGCGGCGCGCCGAGCGACGCCCTGCTGTCGAGCGCCGTCTACCGGAGCTTCGACGGCATGTGGTTCGACCCGGTCGCGTTCGGCGACTACGAGCCCGACAACCCGGCGACGGGGCTGACCCGAACGGCGCTCGCGTGGACGCGGCTCCGTGCGCTCGACGCCGTGGCGTCGCGGGTCGAGGAGGGGGACGCGATGTTCCCCGACGACCCGGCGGCGATCGGCGACGCGCGCGAGGGGGCCGTCGAGTCGGCGTCGTCGCTCGCCGGGAGCGAGAACCCGCTCGCTCGGTGGCTGGCGGCCGAGTTCCTCGCGCTGTTCGACGAGCCCGACGGCGCCCTCGCGGCGGCCGACCGGACCGCCAGGTCGACGGTCGAGGCGTACACGCGATACCGGTGGATCGAGATCGTGACCGACGAGGCGCTGGCGGTGACGGCGTCGGTCGCGGACTCGTTCGGCTCCTGAACGACGGCGGGCGAGGAGAGGGCGATGGTGAAGGCGCTGACTCGGGCGGCGGGTCGACGTCTCGGGCGCGCGGCGACCTCAGCGGAGTTCCTTGTACCGCGTGCCGCACTCCGGGCAGATCCGGACCGAGAACACCTCGTCGGGATCGTTCTCCTTCTTCAGGACCTGGTCGCAGTCGGCGCAGTTGAGCCGCTCGTAGGTGTCCTTGACGAGGTCCCCGTCGCGGAGCCCCTTACGCGTGGATTTCATACCCGGGGTTTGTCGCCGGGGCGCATAAAAACCCTGTACGACGTCGGTCTGACGACCTCGGCGAAACCGCGGGCGGGCGGAACGGTGCGGGCTCCCCCGTCGAGATCGAACGCTCGCGGTGCCCGACCGGGCGCTTTCGCAACCCTTGTGTCCGGGCGCGCGGAATCGCCGCCGTGTCACGGACCAGGCTGTTCGGCTCGCTCTGCGCGCTGGTCTTCCTCGTCAACTTCGCCCGGGTCGTGTTCGCACCGCTCGTGGGCGAGTTCATCGACGCGTTCGGGATCCGCGAGGGGACCGCCGGGCTCATCGTCACGCTCGCGTGGCTCGGCTCGGCCGCCCCGCGGCTCCCCGCGGGCTGGGCGCTCACCCGGTTCGCGCGGCGCAGCGTCATCGTCGTCTCCGGCGCGATGCTGACCGCCGGGGCGCTCGGCGTCGCGCTCGCGCCGGGCGTCCTCGCGCTCATGGTCGCCGCCTTCGCGGTGGGCCTGGCCTCCGGGGTCTACTTCGTCGCCGCCAACCCGTTCATCTCTGAGCTGTTCCCGCAGCGCGTGGGCCGCGTGATGGGCGTCCACGGCATGGCCAGCCAGCTCTCCGCGGTCATCGCCGCGCCCGCCGTCACCGTCGCGCTGTGGTACGACTGGCGCTACGCCTTCTACGCGCTCGCGCTCGCCGCGGCCGTCAGCACGCTGCTGTTCGTCGCGCTCGCGAAGCGGACCGACCTCCCGGACGCGGGCGCCGGGGACACCGACTTCCTCGCGGCGGCCCGCGGCGAGTGGAAGCTGATCGTCGCGGGCGTCGTGCTGATGGGCCTCACGAGCTTCGTGTGGCAGGGCCTGTTCAACTTCTACGAGCTGTACATGATAGACAAGGGGCTCCCCCGGGCGACGGCCCGGAACCTCCTGACCGTCATCTTCGCCGCCGGCGTCCCCGCCTTCCTCGTCTCGGGCGACCTCGCGGACCGGCTCCCGCACGTCCCCTACCTGCTCGGCATCGTCGCCTCGTTCGTGGGGGGCGTCGTCCTCGTCGTCGTCGCCGAGGGGCTGGCGGCGGTGATCGCCGCGAGCGTCGTAGTCGGGTTCGCCATCCACATGCTGTTCCCGGCCGGGGACACGTACCTGCTGGCGTCGCTGCCGGACGAGTCGCGCGCGTCGGCGTACGCGATGTTCTCGGCCGGGATGATGTCCACGCAGGCGGCGGGCTCGTGGGTCGTCGGCGAGGCCGTCGAGGCGGGCGCGGGCTACGACGCCGTCTTCCTCGCGCTCGCCGGCGGGCTGGCGCTCCTCGTCGCCGGGTACGCGGTCCTCTACCGCCTCGGGCGCGTCCCGGGCGGAGCGGCGGGTTCGACGCGGGCGGCCTGACGCGACGGCGCGGCGCCGCCGGCGACGGGACCGGAGCGCGGAGCCCGTTCGGACGCTTCGAACGGGTCGGGGGTACCGCACCTGTTTTGAGCGTCGCTCCCGTGTGATCGGTAAATGGAGTACGTTCAGGAGCGCGTGACGACCCTCCACGCGTTGACCGACCACCGGCCCGACGCCCCGACGGACCGCGCGGCGGTCGTCGTGCCGATGACCGAGCGCGAGTACGGGACGCTCGCGGCCGAGCGCGTGCTGTCCACGCTGGAGACGGTCGACCCCGCCCGGGTCATCGTCCCGCTGCGGGCGTCGGCCGACCGCGCCGGCCCGTTCGCCGACTGGCTCGACGGGTTCGACATCGACGTGGAGACGCTGTGGTGCGACGGCCCAAAACTCGCCTCGCTGCTGGAGGCGCGCGGGCTCGACGGCGACCGCGGCAAGGGCCGCGACGTGTGGCTCGCCCTCGGCCGCGCGCTCGACGAGGAGTTCGTCGTCGTCCACGACGCCGACACCAAGACCTACTCGCCCGCGTTCGTCAACCGACTGCTGTTCCCGCTCGGGCGCGGCTACGCCTTCTCGAAGGGGTACTACGCCCGCGTCGAGGACGGCTCGCTGTACGGGCGGCTGTTCAGGCTGTTCTTCCGGCCGCTGGTCCGGGCGCTCGGTGACGCCGCGCCCGGGCGAGAGCCGGCGGTCCTGGAGTACCTCTCGGCGTTCCGCTACGCGCTCGCCGGGGAGTTCGCGGCGACGAGCGACCTCGTCTCGCGGCTCCGCGTCCAGCGCGGCTGGGGGCTCGAGGTCGGGACGCTCGGGGAGGCGTTCGACCACGCCGGCTTCGCGGACAGCGCGCAGGTCGACCTCGGCCGCTACGAGCACGACCACCGCTCCGTCGAGGGCCCGACCGGGCTCGCGGACATGAGCCGCGCGGTCGGCGCGGCGACGCTGCGCGCGGTCGAGGACGCGGGCGTGGACGTCGACTACGAGGGCCTCGCCGACCGGTACCGCGACGCGGCGGCGACGCTGGTCGACGGCTACGCCGCCGACGCCGCGTTCAACGGCCTCTCGTACGACGCCGACGACGAGCGCTCGCAGGTGGCGACCTACGCCGAGGCCCTCGGCGAGCCCGGCCCCGACACGCGGCTCCCCGCGTGGCAGGACGCGCCGGTCGACCCCGACGAGGTCCGAGAGGCCGCCGAGGCGGACCTGGTGGCCGTCCGCGGCGACGGCTCGGAGGGCAGCGGGAGCGACGCCGTCGGCGGCTCGGCGACCGACGACGGACACGCGGAGCCCGCGCCGGGGGAGGACTGACGATGGCGGGCGCGAGCGGGCCGAGCGTCGCCGCGCGCGACGACCTCGCGGGCGTCGTCGACCTGTTTGGCTGGCTCACCCGGGCGGAGCTGTCGCGGGCGCTCTCCGAGCTGGCGTTCAAACAGCGGGCCGAGGTCGACGAGGCCGCCATCGACGCCGCAATCGACCTCGCGGTGGCCGAGTACGCGCTCGTGCCGGCGCCGTCGGCCGCCCTTTCGAGCGCAGGCTCCGAGTCGGCGTCCGAACGGGAGACCGCGCTCGCGGTCGGTCCCGCCGCGTTCCCGACGCTTCCGGCGGGCGCCGAGGACCTCCCGCACATCCTCGAAATCCCGGATCGGGAGGTCGACCGCGAGGCACTCTCAGACGCCGTCCTCGAACGGCTCCGCGAGGAGGCGGTGGCGGCGATAGGCGACAGCGACGACGAGCGGCTGGAGACGCTCGCGGACGTGACCTACGACGTCGAGGCGTGGGCGCCGGTCGACGTCGACCCCGTTCGGACGCGGATCCTCGCCGAGGTCGACGAGGCGTAAGTCGGCGGGCGCCGCGGTCGCCGCGCACGCCTCAGCCGGAGAACTCTGACTCGCTCACGCGGACGACGACGGTCTCCTCGACGTCGCGCAGGTCGTACTCCGGCGTCTCGCCCTGTCGCCGGCGGACGAACAGCGGCTCGACCGGGCGCCCGTCGACGAGCCCGAACACCTTCAGTCGCTGGTCGGTCTCCTCGGGCGGCACCTCGCCGTCGCGGACCTCGCGGGCGAGGTCGCGGGAGAGCCACTCGTCGGTCGCGACGGACGGCTCCAGGACGAGCGCCTCCGCGACGAAGCGGGCGAGGTACCAGTCGAGGTCGTTGAGGAGGGAGACGGCGGCGCCGAGGCTCACGGTGTCGACGGCGACGCTGTTCTCGAAGGGCTCCTCGATGTCGTAGGTGGCGAGCGCGTCGCGAGCCGTCTCGCGGGAGAGCAGCTCGTAGGAGAGCTCCACGTCGGGGTCGCCGAGGAGACACACCCGCGTCATGCCCGGGGTTCGGACCGGGCGGCGCAAATCCGTTGCGGTCGCCGACGCTACCAGGGGACCCGCTCGCGGTCCTTCCAGAGGTGCCCCGCGGGGCTCCCCGGCGCGAACCGCGCGAGCCAGACCGGCGTTTCGGCGCCCTTCGACGGGGTTCTCGGGGCCTCGTCGCCGCCCATGTCCGTCCGGACCCACCCCGGCGAGACGGCGTTCGCGATGAGGCCCCGATCGCCGTACTCCCCGTCGAGGTACGCGGTCAGCCCGCCGACGCCGACCTTCGAGAGCCGGTAGGCCGGGTAGCCGCCGCCCATCTGCCCCTCGGTGAACTGCCCCAGCTCCGACGAGAGACTCACGACGCGACCGCCGGTTCCCTCCAACAGCAGCGGCAGCGCGTGCTTTGTCAGGACGACCGGGCCGCGGAGGTTGACGGCCGTCGTGCGGTCGAAGTCCGAGACGTCCATCTCGTGGAGCGGTCCGGAGCGGGCGAACACGCCCGCGTTGTTCACGAGGACGTCGAGCGATCCCGCCTCGCGCTCGATCCGGTCGACCGCGGCGCTGACCTCGTCGTCGTCGGTCACGTCCAGCCGGACCGCGCGCTGGTCCGCCGCGGTCACGTCGTCGGGGTCGCGTGCGCCGGCGTAGACGGTCGCGCCCAGGTCCGCCAGTTCCGCGGCGATCTCGGCGCCGATCCCGCGCGTCGCGCCCGTGACGAGGGCCACGTCGTCGGTCAGGTCGGCCTTGAGGTCGACGTCGGTAGGGGTGTCGGCCATAGCGATCGCTACGGCGCCGCGCCTGTAGAAACCCCGGGCCGACCGCCCTCAGAACGTCGAGACGTCGCCCTCGATGACGCTGCGGGTCACGTCGGTCACGTCGGCCAGTTCGCGGTCGACGATGGCGATCACGTCGTCCTCGATGTCGCCCAGCGCGACCTCGTCCTCGGTGACGATCTGCGCGTCGGCGACGTGCGGCTCGTCGATCGGGCGACCGATCTGCGAGAGCAGCCGGACCTGGAGGTCGCGGATGCCGTCGACCTCGCTCGTGACGGACTCGGCGACGCGGGTGGAGAGCAGGTTGTATATCTTCCCGATGTGGTTGACGGGGTTCTTCCCGGAGGTCGCCTCCATCGACATCGGGCGGTTCGGGGTGATGAGCCCGTTGGCGCGGTTCCCGCGGCCGACCGAGCCGTCGTCGCCCTGCTCGGCGGAGGTGCCGGTGACGGTGAGGTAGACGGACCCCTCGTCGTAGTCGTCGGCGGTGTTGACGTCGACGTGGACCTCGCGGTCGGTGTACTCGCGCGCGAGGTCGTCGACGTACTCGCGGACGGACGCGACCGCGTCGTCGTACTCGTCGAGCCCCTCGACGTAGGCGTCGACCATCGCGGCGGCGACGGTGATGTCGATCCGGTCGCCCTCGCGCTTGCCCATGATCTTCACGTCGGGGCCCAGCTCGGGGTGGTCGTCGTGGTAGGTCGTGTTGAGCGCGCGCTCGGCCTCGCGGACGATGGTCTCCGTCTCGGTGAGCGGCGCGTGGCCGACGCCGAAGGAGGTGTCGTTGGCCATCGGGACCTCCTGAGTCTCCTCGCCGAAGACGTCCTGGAGGTCGCCCGACCCCTCGCCGAGCCGCACGTCGACGACCACGTCGGTGCCGTACTCCAACTCTGGGATCGCCTCGGCGAGGTAGTCGCGGGCGGCCGCGAGCGCGGTCGAGTCGACGGGCAGCTGCTCGCCGTCGTACTCCTTCGTGGCGCGGCCGACGATGAGGATATAGATGGGCTCGACGACCTCGCCGCCGCCGAACGCGGGGGCCGCGCGGCCGGCGACGAGCTGCGTCTCGTCGGTGTTGTAGTGGAGGACTTTGCCGACGCGGTCGAGGTAGAGCTGCGAGAGCGCCCGCGAGACCGACTCCGCGACGCCGTCGCAGATCGAGTCGGGGTGACCGATCCCCTTTCGCTCGACGATTTCGACCTCCTGGTCCTCGACCGCCTGCCGGTCGAGGCGGCTGACCTGTATGTTCCGGTCCATTGCCCCTCGCTACTCCGTCGGCGGCAGTATAACTTGCGGAAACCACCTGCACCGGGGTAATGCTCCCTGGTTATGGTTCGGCAGATATTGCGGCCACGCCCCGGCCGACGCCGTCAGCGGACCGCCGCGTACGCCTCGGCCATCACGTCGAGGGCCTCGCGCAGCTCCGCCTCGTCGGTCGCGTACGAGATCCGCGCGTGGCCGGCGCCGCCCTCGCCGAACGCTTCGCCGGGGACGACGACCACGCCGCGGTCGAGGCACTCGTCGACGAACCCCTCCGGAACACGGGGCATCGCGTAGAACGCGCCCTGCGGCGTCGGGCAGTCGAGGCCGATCTCGTCGAAGCCGTCGAGGAGGAGGTCCCGGCGGCGCCGGAACGACGCCGTCATCTCGTCGACGACGCCGCGGTCGCCGCGGAGCGCGGCCTCCGCGGCGTACTGGGCCGGCGCCGAGGCGCACGCCTGCGCGTACTGGTGGACGCGCAGCATGCGCTCGACGCGCTCGTCGGACCCGTACACCCAGCCGAGCCGCCAGCCCGTCATCGAGAACAGCTTCGAGGCGGAGTTGACGACGACGACGTTGTCCGTCTCCGCGAACTCGATCGGCGAGTAGTGCTCGCCGTCGAAGACGGTGTACTCGTACACCTCGTCGGAGATGCAGAGCACGTCGTGCTCGTCCGCGATGCGGGCGAACTCGCGCACGTCTTCCTCGGAGGAGACGGCCCCGGTGGGGTTGCCGGGGGAGTTGACGACGAACGCCGCCGTGTCGTCAGTGATCGCGTCCTCGACGGCCGCCGGGTCGATCGTGAGGTCGTCGCGGAGCGGCACGGGGACCGGCTCGCCGCCCGCCAGCTTCGTCAGGGCGTCGTATGAGACGAACCCGGGGTCCGGGATCAGCACCTCGTCGCCGGCGTCGACGTGCGCTTCGAGGGCGACGTGGAGCGCCTCGCTGCCGCCCGCGGTCGCGATGACGTTGCCCGGGTCGAGGTCGATCCCCTGGTCGGCGCGGTGCTTCTCGGCGATGGCCTCCCGCAGCGACCGCGTGCCCTTGTTCTCGGTGTAGGCGTCCGCCTTCCCGGACTCGATGGCGTCGACCGCGGCCCGTCTGGCGTGGTCCGGCGTCGGGAAGTCGGGCTGGCCCAGCCCGAGGTTGATCGCGTCGTCGCCGGCCGCCTCGAACACCTCGCGGATCCCGCTGATCGAGATCCGCTCGACCCTGTCGGAGAACGTCGTCATGTCAGTGTGGGCGCGCCGCCGAGAGTTAGTTCTTGCCACGTCGCCCGAGCGCCGGGCCCCGACTCGACGCCGTCGAGTCACCAGCGCCGACGCTCCCAGACGGGGCGGCGCTCGCCCCGGCGGGCGTCGTCGCGGACCCGGCCGTCCGCGTCGGTCGGCAGCGCGAACCGACCCTCCAGGACGGCCGGTACCTCCGTCGGCCGCGCTCGCAACAGCGCGTCGTCGACGGCGCGGAGCCGGAGCATCGGCCGGCCCGGCCCCATCGGCACCTTGATCGACTCGATCAGCCCCCGGTCGACGAGCGCCTCCCGGTCGCGGGTGAACTCCTGCGCCGGAGCGATCCCGACGCCGTCGGTGCCGACCCAGCGCCGCAGATCGCGGAAGAGGTAGTCGTGTCGCGCCGCGAGCGCGGCGAGGAGCGTCCGGTCCGACGGCTCGGTCGTGCGGCCGAACTCGCCGGGGTCGAGCGTCGCGAGCACCGCCGCTAAGTCGTCGGCGAAGCGGTCGTCGAGGATCTCGCGCGCGGCGGCGAGCAGCCGCGTTCGGGAGGGCATCCCGACGGGGTCGGTCGTCGCCGCGTCGAACCGCGACTCGGCCGTCGCGCGGGCGCCGTCGACCGCCTCGGAGTCGGTCTCGGCCGCGCTCGTCGCGAGGGTCCGGTCCCCGCGGGGGCCGACGACGGCGTCGGCGCGGTCCGGGCTCGCGAACAGCGTCCCGCCGGCCCCGTGGCCGAGCGGGTCGCCGGTTCGGACCCGTATCTGGTCGGTCTCGACCGCCTCGGCGACGGCGCTCCCGAGGACGAGGGCGCGCGAGAGCGCGTCGACGACGCCCGGCCGGCACGCGACCCGCCACGGCGGGCCCGAGGAGCGCTCGCGAGCGGCCAGCACGGACGGGAGCAGCCGGATCGGCACGCCGACCGCGACGACCGCGGACCGGTCGGCCAGCGCGGTCTCGACCGCATCGGCGAGCGGGTCGTCGGGGCGCGGGAGCGCGTCGGAGACCTCGCCCCTGTCACCGAAGCCGTCGCTCGCCGCCGCGGCGGAGTCGCCGGCGGCGTCGGAGTCGGCTCCGGGCGCGGCGTCGTCACCGGTCACACACGTCGTCACTGCCGCGATCCGAAAGAGCGTTGCGCCGGTTCGCGCGGACGCCGCGGGAAGCAGAGAGGGTCGGGAGCGCAGTCAGGGCGCCCGCCCGAACACGAGGTAGCCCGTGTGCCCAACGCCCGCGGTGGAGGGGCGCGAGCCCCGGTCGGAGAAGTCCATCTCGCGCTGGATCGTCTCCAGCGTCTCGACCTCGTCGAAGCCGGCCTCGCGCGCGGCGAGGGCCGCCTCGCGGGTACCCTCGACGAACGGCGAGTAGACGGCGAGGCGGCCGCCGGGCGCCAGCAGGTCGTCCGCGCGCTCGACGACCGCCGGGGCGTCGCCCGTGTCGAGCGTGAGGGCGTCGAACGGCTCCTCGTCGGCGAGCGCGCCCAGCTCGTCGGTGAGGTCGCCGGTCCGGACCTCGACGCGGTCGGCGACGCCCGCGGTCGTCATGTTCTCGCGGGCGACCTCGGCGAACTCGGCGTCGACCTCGTAGGTGGTCACGTCGGCGCCCGCGCGGCCGAGGTACGCGGCGAGGATGCCGGTCCCGGTGCCGGCGTCGAGGACGCGGTCGCCGCCGGACGCGCCGGTGTGGCCCATCACGAGGCCCACGTCGCGCGGCATCATCGGCGCGCCGGTGCGTTCGAGGTGGTTGAACAGGTCGGGGCCGCGGAGCGCGCGGACCTCGAAGACGGTGCCGAGGTGGGTCTCGACCTCGTCGCCGGCCGCGACGTCCTCGGGGACCTCGATCACGCCGAGGTCCGTGCCGAACTCCTCGCCGGGCTCCAGCAGGTACTCGCGGTCCTCGTGGACGAGCAGGTACGCGGCGTCCGTCACTGCAGGTCCGAGATCGCTCGCGCCGGCTCGCCGTTGGCCGCCTCCAGCGCCTCGCGGGCGGCCTCCTTCGAGACGCCCGCCTGCTGGGCGACCAGCTTCACGTCCTCCTCCGGGATGCCGTCGTCGCCGTCGTCCGCGTCGTCGAGCGCCGGGTCGTCGCCGCCCTCGACGGCCGTCGCGCCGCCCGCGCCGGCGTCGGCGACCGACTCGGGCGAGCCGACGATCTGGTAGGTCTCCTGCCCCTGGGCGTCCATCTTGGTCACCTGGGCGCCGTCGAAGACGAGGTCGTCGCCGTCGGCCGTCTCGATGACGACCCGCTCGGCGTCGAGCTCCTCGACGTCGATCCCCATCTGTTTCATCATCTGTTTCATCTTGCGCGGGTTCATGCCGCCGCCTCCGAACATGCCACTTAATTCGGCCGGACGACACAAAAAGGGTGTCGACACGGGCCGAAGCGGCGACGCGCTGCGGGAGCGCGGTCGCGGCGAGGCCGGCTGAACGCAGTCCGACCGAACCCGGCGAACCGGACCGAGACGGCTGGGTTGATACGTGTCGCGCGCGAGGCGGCGGTATGTACCTCGCGGACCACACCTGGCCGGAGCTGGGCGACGCGCTCGCTCCCGGCTCCGTCGCGCTCGTCCCGCTCGGCTCGACCGAACAGCACGGCCCCCACCTCCCGCTCGCGACAGACCACCTGATCGCCGAGGCGCTCGCGATGGCGGCCGCCGAGCGGTCTGACGCGTTCCGAACGCCGACGGTCAACGTCGGCGTCAGCCCGCACCACCGGCAGTTCCCGGGGACGATGTGGGTCGACCCGCCGGAGTTCCGGGACTACGTCGAGTCGTTCTCGCGGAACCTCGCGTACCACGGGATCGACCGCGTGGTGTTCGTGAACGCCCACGGCGGCAACGTCCAGCACCTCCGCGAGGTGGGGCGCCGGCTCCACGAGGACGAGGTCGCCTACGCCGTCGAGTGGATGTGGGACGAGTCGATCCCGGAGCTGGTCGACGACCTGTTCGAGCACAACGGCCCCCACGCCGGACCGAAGGAGACGGCGATGATCTCCCACATTGCGCCCGACCTCGTCCGCGAGGACCGGCTCGAAGACGCCCGCGACGGCGGCCTCGTCGACCTCGCGAGCGCGGAGGCGACGGTCCACGGCGCCCGCACCTTCTACGACGCGGTCGACAACTCGCCGAACGGCGCGTTCGGCGACCCGACCGACGTGACGCCCGAGAAGGCGGAGCGCCTGTTCGAGGCGGCCGCGGACCAGCTCGTCCAGCTGGCGGAGTGGATCGGCGAGCGCGACGCGGAGGAACTGTTCCCGGAGCCGCGCGTCGAAGGAGAGACGGCCTAAGCGCCGTCGGGCTCCCGGTCGCCCCCGTCGCCGAGGATCTCGTCCAGCGCGGCGTCGGTCGCCTCGCGCCGGCCGTCGAGGACCGCGAACGCCTCGCCGCGGCGGCGTTCGAGCCAGCGGAGCAGCCGCGCCGCCCAGTCGAGCTTCCGCGCCTTCATCGGGTCGACCGCCGGGTCGTCGAAGTCCCAGCCGGGGAAGACAAGCTCGCCGGCACCCACGTGGTCGGCGAGGAACGCGGCTCGGTCGCCGTCGGTGAATCCGCCGGGGTTTCGGACCGGGCCGACGGGGGCCGCCTGCGTCGTCGCCAGCGTCCACTCGTCGGCGAAGCGCGGGAGCCACTCGCGGACGGCGGGGACGTTGTCGCCGTGGGCGTGAGCGGCGACGGGGACGCCCTCGCGGGTCAGCGACGCCGCGGTCTCGGGGTTCTTGTCGAGGTCGGTCACCATACAGTCGACGTCGACGCCGCGGTCGGCGAGCACGTCGGCCGCCGTGGAGGCGGCGACGACGACGTCGGCGTCGCGGGCGAGCGCCACCTCGTCGGCGAGGCACGGCGCCGCGCCCGCGACCGCGACAGTCTGCCCCTCCCAATCACCGAGGCGGTCGGGCGGGAACGGCGTCGCGAGGTCGGCGGCGAGGTCTCGGGCCCGCTCGTCGGCGGCTCTGTCGAACCCGAAGTCGGCGAGGATCGCCTCGTAGACGGGCTCGAAGGTCGCGAAGTTCACGGACTGGTCACTCCGCGTGCGGGATCCTGTCTCCGTCCAGACCGGCGCCGCCGCTCGCCGGTCGAATTATGGTATGGACCGGAGTGGCACAGAGTACCCCTACCCGCGTGCCCCTCCGGCGTCCGGTCGATCGGTTGTCTACACGAGGGCATAAACTTTCTCTTAACTGACGTTGGCTGCGATTCCGTCGAGCGCGGCGTCGAGCGCGTCGGAGACGCCTGAAACCGACTCCCTGACCGATTCGATCGCGTCCGGGGTCCCGATCAGGAGGCCGCGACGGCGGTCCGGGAGGGCGCCGCCGGCAGATCCGCCGTTCGCGCGGTCACCGGTCCCGCCGTCGGTCGTCGTCGGAGTCGTCGGGACGCCGGCCCGGTTCGGATCGCCGAGCGCGAACGTCGCGGCGCTCGCGTCGCCGCCGACGGTCGCGGCGCGCAGGGCGCCGACCGCGGCGTCGCCGAGCCCGTCGAGCTCGTAGGTGCGGACGACCGCGGCCTCGGCGGGGTCGCGGTCGCCGTCGGCCGCCCGCGGCGCGCCGATCCGATCGAGGTGGCGCCCCGCTTCCCGGACCGTCGTCACGTCGAGCTCCGCGACCGCGACGGCGTCGTCGGCCCCGCCGGCGTAGCGGTCGCGGGCGAACTCGGCGCCGATCAGGGCGGCGTCGCGCGTCTCGGCCACGTCGTGCGTCCGGATCACGTGGGCGCCGCGCTCGACGGCCATCGACGTGGCCGCGAGCGAGACCGGGAGCGCCTCCTCGGTGCTGCGGCCGGCGACCGTCTTGAGGAAGCTCTTGCGGTTGATCGAGACGAGGAGGGGGCGGCCGTAGCCGCGGAACTCGCGCAGGCGGTGGAACGTCTCGCGGTCGTCCTCGTGGGTCTTCGCCTCGGACCAGCCGCCGAACGCGGGGTCGAGGATCGTCTTGTCGGTGAGGCCGTTCATCGAGAGGGCCTCGTAGATGTCGTCCACGTCCTCGATGGCGCCCGGGCGTTCGAGGTCCGGCGGCGAGGCCATCTTCGAGACCGCCACGTCGTGTTCGCGGCAGACGCGGGGCATCTCCGGGTCGGCGAACCCGCAGATGTCGTTGACCATGTCGAAGCCGCGCGAGAGCGCCTCGTCGGCGACCTCGTGGTAGCGCGTCTCGATCGACCAGACGGCGTCGCCCGAGGTCGATTCGAGGGTCTCGACGGCGGTGTCGAGCCGATCCAACTCCTGTTCGGCGGAGAGCACGTCGAGGTCCTTGTTGGCCGATTCGAGGCCCACGTCGACGATGTCGGCGCCCTCGCCGATCAGTTCCTCGTCGACGTACGCCGCGGCCTCACCGGGGTCGTCGTACACGCTGGGGTCGTACGGCGACTCCTCCGAGACGTTGAGCACGCCCATGATCCGGGGCGGGTGGTCGTCGCCGATCCCGAGCCCCGCGGCGTCCACGTTTCGCATACGATCACCACGGGCGCGAGCGACATAAACGGGGCGAGTACCCGACGGGTTCGCCGGGGGATCGACCGGACAACTATTTATAAATGATCGGTGGTGCGGTGGCGCGTGCCCGCGAGGCCGCTTTGCGGCCGAGCCGCGAGGGGCCTTTGGTCCCTCTGGAAGCCGGCGCGCAGCGCCGGTGACGGCACGCGCGAGGGACGCCGCGGGCGACGCGGGCGACCGAAGGGAGCCCCGAGCGAGCGGCGAGGTCGTGGTGGTGTGAGGTGCTGCACCAGGCGGGGTTCGAAGGGGCCGGGGCTTTGGCGGTGTTCGCCGCCGATCCACGCACTGAAGACTCCAATTACAAATCGAACCGGAGGGAGTCGCCGACTCCGACGCCGTGGCGGTCGGTCCACTCGTACGGGACCTCCAGCACGTACTGCCCGGAGCCGGGGTACCGCTGCTCCTCGCCGTCCTCGTTCGGCCCCGGTTCGGGCGCGTTGTGGATCCGTGTGATCTCCCGGTCGCCGTCGGCGTAAACGATGTCGATGCCGAAGCTCATCCGACGCATCACGTAGGTGAGCGAGTCGCGCGGCGAACCGTAGACGAACAACATCCCGCTGTCCCCGGGCAGCGACTCGGCGTCGCTGAGACCCAGACGGCGTTCAGGACCGGTGGAAGCTATCGCGGCGGTCACCGACCCCTTCAGTTCTCCGTCGGGGCCCGCTACTGTCACGGTTGTCGTCTCGTAGTCCGCGTACGCCCCGGTAGGCCACGCCGACTCGCCGTCGCCGCCGTCCGAACCGCCACCGCCGTCGGTCGAGTCGTTCTCCCCGCCCGCGCCGTCGTCGCCCGCGCGGTCGCCCAGACAGCCCGCCGCGGCGCCGAGGGTCCCGGCCGCGGTCAGTCCGAGGAGTCGCCGCCGTCTCATGGCCGGAACGAGGGCGGCCGGCGATATAAGCGACTGCATCGGCGGCGAACGCGTGCGGACGCCGCGGCCTCGGCGCGGCGCAGCGACCGTCCGCGTGCCGGGAAGGACGCGCTTTTATCGCCGCCGGAGCGTAGCGTGAACATGGCGAAAGTGAGCATCGGCCTCCGCGGGTGGCGCTTCGAGGAGGACGAGATATTCAGCGACGACGAGGAGCTGAAGCCCCTCGACGAGATTCCGGAGGACCCGCGGGAACGGCTCCTGCGGCTCGTCAGCCTCGTCGAGGAGCCGTGCGACGTCTGCTACCTCGACTACGGTGAGGCGGAGGTCCACCGCTGTAACGAGGCCGAGATCGTGTACGGCGAGCCGGAAGGGGAGGTCCTGCTCTGCCCCGAACACGAGCCCGACCTGCTCTACTGGTTCCGCGAGGAGGGCGGCAGCGAGCACAAGGGGTCGGTCGAGTTCGCCGACCGCTTCCACGAGTGGGTCGCCGCCGGCAACGAGGCCCCAGAGGGGTACGGCTCCGTCGAGCACGTCGAGGAGGACCCCGACGGGCTCCCGGACCTGCCCGACCAGCAGGAGGTCCAAGAGCGGATCGAAGAGGGGTTCGAGGGCGAGCGGATCGACATCCTCGAACTCGCCCGCGGCGAGGAGACCGACCGCGAGGAACTGACCGAGGAGGAGCTGGCGGAGTCCGACCTCGACCTCTCCACCGACTACCCGTCGGACCGATGAGCGGCGACGAGCGAGCGCCGGCGACGGGCGAGGGAGCGGCGGAGCCGACCGACGCCGAGGCGTCCGCCGAGTCGGACGACGCTGCGGATCGGCAGACGCCCGTGGTCGTCGTCGTCGAGCCCGAGACCCCGGGCAACGTCGGGACCATCGCGCGGGCGATGAAGAACTTCGGCCTCACCGACCTCAAGCTGGTCGACCCGCCGGAGCTGCGGGAGGACGGCGAGGCGTACGGCTTCGCCGGCCACGCCCGCGAGGACGTGCTGCCGAACGCGGACGAGGTCACCTTCGAGGAGGTCGTCGCGAACTACCACACGGTCGGCACGACCGCGATCACCGGCGAGGACGACCGCAGCCACGAGCGCTTCCCGTTCAAGACGCCCGTCGAGCTCCGCGAGTCGCTGAAGACCGTCGACGCGCCCACCGCCATCGTCTTCGGCCGCGAGGGTCGCGGGCTCAACAACGAGGAGCTCTCGCGGCTCGACGAGGTGTGTTCGATCCCGGCCGACGACGACTACCCCGTCCTCAACCTCGGGCAGGCCGCGACCGTCCTGCTGTACGAGCTGCGTGACCTCACGGTCGGCGAGACCCAGCTGCCCGACACCGAGGTCACCCGCGCGCCCGAGGCCGACGTGGAGCGCTTCCACGGGTTCTTCGAGGACTTCCTCGCGGCGACGGGGCAGCGCGACCACGTCCGCGAGAAGAACGCGCTGCTGATGCGCCGGCTGCTCGGCCGCGCGCACCCGACGGAACGCGAGATCCACACCCTGCTCGGCACCTTCCGCAAGGCGAACACGAAGCTGGAGCACGCCGACCACCTCGCGGCGAAGTACGACGAGCCGCCGTACCCGCGGGAGAAGTAGCCGTGTCCGACTCCGTCCTCGACGAGGACCTGCTGGCCGGCGTCCGCGACGTCGCGCCGCTCATCCTCGGGGTCGCGCCGTTCGCGCTCGTGGCCGGCATCGCCGCCGTCGACGCCGGGCTCGGCCTCGCCGAGGCGGTCGGGATGTCCGTGATCGTGTTCGCGGGCGCCTCGCAGCTGGCGGCGCTGGAACTGCTCGGCGAGAACGCGCCGCTCGCGGTCGTCGTCGGGACGGCCGTCGTGATCAACCTCCGGATGCTGATGTACTCGGCGTCCATCGCGCCGCACTTCGCCGACTACGGGCGCCGCCTCCGCGCGGGGCTCGCGTACCTCCTCACCGACCAGGCGTACGCGCTCTCGGTGGCCGAGTTCGGCGAGAACCCCGACCGGAGCCGGTGGCGCTACTACCTCGGCGCCGCCGCCTCGCTGTGGGTCGTCTGGCAGATCGGCACCGTCGCGGGCGTCGTCCTCGGCGCCGGCGTCCCCGACGCGTGGGGGCTCACCTTCGCGGTGCCGCTCGTGTTCCTGGCGCTCCTCGTCCCAGCGATGAAGGACCGGCCGACCACCGTCGCGGGCGGCGCGGGCGGCGCGGTCGCGGTCGTCGCGGCCGGGCTGCCGCTCAACCTGGGGCTGCTCGTCGGCGCGCTGTGCGGGATCGGCGCGGGGCTCGCAACGGAGGTCGCGGGCCGGTGACCGGCGCGCTCGTCGCCTCCCCGCGGGCGTGGGCCGCCATCGTCGTCATCGGCGTGATCACCTACGGGATCCGGCTCTCTTTCATCCACCTGTTCGGCCGGATCGACGGGGTCCCGACGCGCGTCCAGCGGCCACTCCGGTACGTCCCGCCCGCCGTCCTCGCGGCGCTCGTCCTCCCGGACCTGGTGACGCTGCGCCCGTCGGTCGCCGCGACCCTCTTGGACGAGCGGCTGATCGCCGGCGCCGTCGCCGGCGCCGTTGCGTGGCGAACCGAGAACGTCTTCGCGACCATCGCGACCGGGATGGGGACGCTGTGGCTGTTCCGGTTCATCGTGTTCGGCTGAGGCTCGCGAGGCGCGCTCTGTGCGGCCGCGTCGGCGTCGCGACGGCGTGACCCGCTGCCGCGGCCGACTGGAGCGACGATTCCGTCAGCGCTCGCGCTCCGTCGGCCGCTCCGCGGAGGGCTTCCGGGAGGCCGAGTCGCCGCGGTCGACGGGGCGGTCGAACCGCGAGCCGCCGTCGTCGGCCTCGCGCTCGCGGGCGGCGGCGATCCGCTGGGCGGCGTCGGCGAGCGAGTCGAGCGCCGCGAACACCCGGTACGAGAGGTACGGGCCGACCGAGAGCACCGCGACGGCGATGACCCCGAGCAGGATCTGTCCGACGATCAACAGAGAGTAGACGAACACGAACAGGCTCACGGCGCCCAGAACCGTGCCGGCACGGGTGCGGAGGGCCTCGGACGGCGAGAGCGGGTCATGCGACATAGCCGGGGCTACCGGCGTGAGACACTTAAAAATGAACGCGGGTCGGCGGACGCGGTGTCGATCAGTCGTCGGCCGGGGCGGCGGAGTCGCCGGCCGAGACGCCGGTGCCGGGGCCGATGTCGATGCCGAGCTCCTCGAGCTTCTCGTCGGGGACGACCCCGTCGACCCAGTCGCGGGTCTCGTAGTACTCGGCCTTCAGCTGGTCGAGTTCGACGAGTTCGCCCTCGCTGGCGCCCGTGCCGGGGACGGCGTCCGGGTGGCCCTCGATGAACCGGTTCGGCAGCGTGTCGTCCGCGCCGTCGAAGCCGGCGAGGTTGTTGTAGTAGCGTTCGAGATTGTAGACGCGCTCGCCGGCCTCGAACAGCTCGTCCTCCGAGAGGTCGCGACCGGTCACGCCGTTGTACTGGAGGACGTACTCCTCGATCCCCTCCGCGAACGCGCTGAACTTACAGATGTCGAACGAGTCCGACACCGCGTGAAGGTCCTGGAAGGTGGCGGTGAGCTCGCCTTTCCCCTCCCACTCGTACGGGTCGACCTTCTCCGGGATCCCGAGGATCTCGGCGGCCGGCGTGTAGCCGCGCAGGTGGCAGGCGCCGCGGTTGGAGGTCGCGTACGCGATCCCCATGCCCTTCATACAGCGCGGGTCGTAGGCGGCCATCGTCTGCCCCTTGACGGAGAGCTTGTTGCCGTGCGCGTCCTTCGCGTCGGCGACGCGCTCGGGGCCCTCCGCGAGCAGGTCGCCGAGGTCCGACGAGCGGTGGCCGATCTCGTCGATGAGGTCGATCATCGTCTCGGAGTCGCCCCAGTCGAGGCCGCCGACGCCGTCCAGCTTGCCCTCCTCGCTCATCTCCATCGCCATCGCCATCATGTTGCCGGCCTCGATGGTGTCGATGCCGAGGTCGTTACAGCGCTGGAGCATGACCGCGATCTCGTCGCGGTCGGAGTGCCCCGAGTTCGGGCCGAGCGCCCACGCGGATTCGTACTCGTACGACTCCGTGCGGACGTTCATGTCCTGACCCTTGTGCGTGACGCTGACCTCGACCTCCTTCTTACAGGCGACCGGGCAGGAGTGACAGGTCGGCTCGTCGACGAGGATGTTCTCGCGGACGTTCTCGCCGGAGACGCGCTCCGCCTCGATGTCGACGCCCTCGCCGTCGTGGTACGCCTCGGTCGAGGTGTACTTCGCGTTCTTGGTCGGGAGCCCGTCCATCTCCTCGGTCGCGTTCATCAGGACGTTCGTCCCGTACATCGAGAGCCCGCCCTCGTTGGGCGCGGTCACGTCGGACTCGCGGATGACCTCCATCGCCTGCTGGTACCCCTCCTGGAACGTCTCGGGGTCGGCGGGCTTGGGCATGTCCGTGCCCGACTTCACGACGACCGCCTTCACCTTCTTCGCGCCCATCACGGCGCCGGTGCCGCCGCGGCCCGAGGCGCGGTCGTCCTCGTTGATGACGCAGCCGTAGCGAACCTGGTTCTCGCCGCCCTGACCGATGGCCATCACGGAGACGTCGCGACCGACCTTCCCCTCGACCTCCTCGCCGATCTGGTCGATCGTGTCGTGGACGCCCTGGCCCCAGAGGTGCGAGGCGTCGCGTACCTCCACGTCGCCGTCCTCGACGAACAGGTAGACGGGCTCGTCGCTCTCGCCGTCGAGCAGGATGCCGTCGAGCCCGGCCCACTTGAGCCGCGCCCCGGACCAGCCGCCGTGGTGCGAGTCGGTGACGGTCCCCGTCAGCGGGGACTTGGTCACCAACGCGATCCGGCCGCTCATCACGGTCTGGGTGCCCGTCAGCGGGCCGGTCATGAACGCCAGTCGGTTCTCCGGTCCCAGCGGGTCCACGTCGGGCCCCTTGTCGAAGACGTACTTGACGCCGAGCCCGCGCGCGCCGATGTACTTCTTCGCGTCGTCGTCGTCGATCCCGCGGTAGCTGACCTCGCCACCGCCGAGTTCGACCTGTGCCACACGGTCTCTGTAGCCGCCCATTTCAGTCATGTAATGCTCGTTCATTATAGACGGACCACAACGTGTTAGGTGTTCACCTCCGGACGCAACCGGAACCAGTTACCAAACTGGAGGCGTCGGCGCCACGGCGCTTATGAATGGACCGCGCGTTCCGTGCGTGAATACTCGCGGACGGCAGCGGGGTGCGAACGGTTCTCACATTACCGCGACGACGTGGTGCGAGCGACCGGTTTCGGTCGGCGTCCCGCGTCGGACGCCGAACATCGCGAAGCCGCAGGCCATAATTGCCGGCGAGGCGAAGCGCGAGCGTGACCGACCGAGACGGGCGAGAAGAGACGACCGGACGCCGTCCGGGAGGGGTCGCGCGCCGTCTGAGGGCGACCGGGCGCGACCGAGCGAGGGCGTTCGGGGTCGCGCTCGCCGTGCTCGTCGCGTCCGTGGTTCCGGTCCCGGCGTCGTCGGGCGGCGAGGAGAGCGCGCTCGGCGGCGCTCTCGACGCCCTGCCAGCCGAAGTCGGGCTTACCGACCCGTTCCACCTCGTCGGCTACGCGGTCCTCGCAGCGCTGCTCGTCCCGGTGGCGCGGGGACATCGGTTCGGACCGCTCCTCGCGGCCGGCGCCGCGGTCGCGTTCGGCTTCGGGATCGAACTCGTCCAGGCGCCGATCCCGTGGCGGTCCTTCGCGTGGCGCGACGCCGCGGTCAACGCGGTCGGCGCGGTCATCGGAGCGGGGATCGCGGTCGCCTGGGGGAGCGGACCGGAAGCGGCGAGCGACCGCGACGACGGGCGCTAGTGACGCCCGCGTTCAGCGTCCTGGCGGGCCGGCGCGGCCGCGGCCGCGGCGCCGGACGGTCGCCGCCACGTCGGCGTTCAGCCGCGAGCGCTCGAAGTATATGTGGTCGAACTCGCTCGACTCGTACTCCGCGTACAGGTCGAGCGGGACCTCCTCGCCGTCGTCCGCGTCCTCGACCGTCTCGGCGAGGTCGCCGTCGTCGACGCGCACCATCAGGGTCGCCTCCTCGTCGTCGAAGACGACCTTCTCCGCGTCGAGGTGCTCGCCGTCGGACGCCCAGACGGCGACGGTGTCCTCGGCGACGGAGTCGACGTCGTCGGGCGCGTCGAACTGCGTGACCACCTTGCCGTTCCCGTCGACGGTGACCGAGGCGTCGGGGAGGTCGCGGTCGACGCGCTGCATCCGGCCCTCGACGGTCGGTGCGATCGTCTCCCGGGGTTCGAGGTAGTCGACGACCGTCGTCGCCTGTAGCTCGCCCGTCTCCTCGACCACGGGCTTGTCTTCGAGCGGATAGCCGCTGCCGCCGTTCGCGATGTAGCTGTTGACGGCCACCTCGTATGTCTCGTCGGGGTCGAGCGGCTCGCCGCCGACGTACACCTCGCGGACCAGTTCGTCGGCGTCGTCGTGGGGCACCCACTCGAAGCGCAGGCCGCTGGTCTGCTGGGAGATCTCCTCGCCGAACTGCTGTCCGGTGTCGCTCTCCAGCGTGACGACCTGGCTCTCCAGCGTCTCGACGAGCTCCTCGCCGGTGAGCTCAAGCGAGATGACCGTGTTCGGGAACGGCAACGTGTTGAAGATGTCACCGCCGGTGATATCGCCGGGCCCGTACACCGAGTCCGAGCGGATACCGCCCGCGTTCGTGATCGCGGCGTCGGCGTCGACGCGCTCGCGCATCGCGTCGGTGATCAGGTTCCCGTAGCCCGTCTCGCGGTGGTAGTTCGCGCCGAACGTGGCGTTGAGCGGCGTCTCGGTCTCCACGACCGGCGAGTCGAGGCTCACCTCCGCGCGGTAGTCGTTAATGATGCTCGACGCGGTCGGGTCCTTCTCGACGTCCTCGGTGACCTCGATCAGCTCCCCGTCCCACGCGGTGACCTCGCCGCCCTCGATCGTCAGTTCGATCTCGCTGAGGTAGGCCGCGCGGGCCCGCGCCTCGGAGACGATCGATCCGTCGACCTCCTGGGGCGGATAGAGCTGCTCGTCGTCGCCGACGACGATCACGTCGATGTCGTCGTCCGCGTCGGCCTCCGCGAGCTCCTCGGCGTCGCCGATGCCGGTGTGCGCGAGCGCGACGACGGCGTCGACGCCCTCCTCTTCCTTGAGCCGCTTCGCCTCGGCGGGGCCGGTCTCGGTGTAGTCCTCGATGGTGATGCCCTCCGCCGCGAAGTCGATGTTCGTCTTCCCCGTCGTCGCGCCCTGGTCGGCGAGGCCGATGATCCCGACGCTGACGCCGCCGCGTTCGACGATCCGGTACGACTCCGTGCCGTCGAACGCCTCGCCCGTCTCGCTGTCGACGAGGTTCGTCGCGAGCCACGGGAACTCGGAGTCGGCCGTCACGTCCGAGATGGGGTCGAGCCCGTAGTCGAACTCGTGGTTGCCGATCACGTCGGCGTCCGGCTCGACCTCGTTGAGCACGTCCACCGGCGCGCGCCACTGCGATATCGGGCTCAGCGCGTGCGGTCCCACCTCGTCGCCGCCGCCGACCACGACGACGGGGCCGTCGGCCGCCGCTCGCCGCTGCTCGATGAGCGTCACCAGCCGCGGGAAGTTCTCGTCCTGCGCCGCCGCCGTCTGGATGTCGTTGTACGACAGGACGGTGAGCGTCGTCGCTCCCTCGCCGTCCGCGGCCGCCGCCGATCCGGAGACGAGCGACCCGCCGAGTACGATTCCACCCGCTCGCAGTACGTCACGCCGTCCGTAGTCACGGTCCCGTGACATCGAATTCTTCCACACAGAGAAGTTTATAAAATCTTTCTATGAAATGATATATATTTACCAGTTCGGCGTGTTTGAGTATTCTTCGCAAACGATTCGTCTCCGGCCGGCGGGCGCGTGGTCGACCCGCGTCGTCGGACTCGCGGCCGACCGCGACCGCGACCGCGACGACGCGACTGATCCCGACGCGGACGCGACATGGGGCTCGACGGCGCAGACGCGATATGGGGCTCGACGACGAGGACGCGACGCGGCCCGCGATGACGACACCGCTTTACGCGCGCGACCGCTTTTCCCGGTAATGAGCCAGCCGAGCCCCGACGCGTACGAGCAGGGGCGCGGAATGGACGCGCACAACGCCGTGATGCGCGACATCCGCGCCGAGCGCTCGGAGACGTACGACCCGACGGAGCCGACCCGCGTGTGGATCGACGAGGACAATACGCCCGACGGCGTAGTGAACTCCCTCACGATCATCCTGAACACCGGCGGCTGCCGGTGGGCCCGCGCCGGCGGTTGTACGATGTGCGGCTACGTCGCCGAGTCGGTCGAGGGCGGCAGCGTCGCCCACGAGGACCTGATGACGCAGATCGACGCGTGCCTCGACCACGAGGCCGAGGAGGCCGAGGAGCCGGCGGAGCTGATCAAGATCTACACCTCCGGCTCCTTCCTCGACGAGCGCGAGGTGCCGGCCGAGACCCGGCGGGCCATCGCCGAGACGTTCGCGGACCGGGACCGGATCGTCGTCGAGTCGCTGCCGGACTTCGTCGAGCGAGAGAAGATCGCCGACTTCGCGGACTACGGCATCGCGACCGACGTGGCCGTCGGGTTAGAGACCGCGACCGACCGCGTCCGCCACGACTGCGTGAACAAGTACTTCGACTTCGCCGACTTCGAGGCCGCCTGCGCCGAGGCGGCCGCGGCCGACGACGAGTTCGACGCCGAAGTGGGGGTCAAGGCGTACCTCCTCATGAAGCCGCCCTTCCTCGCGGAGCCCGAGGCGGCCGCCGACATGATCGACTCGATCCGGCGGTGCGCCGACGTGGACGGCTGTCACACCGTCTCGATGAACCCGACGAACGTCCAGCGCTACACGATGGTCGACGAGCTGTTCCTCGAGGGCGGCTACCGGCCGCCGTGGCTCTGGTCGGTCGCGCACGTGCTCGAAGCGACGGCCGACGTCGACGCCATCGTCGTCTCCGACCCGGTCGGTCACGGCTCCGACCGCGGCGCGCACAACTGCGGCGAGTGCGACGACCGCGTCCAGACCGCGATCAAGGACTTCGACAAGCGGCAGGACCCGAGCGTCTTCGAGCAGGTATCCTGCGAGTGCGAGGCCACGTGGGAGTACGTGATGGCCGAGGAGACGAGCTACAACATGCCCTTGGCGCGATAGCCTGCGACGGAAGCGCGGTCCGGGGCGAGGCGGACCTCCGAGGCGGGCGACGGAACGCCCCGGAACGATGATGACAGTCGCCGATCAGTTACTTTCCAATCGGTGAAATGAACGATCTATTATCTCTGAAAGTGCGTGACAGTCACGTTTGTTACTCCCGACCATACTGAACGATCAGGTCGAACAAGACCCTTATAGCTCCGGGCCTTACAAGACATCATGAACGCAGACGCCAGCGGTTCCCCGCCCTCCCGCGGGAAGTCGGTCCTCTTCTGTCCGGAGTGTCGCTTCGAGAGCCCCCTGTCGGACGGGTGGCTCGTCGTCAGCGACGGTGACGAGCGCACGATCGTCTGTCCGGAGTGCGGCCACGTCGCCGACCACCGGGCGGAGCGGGCCACGCCGACGCCGCAGCACGCGGACTGAGGGTATCGTACCGCCGACTGAACACCGTAATCGCATCCTTTCAACCGCGATTTTCTCTCGTCAGGGCGCCCGCTCGGCGAGGACGGGGATTTCGGACAGCTTCTCCGCGTCGAGCGCGTCCCAGTCGACGCCGTCCGGCCGCGCGTACGGCGTGTCCGTCCGAACCGTCCGTTCCGGCGTCACGACGAGGTCGAGGGGAACGTCGTGGGCGTCGGGCGCCGGGAGGTCGGCGTCGGCGCCGACGGCGGACTCGGGGCCGTCGAGCACGGAGCACTCGTGAACGGTCGTCGCGACCGTCGTGTCCGCATCGGCCGCGCCGAGTTCGCGGAGGACCGCCCACTCCAGGTCGCTGTACCCCTCGCCCTTCCCGATCCGGGCGCCGTCGGTGGTGACGCCGACGGAGCCGGCGACGATCAGGTCGACGTGCGCGACGTCCTCGGGCGCGGTCGGCGTCCCGTACTCGCCGATTCCGGAGACGGTCGTCGCGTCGTCGATCTCCTCCGGCGGGATCTCGCCGGGGTCGAGCCGGAGGAACGGGTCCGGATCGCGGAGCCGTGGCTGCGCGACGTAGACGGTCTTGCCGGCGCGGAGCGCGGCTCTGCGCACCGGGAGCTGCGGCGCGTCGGGGTTGGCCTTCAGGGTCGCGGCCGCCTCCCACGCCTCGGTATCCGCGAGCCGCTCAGCCGCGGCGTCGGCGCCGGCGAAGTTCGGGATCCTGTCGTGCGGCGGGAACGGAAAGCGCGCGTGGTCGCCTGCGTCGAAGGCGTCCCACACCGCCTCGCGGACGGTCTGTTTGTTCATGCCGCAGGCAGGGGCGGGACTGACAAGTAGCCGGCGACGCGGCGGCACGGAGGGTCTCTCTCACGACGCCCACGCGGTGCGCACACGGTGTCCGCGCGACGGCGCTCACGCGACGCCGACGACGCTCGCGGCCTCGAACCGGACGCGGACGTGCGAGCGGTCCGGCGCGCGAACAGTGGCATCGATTTATATACCGAATCGCCGTGGTCGGAGGTATGATAGAGGACGGGCTGTCGTACCCGGCGCGGGGCGACTGGGTCGGTCGTATCGTCATCGGCGGCGTGTTGGGGTTCCTCTCGGTGCTCGTGATTCCCACCTTCGCCGTCCTCGGATACCTCGTGCGAGTGCTCGAACGGACCGTCGCGGGCGAGGAGGAGCCGCCCGAGTTCACGGACTGGGCGGACCTCTTCGTGAAGGGCGTCGTCGCCACGCTGATCGCGATCGTGTACTCGATTGTCCCTCTGCTGGCGTACGGGGTCCTCGTCGCGGCCGTCGCGGGCGTGGGCGCCGGGATCGGCGGCGACCTCGGCGCGCTGATCGGCCTGACGGGCGCGCTCCTCGCGCTCGCGTTCATCCCCGTGCTCCTGTTCGTGTACTACGCGGTCCCCGCGGCGCTGACGGCGTACGCGGCCCGCGGCGAGGCGAGCGCGGCATTCGACGTCGGGCTCCTCACGCCGACCCTGTTCAGCGTGGAGTACCTGCTCGCGGTGCTCGTGCCGATCCTCGTCGCCGTCGGCGTGTTCGTCGTGTCCGTCGTCCTGATCGTCACCGTGGTCGGCGCGGTGCTCGTTCCGTTCGTCCAGTTCTACGGTCAGGTCGCCGTGTTCCGCATGTTCGGGACGGCGTTCGCCGACCAGAGCGACGGCATCGACGTCGGGACCGCCTCCGACGACGCCGCGATCTGATTGCGGCGAGAGCGCGGCAGGCCGGCGACGACGCGTCGGAGAGACTGTCGGCCGCGCCCCGGGCCGGACGGGGTCGTCGGCGAACCGGTCGGCGCGGCGCGCTTTCGGTGTGGCCGGGGGTCAGTCGTCGTCGGCCGGCGACCGGTCGGCGGATTCGACGGTGCGGGTCGCCGCCACGCCCTTCCGGTTCGCGTCGAACTCAGAGAGCGCGTACACGAGGCCGGCGAGCGTCACCACGCCGATCGGGAGCAGCACGAGCGGCGTGATCCGCGTGGCGCCCCACACCGTCAAAAGCGTCGCGGCCACGACGAGCACCGTCGTGGCGTAGTAGATCTGGGTGCGGACGTGGTCGATGTGGTCCGCGCCGGTGAACGTCGACGAGAGGATCGTCGTGTCGGAGATGGGGGAGCAGTGGTCGCCGAAGATGGCGCCGCTGAACACGGTCCCGATCGCGACGGGAAGCAGCGCCGGCGTGGCGCCGCCGACGCTCCACGCCAGCGGGACCGCGATCGGCGTCACGATCGCCATCGTTCCCCACGAAGTGCCCGTCGAGAACGCGATGAACGCGGACGCCATCAAGACGACGACCGGGAGCAGCGTCGGCGACACGAACTCCTGAGCGATGTCGGTGACGAAGACGCCCGTGCCGAGGGCGGTGGTAACGGTGCCGATCGTCCACGCCATCACGAGGATCGTGAGCGCGGTCAGCATCATTCCGAAGCCGTCGATGACGGTCTCCATCGCCTCGTCGAGGTTCGCGATCCCGCTCGCGATGCCCATGGTGAGCGCGACGGCGACCATCATGAACGTCCCCCACAGGAGCGCGTCGACGAACGCGGCGTTGCCGGCGATCTCGAACGGCCCAGCGCCGGCCTCCGACGCGCCGAGTCCGGTGTAGAACCCGCCGCCGACCACGGTCGCCATCAGGGCGAGCGTCGGCACGAGGAAGTACCGGAGCTGCGGCGAGTCGGTCAGCACGTCGCCGAGGCTGTCCTCGGCGCTCTGCATCGGGATGGCCCCGTCGCGCAGGACCTTCCCCTCCGTCGCGGAGCGGTGCTCGGCGTCGAGCATCTCGCCGAAGTCGCGCCTCGAGAAGACGATTATCCCGACCATCACGACCGCCAGCAGGCAGTACATGTTGAACGGGACGCTCTGGAGGAACAGCGCGAAGGCGCTGGGGACCTGACCGGCGTCGACGGAGACGCCCGCCGCCTCGTAGCCGTCGCGGATCATGCTCAGCTGGTACGCGACCCAACTCGAGACGCCGAACGTCGCGACCGGCGCGGCGGTCGAGTCGATCATGTACGCGAGCTTCTCCCGGGAGATGCTCACCTCGTCGGATATCTCCCGCATCGTGGTGCCGACGATCGCCGTGTTCGAGTAGTCGTCGAAGAACCAGATCATGCCGAAGATCCACGTCGCCGCGCCGACCTTCCGTTGGGAGTCGAGCCTAGAGGTCACCGCGTTCGCGAGGGCGTTCGCCCCGCCGAGCCGCCAGATGAGCGCGACGCCGGCCCCGAGGAACAGGACGATCAACATGATCTTCGCGTTGAACGTGCTCTCGCCGATCGAGGAGACGAGCCAGTCCAGCGTCTGGACCACGCCGTGGTTCGTCGTGTAGATCGCGGCCCCGGACCAGATCCCTAAGAACAGCGAGAGGACCGGTTTCCGCGTCACCATCGCGAGGACGATCGCTAACAGCGGCGGCACGAGGGAGACGGCGCCGAACGTCTCGGCTCCCGTCATACGCCTCCCCCCGAGCGATTCCGGACGGACGAGGGGGACGCGCGCCCCTTCCCGGACGGGGGGAGGCCTCGTCGCACGCGGCCGGGGTCGCCGATGCGGTCGGTCGTCCGGGTCGCCGGACCGATGCGACGGATACGGACCCTCGTCGAGAGAACCATGTTACAGACACCCACACCAACCCAGGGTATATAAATCCAATAGAAGACTTATATATTGTCCCCTCGGCCGTCGGCGTACGGCCGGTACCTCCGCGTCTCGGCCCCTCTGCTCCTCGTGTGACGAGGCAAGTGCGGGGTGTCCCCCGAAGCGTCTCGTTTCGGGGCCGACGACGCCCGCCCGCTCGGCGTCGCGAGGCGGCCGCGACCGACGACGCGCCTTTTAACCCGCTCAGGCGCGCACCGTCGGGTATGTTCGAAGACCGGCCGGACCGCGACGCCGAGGTCGTCCTCGTTGGGCGCTCGAACGTCGGCAAGTCCACGCTGATGCGCGAGCTGACGGGCCACGACTTCTCGACCGGCGGTAAGCCGGGCGTCACCCGCCAGCCGAACCACTTCGACTGGGCCAGCGAGAGCTTCATGTTCACGGACCTCCCCGGCTTCGGGTTCATGTCCGGCGTGGAAGAGGAGCTCCGCGAGCAGATCAAGACGGACATCGTCCGCTACCTGGAGGACAACGCAGACTCGATCCTCGCGGGGGTCGTCGTGATGGACGGCAAGGCGGCGGTCGACATCATCGATCGGCACGCCGAGCGTGGGAACGTCCCCCACGACGTGGAGATGTACGGCTTCCTGGAGGACGTGGGCGTCGAGCCCATCGTCGCCGTCAACAAGACCGACAAGATCGACGACCTCGACGAGCGGCTCGACGAGATCTGCGACCGGCTCGGGCTGTTCCCGCCGTGGCAGCAGTGGTCAGACCGCGTGGCGCCCATCTGCGCGAAGCGCGGCGACGTCGAGGCCTTAGAGAAGTGTCTCCGAACGCGCTTCCACGACCACAACCGCGACGACCTGCTGAAGTTCGTTTCGTAAATTGTCGTTTGCAAAGGTGGATTCGGCCGCTCCGTGCGTTCGAGTGGGTATTTATTTTTGGCTCTGTTGACTCGATGGAAACGCTGCTATCCCTAGAGAACGTGAACCAAGATATGTGGCGCAAGAGACCGATAAGGATTCCGTGCCATAGAGCACGTTCTGTTGACTGGTCCATGCGCGAAAGAAGTCGAGTCATGGGCGCTACAGCCCGGATGCCGCGGCGCGCGGCATCCGGGAAAGCCCGAATACGTGAATCTCTGCTTCACGTGCTGGCGTCCCGAGTCACACGATCGCCTCTCCGAATGATGATGACCACTGGCCGGGCAGACAGACGAGGGAGCTGAGGGCCGCCGATTTGGCGGCCCTCAGCGGTCGGTCGGGGCCCTTCTTTAGCATCTGCTATCGCTAGACAGCGACCGCACCGCACACACGTTTCGACCGCCTACCGGCTGTGGAAGAAGCAGATCCCCAGACGGCGTAATCATTTTGTTGTTAGCCGTGGTTTGGCTAGCTAGCAGCGTTTCCATACGTGAAATCCTCAGCAGGTGATATCTTCCTAGTAACGTGCTGAATACAGAGCGCGTATCGGTCAGTCTGAACTTCGGCATTGTTCACTCCCGCTGGCGGAAAAGATGCCGACCCCAGCAGCCGAGTACTCGACGAGCACGCTGAAGCACGTATCACTCTCGAACGTAATCACGGACAGTACGTTTGCCGATCGCCGTTCACACAGCATCGCTCACCCCAGCAAGCGGCGCGGAGACGTTCAGCTTAGCCGGCACCGGAGGATGACAAGCCGCGTTCACCGGCCGAGTCCCAGTTTGCGTACTGTAGCGTTGGGGCTCACCCATCGACACCTGCCAGCGGTCGTATGTGAGACGGACCCAGTCGGTCGCGGTCACCGTGGCTGACTCGTTTGCTGCCACCGCGAGCCGGTTCGCCAGTTCGAAATGCTCTGGACAGGTTCCGTGGTGAAGCACGATGGCGGCATCAAGCCACTCCTCGGGGGAGTCTGCTTTCCCTGCCGTGAGAAGCGAGAGGACGCGCTCGGCCCGCCGGTAGTCGCGGCGCCGGTCGATCACGGCGCCGGTCTCCCGGTCGCGCTGGTCGGTCTGTTCGAGGTAGTTCAATTGCCGGTCGGCCGGCCAGTCCTCGGCCGGGACCGCGGGTGCCGCGGCTCCCACGGCGAGCACCGACCCACCGACTATCGCGACGACAAAGACGCCGGCGACGAACACTCCTGCGCGCGTGAGGTGGTGCGTGGGCAGGTCGCCGAGTCGGTCACCCCCGAACCGGCTCACAAGCAGTCGAGCGAGGATGCTTGCGGCGACGACGTACGGTAGGAAGACGATGGCGAACAACGCCATAATGGTGAGGATGCCCCCAGCAGTCCCGAACACGTATCTCATAGCGACGAGCGCCACCACGGTCGTGAACCCCCCAATCCACCACCCCCGAGAGAGCGAGAGTGTGGTGACCGCGAGCAAAACCATTCCGAAGGCGGTGATCAGCAGATAGTACACGATGGAGAGGCCCCCGGCTGCTACCAGAGAACCGGTATCACCGTCGGCGACTGCTACGGATCCGAAGACGAGCACAACGTGTAGACAGATGTACCCCACCGCCGCGGTCAACGCCGGGCGCTGAGCGAGTGTCGTTGAGTTCACAGCTTGAATCGGCCAGGGATTATCAAAGACCCCGATAACGGACTGCTCGGGCGCCGAGTCGTCGAAACAATTATATCACCCGCCACGTCCCCCGGCGGCGAGTAGAGAAACATTCCGAGTGCTGCCGCCAAGGCGACGTGTACGAGAGCTGTTATGAGCGTGACCAGACTTCACTCCACTCATCGTCTCCTTCCTTCCGTCGGACTGTCACTCCTCTTCATCGATCCGTTGCCGGGAAGTTCCACCGTTATCCAAGTTGTTGGCCTCGTCGCGGTACTTCGATCGCTGGGGGGTCTACGACGGTGGTAGCCATTCATGCGCGTGTGAACGCGTAGAGCAACGATAGCAGTCCGAAGAGCTGGGACACGACGGCCACGTCAACGTACGCGGGGATGCCGAGCGCTACTGATATCGGATAGAGTAGGAGCGACGGGAGCGTCACCAGCGCGACCCCAGCCCCAAGGAACAGGAGGGGCCGACTCTCGTTGCGGATGTACCCCCGGTAGCACTGCGCGACGACGATGACGCTCAGGGCGGCAACGAACAGGCTCGCCGGAACGAGGAGCGGGTCGACGGTAGCCGTCACGTGTCTTCACCTCCCTCGCTCCCACGGGGGGCATAGATGGCGTACAGGATCAGTAGCAACCCCAGACACTGGACGACGACGCGTAGCAATGGACCGCCGCCGGCGAGAAGCGTCGTCTCGCCGACACTAACGGTGGCGCCCAGTAGCGCATCGCCTGCGGTCAACACGATGAGACCAAGCGCGAGCGCTTGGGCCACCCGCCGCCGACCCCTCCTGAGGCCACGAAACGCGAGGTATCCCACCGCCAGCCCCAGCGGCACCGTAAGCAGGAACAATACGACAGTCACGAACGGGGAGAGAAACAACGTCTCGGCAGTGGTCTGGGCTATCATCGTATCTCCTCGAACAGGTCGGTCAGCCGGTCGGCCGGATCGGTCGGCGTTTCGCGCTCGATGTCGACCCGGTACTCTCCGTCTTCAATATCGACCGTCACGCGGCGGAGTCGTGTCCGGTAGACGTTGTAATGGTGGCCGTCGCGCCGAGGTCTAACACGGCTACGGACGAGGTCGTGTTCTTCCAGCGCCTCCAGCCGCCGGTAGACCGTAGAGAGGTCGGCATCCAATCGCTCGGCGAGCATGGCTGCGTCCACGGCCTCCTCGCTCGCTGCGGCGAGGATGTCCCTCGCGTACGGGTCGGCCAGCAGTTCTACGACCGACGCGAGCCTGTCTGCTTCGTCCATCAGACGGCGTATCGGCCGGGAGTCGGTCGGAGGGGGCGGCGCACGCCTGTACGTGGAGAGGCGGGGTATATGAATCCTGACGCCGGTTTGTTCGTTTGACGAATCGACCCGTCACTCACGCGTCCAGAGACCGAGCGTGCCGGAGTACTAACGCGGTTAGAAGTCCGACCCCCCGCAGGAGGCCTCAGGAATGTAGCGAGACGACGAGCCCAAGCAGGCCGAGCGCGGCGACGACGGGTGGCTCTCCGGGCATGTCAACGTTCTTTCTCTCAGCGCTCCATTAGCCCGTCATCGCGCGGAAGACGTACCAGGGCTACGGGCGCAATACATACCCACTGATGCTCTACCCCGCGGCCGGTATGGCCCTCTTGACGTCCGTGACAGCGGCCCTCTTGTTGTTTCTCTCGCTATTCACCGGTCTGCCGAGCTACTGCTGAATACACAGCGAAAGTTAGCCACACGTGATAGAGCAGCGGCCAGCGCGTCGATACTGAGCATCGATTAGAGTGCTGTTGACCAGACCGACGGTCCATAGATACGGTTATCCTGTTATCTGTCCTACATAGAGTATGGACAGAACACGCGTTTACGTCGTAGCGAGTGTGTTACTCGCCTGCTTTGGCTTAGTCGTCGCTCTCGGCGCGTTGCTCACGAGTGTGGGTATTCAGACAGGGATAGACGGGGACAGCATACTGACCGGGGCTGGCATCGCAGTCGCTGGAGCAGGGGCTGCGTTCCACTTCCTTACACGGTCTTCCGAGCCAGTCACCGATAGAGGCCCTGCCCAGCGATAAACCCGGGAGACACGTATGCGTTCGGCAGTGGAAGTGTCCCACCGATTACCGCCGCAGACCATCGTGCTGTGTCTATCCTCTGTATCTCGCACGCCGGTCCTATCAGTTCCTAAGGTATGGATAACAGTCGCCATCGTCCTGTCGAAATGCGCATCCTTGTGCTCAGTTCGCGGGGTCCGCGCTCGGTGGATCACGGGTTCGACGATCCCGGCTCTGTTGAAATCCTCAGAGAGTTATAGGTTCGTCCGGTGGTTTGACCGGATGTAAACCCTCCCAAAGTCGCGGTTACTCCGGTTTGTTGAGCAGGCGTTTCACTTGGCTCGTCGAGCTGTCGCTCACTACTCTTCAAAATTCTCAAAACGACGGTACACACTTCATCAACACATTGTTCTCTTGTGCCTCAAAGTGCGGGAGGCACGATCTATCAGACTCTCCTCGACGAACTCATCGAGATGCCACGCATTCGGAAAGCGATCTGGCAAGAAACTCTATGGTAGTACTGTGGGCAAGCTTATCGTTGAGTTTCTCAAGACTCGCTCGACAACCAAGTCTTCGATTGGACTCACGAACGACTCGGCTTCGTTTCTGGCGGCAACCGGGCATTCGAGTATCTGTGAATGGTTTGAGTTCACAGTCCTCAATAATACGCTCTTGTGAAGTAGATTGTTGATAGCGGGAGCTGTGGCTGAAAGTCGAATAGAGCAAGCGAACCGCGCTAGCGGTGCCCGACATGGATTTGAGATGTCCAGCATTATCGTAGTTGACTTTACACCGGTAGGCAGGGTGGGCTCAGTCGCAGGTTACGGTGGTTTCGATAGGTCCATGACACCCACCAGCGGATGCCGTTTAGCCAATACTCCGACGATATCAGCGCCGACCGGTTCCACCCTGCCGACGCACAGGTATTAGTGAGACGACTCCGAGGCGTTCACATGGGGTCGTATGATCAAATAGTCCTCCTTGATAGCAGTGGCTGTTCATCATCCGTCCCGCGAGTAGCAACCGTCATCGAGGAAGTCGCCGGAAACGTCGAGCAACTAGCGTCAGACACCGCGGATCCCAGTGTCCGCCGCCGTGTCGATACGCCTGCGTCTGGCGAAATCGAGGTGACGAAACCGCGGTACTCGGATTCGATCAGGATAATCGGACGGTTCGACGAGGAGCTCGTACTGCCGATGGCCGGCTACGCTATCGCGGCGTTCGAAGCCATGGATCTTGAATACGCGGTCGTTGGGGACTGTGATCACGAGCAGTTCGAGCGCTCGCCGACGGTTGAGCAGGTACTCAAATTCGGCAATCTGCAGCTCATTTCCAAGCAGATCGTCGACGACATCGGCCGAGAGATACTTCGGCGAGCGCCTGTCTGCGCTCTCGATGACCGGTCCGACGGCAGTATCTACCTTTACGATCCGCCGGTCGTTCCGCGGGAAACCCGACTCACAGCACTCGACGCGGTCGCCGGCGAATTCGACGCGAGCGTCGATGCCGCAGGCCGCGGCGTCCGTGAGGGGTGTCGGGAGACGTCGTCGGAGTTCGCGACGCAGTTGGATGCGCTGGACGGGTGGAACCCCGTACTCGCGGCGAAAATATTAGCTAGAGACGGCGAGGCAGCTGTCGAGTGGCTCGCCGACGGATTGAACGCCGACTCGCCGCACGTCGAGGCGAGTGCGCTCCGAACGCTGTCACTGCTTCGGCACGGATCGGGAATCGGGGAGTTTCACGTCGCCAAGAAGCGTGTCGCCGAGTCGCGGGGGTACAATCGGGATAAGGCTATCCTCGCAGCGGGGCGGGCGGTCGGTCACCCAGGACTCAATGTCCCACCGACACCCATCGTCGACCGGCTTACCCACTCTCGTCCGGAAGTCCGGGCGGCGGCGGCGTGGTGCCTCACGGGCCCCGAGGCGCTCGCACATCGGGAGAAGGTCCTCGAACTCCGTGCCGACGACGAGCGGGTTCGAGCGGGTTTAGTGGTCGCCCTCGCGAAGGCGCGCGGATTTGAGGAACTCAGTGCCGAGGATCTCCTTCGTGAAGACGATGCGTGGATCGTCCGTGCGACCGCCGCGTGGGCACTCGGGGTCTACCGATCGCACCGGACCGCCATCCGACCCCTCGGGGTGGCACTGAAAGACGACCCACACCCGTACGTCCGAGCAGCTGCGGCCGATGCGCTCGAAACCTACGCGGGGGTGTACGACGTCTCGCGCGAGAAGCTCGGAACCGTCGCGCGGCGTGTGTTCGAGACAGACTCCGATGAACGAGTCGTGGCGGCGGCCCTGCGGATGGGGAAGTACGGACTTACTGTCGAGGATATCGCGTGTCTCGCCGTCGATAGCGGATGGATCGTCGCCCGAGAGGTCGCACGAACGCTCTCGGGCGGGGCGCGGACGGTACGGAGGAACGACGAGGCGGACGCCGATCAGTTTCGGACGAACGTCCGTGCGGCGGTCGACACGCTCGTTCAGCTCCTCGATCACGACCGGAAGGACGTTCGGAAGGCAGCCAGGAACTGTCTGACCGTCGGAATGACGAGGGATCTCGCGATCGAACTTGCTTCCTATCTCGACACCGACTCAGAAATCCAGCGGCGGGGAATCGCGCGGGCTGTCTCGTCTGCGTGGGGCGTCGAAAGGCCGGCCGCTTGGTGAGAGGTTATCGGTTTGAGAGGCCGTCCACAGAGATGAACGAGGACTGCAGAGACAGTGGTTTCAAACCTGCCACACTCACCCTCTGGCTCTTGCGCACCGATTCTATCACTTCTTATTAATTTCAGCAGCACCTCATTTCTGATTGCGGTCGGATCGACGGTAGACACCTCCCCCCGAAGCCCCAGCCACGAGGGCTCGGGCACCTTGCTGCGCGCCTCACTTGGTCGCGACCGCTCCCTTGTTACGGTGCTTACTGCGGCGTGCTTCGCCCTCACGGCTGCCCCTTTGAGCCCCGCCCCGCATCACACAGCACCCCACGCCTCCTCAGCCTCCTCGCTGGCACCCTCCGCTTCGCTCCGGGAGCCAGCGACTCCCTCGGGCGTGCGATCGCCGGCGCTACGCGCCGGCTGTCAAAGGGACCTTCGGTCCCTCGCTACTCGCGCCCTGCGGGCGCTCGTCGGCACGCGCCACCGCGGGACCGTTTATAAAGACGTGACCTCGTCAGGCGTCCGACTCAAATCCGTTCAGAACTCGAAGCCGACCGCGTCGTCGCTCGGTCGGAGCGGGCTCTTCGGATACGGCGGCTCGGCGTCGGGGTCGTTGTAGGCTCGCGGCGCCACGTCGTTCGGCGCGTCGGGGTAACACAGCGCGGCGAGCGTCTGGATCGCGGTGCGGCCGCTCGCGAGTTCGAACTGCCCGCCGCCGTACAGCTGGATCCCCTCCTCCTCGCAGTGGGCGATCGTCTCGAACAGCGATTCGAGCGTGCCGAACCGAGAGGGCTTAATGTTACACCAGCCGGGCTCGACAGGGAGGGATTCGAGGCTCTCGACGCCGTCGATCGGGTAGTCGAACGAGAGCCGGTCCGCCTGCGGCTGGACGAGCGCGCTCGTCGCGGGCGTGAACGCCGGGTCCTCCACCACCGCGGCCGGGAACGCCGCGAACACGTCGCGGTACAGCTCCGGGTCGGGCTCGACGTCCACCTCGGTCCCCTCGTACCAGCCCTTCAGATCGAGGACGCGCACGGCGTCGGTCTCCCGCAGCGTCTCGAAGGCCGACTCCGGCCACTCCGGCGTGGGGTCGAGCTTGAACTCCAACCCCGGGTCTCGCGCGAGCAGCGCCTCGACGCGGTCGGTCGAGGGCGGGTCGCCGAGCCGCGTCGAGACGACGAAGCGGACCGGTTCGGGGTCGACGCCGAGGCGCTCACCGAGCGACTCCCCGTGCTGTCTGAGGGCCAAGTCGAGCGCCGCGCTCTCGACCGCCCACCGGCGGTAGTTGCGGGACGTCTCGTTTGCGGGCTCGTGGCCGTAGAAGAGGTCGATCTCGTCGAGTCGGTCGGACAGCGCGTCGATCGTCCACTCCCCCTCGATGTCGATCGGGTCGGTGCCGGCGAGGGCGTCGTGGTCGGCGGTCTCGTAGGTGACGTCTTCCCCCCTGCCGACGACGCCGTCGCCGGAGAGCCGGTACTCCGTCGTCGTCCGCTCGAAGCCGCTCGTCGTGTTCGCCACGTGTCGTCGCCGCGAGACCGACTCGATCGTGACCGTCAGGTCCGCGATCCGCTCGTAGTGGCTCATACCCCCGTGGAGGTCGGCTGTCCACTTAAATCGGTGAGCGCGGGCGGGCTCGACGCTCCCCCCGCCGGGGTTACGACCCGGAGTCGCTCGCGCGGCCTCGCAGCGTCGCGATCCGAGTTCCGAGCGTCCAGAACAGCGGGATCACGGTGAGGACGACCGCGCCGGCGGCCGCGACCTGGAGGACGGTCGTCGTGAACCACGGCGCGCCGTCGGCGTACGGCAGCGAGGTGTGGGTCACCTCGCCGATCACGGGCACGAAGTAGTCCATCAGCAGGTCGGTTGTGTACCACGCGGTCGCGACCGCGACCGCCTTCAGCGGGAAGTCGGTGATCCGGTGGAGGACGAACGCCTGGACCACCATCGCGAGGTGGCTGAAGAACAGGAAGGCGTACAGCGCCGGACCGTTGACCGCGAGGAACTCCGGCCAGAAGACGACGAGGACGTACGGGGTCCACAGCCCGAGCTTGACGTTCCCGAAGAACGCCAGCGCGGCGAGCGTGTCGCTCGACCGCCCGAGCGCCCACGCGCCGAGCGCGATCGCGATGAGCAGCGTCGCGCCCGGGCTGTCCGGGATGAACAGCCACATCTCGGTCGGGAGAGCGCGGAACTGGAATCGGTAGTACCAGAAGCCGAACGCGGTGCCGACGAGGTTGATGGCGACGATGACCCACGCGAACCGGAAGGCGACGTCCTCCAGTCGTTGCGGGAGCGGCGCGACCCACCGCGGAAGCGACTCGCGGTCCGGCGGGTCGCGACCGAGCGCGCCGACGATGTCCATACCGCCGGCTCGGCCCGGGCGGGCAAAGTCGTGGCGGTCGCGGCGGGCGCGACCGGCGCACCCGATCGGTGTCGCGAGACCAGATCGAGCGCAGACCGAGCGCGATGCGAGCGCGCCGCGAGCTCCCGTCAGACCCCGACCGCGACGAAAAGGGCTATGGGCGCCCGGCGGAAAGGCGGGGGTATGCGCCCGCGAACGCTGCTCGCGCTGCTCCTCGTCGTCCCTCTCGTGGACGCGCTGTTCCTGATCGTGGTCGCGACGCGGCTCGGGTGGCCGGTGACGGTCGCCTTGGTCGTGTTGACGGCCGTCCTCGGGATGCTCCTGCTCCGCGCCGAGGGGCGAGCGACCCTCGCGCGCCTCCAACGGAAGGTCGCGCAGGGGAAGCCGCCGACCGACGAACTGCTCGACGGCGGGCTGCTCATCGCCGCGGGCGCGTTCCTGCTCACGCCGGGGCTCGTCACCGACGCGGTCGGCTTCCTGTTCGCGCTCCCGCTCTCTCGGGTACCGATACGCGTGGCCCTGAAGAAGTACGTCGTCGTCCCCTACATCGAACGCGAGACGGACGGCTTCCTCTCGGGCAACGTCTACATCGGCGGCTTCCCGAACGACGGCGACGGCGGCTTCACGATGGGCGGTAGCGGGTTTCCCGGTGGCGGCCCGGACGGGTTCGACGGCGGCGACGGCCCCGATACCGACGGAAGTGTCGGGGGGAACGCTGACGCCGGCGGCGGGTCGGCGGACGACGACGTTGTCGACGTGGATTTCACCGTCGAAGAGGAGGAGCGGAAGGGAACCGACTGACGACGTGGAGGTCGTGAGGGTCCGTCAAACCGCCACACGGCGGGCGGCTCACGAAAGGAAACCCTTAAAATCCTACCCGCGCAACGATTGGATGCGCTCACCTGGGCCAATAGCTCAGTCAGGTTGAGCGCTCGGCTGATAACCGGGAGGTCCACGGTTCAAATCCGTGTTGGCCCACCTGCTTCGCGAGCGGTCTTTGGCCGCTCGGTATTGGTGGGCTGGGACTCCCCAGCCACCCAATTTCGGTCTTCTACACCTAGAGAGGCACCGGTAGCGTGTCTTATCAGGGTTGGAATTCTGCTGAGGGGTATCGCATCCACGGCCTCCGAGTGCCGACCGATACCGCGATCGGCCCCCGCGATCAATCATTTGTACACCGCCCGTGAGAGAGGGGTATGGAGCAGCTGACGTGTTACGACTGTGGGGAGACGTATCCGTTCGGAGACGTGACCCGGTGTCGCTGCGGCGAGCCGCTCTGGTTCGAGACCGACGCGGCGGCGTTCGACTGGCCCGACGCGAGCGACGGTTCGCTCGGTCGAGACGCGCTCTGGCGATACGAGTCCGTCCTCCCCGCGACGACGCCGACCGGGCTCGCCGCCGCCGCGGGCGGGACGCCGCTGTTCCGTGCGCCGTCGATCGAATCGACGGACGGCCCTCGGGTCCACCTCAAGGTGGAGGGCGTCAATCCGACGGGGAGCTTCAAGGACCGCGGAACGGCCGTCGGTATCAGTCGTGTCGACGGACCGGTCGGAACGGTCTCGCACGGCAACATGGCGTTGAGCGTCGCCGCCCACGCCGCCGCGGCGGACCGGGAGGCGGTCATCCTCGTGGCCGAGGACACCCCGGACTCCCGGCTCGCGATGATCGCCCAACACGACCCGCACCTGTTCCGGGTCCACGGGGAGTACGGGCGGCTCTACCACGACACCCTCGAACACGACCTCGGCGCCGCGTTTCTCAACTCGGACGCCCCGCTCCGGGTGGCCGGACAGAAGACGGTCGCGTACGAGATCTGCGAGGCGTTCGCCCCCGACGCACCCGACGCGATCGTCTTACCGGTCAGCAGCGGCGGGCAGGCGAGCGGGGTCTGGAAGGCGCTCAGGGAACTGGACGCGGCGGGGCTTCTCACGGCGACGCCGCGGATCTACCTCGCGCAGACCGCACGTTGCGACCCGATCGCGCAGGCGTACCGTCGCGGGGCGTCGCGCGTCGAGCCGGTCACGGGCGAGCCGACGGCGGCCGTCTCGATCAACAACGCAGACCCGCCGAGCGGAAACCGGGCGCTGGCCGCCGTCGCGGAGACGGACGGCGGCGTCGTCTCCGTCCCCGAGGAGGCGATGCTCGCCGAAACGGACCGCCTCGCGGCCGACGCCGGCGTCTCGGTCGAGCCGTCTTGCGCCGTGGCCACGGCCGCCGTGCGGGACCTCGCCGCGGCCGGCGAGTTCGGTCCCGGCGACGACGTCGCCGTGATACTGACCGGGTCGGGGTACAAGTACGGGGAGACCGAGCCCGACACCTCGTCGGTTCGGGAGATCGACCGATCGGATGTCCCGGGCGCGGTCCGCGACGCGGTGTCGTAACCCGTCGGGCGCCGGCCTCGCTCCGTTGCCGCCGCCTCGTCGGTGGGTTCGGCGAGGCTCCCGCCGGCCCCGATCAAGCGGTCAAGGAGCAGCGCTCGGTCGTGGTGACCGCGGCGTCGACGAGGGGAGCCCGCGTCGGGAGTGCCGGAAGCTTACGATCGGTCGAAGGGAACGGATTCGGGAGCGACGATCGGAAGACGGGTGACACGCGCGGGCCGTGTGCGGGGAGTGAGAGCGGCAGCGGCGAGGCGGACCCACGCCGTGTATCCCGCGAAATCCCGGAACGAACCCGACCATAGGCGTTTACACGCAGCTCTCCGTCGGCGGGGCATGAATCCGTTCGACGACGGCGGCGTCTGCGAAAGTGGCTACGGGTTCCGCGTGCCCGACCGGACCGACCCCGGTGTCGCCCGGTGTCACGCGTTCGGCACCCGCGAACTGGCGCCCACCTGACCGCTCGACGGGGGGCACGGCGGCGCTGAGGGCCACTACGCTTATGCGAACCGAGTGAGTCGGTACCAACGATCATGAAGAAGCTGATCAACGACCCGGACGACGTCGTCGACGAGATGCTGGACGGCATGACGGCGGCGTATCCCGACCGCCTGCGACGCCTGCCGGACACGCAGGTGCTCGTCCGCGACGATGGGCCGATCGACGGGAAGGTAGCGCTGGTGACAGGGGGCGGCAGCGGCCACGAGCCGACCCATGCGGGGTACGTCGGCGACGGAATGCTGGACGGCGCGGCCGCGGGCGACGTGTTCTCCTCGCCGACGGCCGACGAGTTCGAGGAACTGATCGGCGCCTGCGACGCGGGCGACGGCGTCCTCGCGATCATCAAGAACTACGAGGGCGACGTGATGAACTTCGAGACCGCCATCGAGCTCGCGGAGATGGAGGGGATCGAGGTCGAGAGCGTCGTGGTGAACGACGACGTGGCAGTCGAGGACTCGCTGTACACCTCCGGGCGTCGCGGCGTCTGCGGAACGATCCTCGTCCACAAGGCCGCCGGCGCGAAGGCCGCGCAGGGCGCCGACCTGAGCGAGGTCAAGCGCGTCGCCGAGAAGGTGGTCGACAACGTCGGCACGATGGGCACCGCGCTCACCTCGTGTGTCACCCCGGAGAAGGGCGAGCCCACCTTCGATCTCGGCGACGACGAGATCGAACTCGGCATCGGGATCCACGGCGAGCCGGGCACGGAGCGCACGGACGTGATGTCGGCAGACGAGATCACCGAGCACCTGACCGAGGCGGTCCTCGACGACCTCGGCCTCGACGAGGGACAGGAGGTGCTCACGGTCGTCAACGGGATGGGCGCCACCCCGCAGATGGAGCTGTTCGTCGTCAACCGACGCCTCCAGGAGCTGCTCGGGGAGCACGGGCTGGAGACCTACGACGCGTGGGTCGGCGACTACATGACCTCGCTGGACATGGCCGGCGCGTCGATCACGGTGTGCGCGGTCGACGCCGAACTGAAGGAGCTGTTCGACGCGCCGGCCGACACCCCGGCGCTGACGGTGAAATGAGCGACGACGGGGCGGCGGTCGTCGCGGCCGTCGAGGCCGTCGCCGAGCGCATCGAGGCCGAGCGCGACCACCTCACGCAGCTGGACTCCGCGATCGGCGACGCCGACCACGGCGGGAACATGGCGCGCGGCTGGGCCCGGGCGGCCGACGCCGCGCGCGACCTCGACGACCCGGACGCCGAGACCGTCGCGAAGACGGTCGGCAAGACGCTGATGGCCGAGGTCGGCGGCGCCTCGGGTCCGCTGTTCGGCGGGTCGCTCGTGTTCGCGGCGGGCGAACTCGACGGGGGTATCAGCCCCGAGACGGCGGTCGCGTTCGCCGAGACGTACCTGGAGAAGGTCGAGGACCGCGGCGACGCGCGCGTCGGCGACCAGACGATGGTGGACGCTCTGACGCCCGCGGTCCACACGTTCAAGAAGTCGATCGAGGCCGACGACCTGCCGCCGATCGAGGCGCTCGCGAAGGCGGTCGACGCCGCCGAGCGCGGCGTCGCGTTCACCGTTCCGATCCGGGCGCGGAAGGGGCGCGCCTCCTACCTCGGCTGGCGCTCGGTCGGGCACCAGGACCCGGGGGCGACCAGCACCTTGTTCATCCTCGAAGAGCTGCTCGCGGTCGCCGCCGACCGGCTCGGCGTCGACGCCCTGGAGCCCGACGCCGCCTCGCCGACGATCCCGGACGAGGACCCCGACGACGCGGGGGTCTCGGAGGGCGACTGATGGTCGGGATCGTCGTCGTCTCGCACAGCGAGCGCGCCGCCGAGGGGATCGCCGAGATCGCCGCCGAGATGGCTGGCGACACCCGGATCGAACCGGTCGGCGGCGACGGGAAGGGCGGGATCGGCACCGTCCCCGACGCGATCGAAACGGCGATCGACGCCGCGGCCGGTTCCGAGGACGGGAGCGACGCGGTCGGGGGCGAGGAAGACGGAGGCGACGCGGACGGCGTCGTCGTCCTCGTCGACCTGGGCAGCGCGGTGATGAACGCGGACGTCGCGGTCGAGATGAGCGACGCGGAGGCCGTCATCGCGGACGCGCCCGTCCTCGAAGGCGCCGTCAACGCGGCGGTCGCGGCGACCGACCCCTCGGCCACGGTCGAGTCCGTGCGCGAGCAGGCGGAGTCCGCCCGGGACATCGAGAAGCTGTAGGGGCGGAGCCGGCCCGTTTTTCCGATTCGGCTACGCGTCGCGCTCGCCGAGCCCGAGCGCGTCCAGCACCTCGCCGCGCGTCTCGCAGGCGAGCGCCTCGTTCGCGAGGGACGCCGCGGCGTCGGCGTCGACCTCGCGGACGCGCGCCTTCACCTCGGACACCGTCACGGCGCTCATGCTGAGCTCGTCGAAGCCGAGCCCGACGAGGAGTTCCGTCAGCGCCGGGTCGCCGGCCATCTCGCCGCACATCCCGACCCAGGCGTCGCTCCCCTCCGCGGCCGCCGTCGTGCGGTCGAGCGCGCGCAGCACCGCCGGGTGGAGCGGGTCGTGGTACTCGGCGACGGCATCGTTGCCGCGGTCGGCCGCCATCACGTACTGCGCGAGGTCGTTCGTCCCGACGCTCAGGAAGTCCAGCCGCTCCGCGAGCGCGTCGGCGAGGAACGCCGCCGCGGGCGTCTCGATCATCGCACCCAGTTCGGGGACCACGTGGGCGACGCCCTCGTCGGCGAGGTCGGCCGCGACCGACTCGACGGCGTCGACCGCGCGCTCGACCTCCTCGACGCGCGTGACGAGCGGGAACATGACGGCGAGCCCGTCGCCGTCCTCGGTCGCCGCGGCGCGGAGCAGCGCGCGGAGCTGCGTCTCGAAGAGGTCCGCGTGCTCGTCGAGCGACAGCCGGACCCCGCGCCGCCCGAGGAACGGGTTCGGCTCGTCGGGGAGGTCGAGGTACGGAATCGGCTTGTCGCCGCCGACGTCGAGCGTTCGGACGACGACGCGGTCGTCCGGGAACGCCGACAGCGCGGCGGTCACGGCCTCGTACTGCTCGTCCTCGGTCGGGGGCGCCTCGCGGTCGACGAAGAGGAACTCGGTCCGGAACAGCCCGACCCCGTCCGCGCCGCGCTCGGCGGCCGGCGCCAGTTCGACCTCGCCGCCCACGTTCGCGGCGACCGCAATCGGCCGGCCGTCGGCGGTCGCGACGCGTTCGGGGATCGCGTCCGGACCGGACTCCCGCACCGCGTCGCGGCGGGCCTCGTCGGGATCGACGACGACCTCGCCGGCCTCGCCGTCGACGAGGACCGTCTCCCCCTCTGCGACCGATTCGAGGCTCTCGCCGACGCCGACGACCGCGGGGACCGCGAGCGACCGCGCGATGATCGCGGCGTGGGAGGTACGACCCCCCTCGACCGTCGCGATCCCGGCGACCGCCTCGGGGTCGAGCGCTGCGGTGTCGCTCGGCGTGAGCCGCTCCGCGAGCAGGACCGTCCCGTCGGGGAGGGCAGCGAGGTCCGCGGCGGCGGTCGACACCCCCCCGTCTCCGGCGAGGAGCGCGCGGAGCAGCCGGTCGCGGACGTCGCGCAGGTCGTCGGCGCGCTCGGCCATCCGCCCCTCCATCCCCTCGAACTGCGCGACGGCCTCGTCGAACCGGTCCGCGACGGCGTGTTCCGCGGGCGTCCCCTCGCGGATCGCGGCCTCGACGTCCTCGATTATCGTCGGGTCGTCGAGGAACTCCTCGTGGGCCTCGAACACCGCGGCCTCCTCCTCGCCGACGCGCTCGGCCGTCCGGTCGCGGGCGTCGCGGAGGTCTCCCCGCACGGCGTCGCGGGCCGCCTCGTACCGGTCCAGTTCCGCCTCGGCGTCGACTGCGTCCGGGTCCGGGCGGTCGGGGAGCGACAGGTTGGCGTCGGGGCGGTACCAGCGCGCCGCGCCGACCCCCGCACGCGGCGTGCTGCCGACGCCGGCGAGCGTCCTCACGGGGCGTCCTCCGCCTCGCCGCTGTGCGTCTCTCCCTCGTCGGTCCCCGACTCGTCCGCCTCCTCGACCGGACTCGTGAGCAGGTCGCAGACGGCGTCGAGTGCGGCCTCGGCGTCGGGCCCCTCGGCGACCACGCGGACCGACTCGCCGTGCCCGACGTTCAGCCCGCTGACGGAGAGCATGCTGTCGGCGCGGACGAGGTCTCCGTCGCCGTCGTCGGCGCGACCGATCGACACGTCGGCGTCGAATCGGTTCGCCGTCTGTACCAGCTTCGAGGCGGGTCGCGCGTGGAGGCCGGCCTCTGGTTCGACCGTGACGGTCCGTTCCATGCGGTCCGGTTGGGCCCCGGCGGGTAATAGCTGATCGGGGCGGCAGGGCCTCGACGACGCGGAGCGGCTACGGCGCCGCCTGCTTCGTCGAGACCAGTTCGATCACGTCGCGGTGGGAGAGCGCGCGGTCGGTCCCGACCTGTCGGCCGCTCCGGCAGTCGGTGCCGTGGAGGAGCCCCTCGCCGATGTCCGAGTGGATGTGGTACGCGAAGTCCTCCGTCGTGGAGCCCTCGGGGAGGATGAAGCAGTCGCGGAAGACCCCCTTCTCGTCTTTGCTCCCGTTGGCGGAGCCGGGGAAGACCGCGATACAGCCCAGCACGTCGAAGACGGCGGCTTCGAGCGCGCCCTGGACGCCCGTGCCGTCGTACTCGCCGACGAACTCGCCGATCCGATCGAGCCCGGCCGCCTGCTCGCCGGAGACGTCGCCGACGATCTCGAACTCGTCCGCGCCGGGCGTGTAGTTGACGACGCCCGCCTCGTCGGCGTTCTTCAGCGCCTTCTCGGCGTGAGCGCTCGCGGGGACGAAGGACAGGTGGTCGTAGTCGGGGTCCGACGTGATCTCCTCCCAGTTCGCCTGCGCCTCGGGGGTGTCCATCTTGTTGGCCGCGATCACCATCGGCTTCGTCCGCTTGCGGATCTCGCGGGCCAGTTCGACCTTGTCCGTCTCGTCCCACGTCTTGGGGTCGAGTTCGAGCCCCTGCGCGAGGATGGTCCGCTTCATCCGGTCTTTGTCCGTCCCGAACGCGGACATCTGCTCGGCCAGCTCCTCCTCGACGGCGGCGTCGGCGCCCTGGTACCGCGTCTCGTACTTCTCGAGGCCCCTCTCTAACACGTCGAGGTACCACGCGTCCAACTCCTCCTCCAAGAAGTCGATGTCCTCGCGGGGGTCGTGGCCCTCCGTCGCCTCGCCCTCGATGTCGGTCTTCCCCGAGAAGTCGACGACGTGGATCAGCACGTCGGTCTCGTTGAGGTCGGTGAGGAACTGGTTGCCGAGCCCGCGCCCCTCGTGGGCGCCCGGGACGAGCCCGGCCACGTCGACGAGCTTCACCGGGACGAACCGCGTCCCTTCGCGGCAGACGCCGACGCTCGGCGTACACGTCTCGTCGAACTCGGGGGCGGCGCAGTCGACGCGGACGTACGCCTCGCCGACGGTCGGGTCGATGGTGGTGAACGGGTACGCCCCCTCCGGCACGTCGTTCATGGTCGCGGCGTTGAAGAACGTCGACTTCCCCACCGAGGGCTTGCCGACGAGACCGATCCGGTAACTCATTACCGCCAGTCCGCGATCCGCGGTGAAAAGCGATGCGAGACGCGCCGTGGCGTGGGACTCGATGACGAGGGACCGCGGCGTGCGAACGGTGACGAGGGAGCGAGAAAGCGGCCCTCGTCAGGCGTCGCCGTCGGACTGGCCCGGCTCCCCGAGCGCCTCGATGGGGAGGACGTTCTGGAGCGCGGCGTGCGCGTCGTCGGCGCTCTCGAACGTCTCCTGATCGACGTGGGCGAGGAGGTCGCCGAGGTCGGCGTCGCCGTCGGCGAACAACACCGTGGTGCCGGCGAACGCCTCGGCGAGCGCGTCTCGATCGGCGGGGTACGCGTGATCTTCGAGCGTCGGTTCGAGCCGGGAGAGGGTGATCTCGTCGGACATACCGTCCCCTCGACGGGACGGAGCATAAACGCGCGCCCCGTCGCGGCCGGGGCGGGGCGACGGCGAGAAACCGGCAAGAACCGCAAAAGGTTATCCGTCGTCGGCGATATGAGTCATGTAAACATGCCCCTATACGACCGGATCCTGGTCCCGACCGACGGCTCCTCGGAGGGGGAGCTGGCGGTGTGCCACGCGCTCGACCTCGCCGCGGTCCACGGGGCCTCGGTCCGCGCCATCTACGTGGTCGACACCGCGCGGTACGCCGGGATGCCGATGGAGACGACATGGGAGGGCGTCGGCGACCTGCTGTACGACGACGGGGAGGCGGCGCTCGAAACGGTCCGCGAACTGGCCGCCGACCGCGACGTGGACGTGGAGACGGTCGTCGTCGAGGGGTCGCCCAGCCGCGAGGTCATCACCCACGCCGAGGAGGCGGGCTGCGACCTCGTCGTGATGGGCACTCACGGCCGCGGCGGCATCGACCGACTGCTCCTCGGCAGCGTCGCGGAGAAGGTCGTGCGGGGCTCGTCAATTCCGGTGTTGACGGTCCGGATCGGCGACGGGGAGGAGCCGCCGAGCGCCGCCGAGTCGGCGACGGCGGGCGAGACGGCCGGGACCGACGCCGAGGGGGCGGTCTCGGACGCGACGGAGACCGGATAGGGAGGAGGCTCGCGCTCGGCCGCTCTCCTCACTCCGCGCCGCGGAGGTGTTCGCAGTCGCCCGCGTGGACGCGCCGCCGGCCCTCGTCGGTGTCGACCACGAGCGCGCCAGGCTCGGCGACGTCGACGGCGGTGCCCTCCACGACGCCGTCGGCGGCCTCGACGCGGACGCGCCGCCCGAGCGTGCTCGCTCGCTCGCGCCACGCCGGGAGGACGCCGTCGAGCGCCCCGGGCGACGCGGTGAGCTCCGCGTAGCGTTCGAGCAGCGTCGCGGCGAACCGCCGCCGATCGACCGGGGCGCCGCGCTCGGCCGACAGCGACGTCGCGCCCGCGGGCAGCGTCTCGGGGTCGAGGTTGGCGTTGACGCCGACGCCGACGACGAGCCAGCCGACGCGGTCGGCCTCCCCCTCCATCTCCGTGAGGATCCCCGCCAGCTTCCGGCCGCCGCGGCCGCCGAGATCCGACGCGGGGGCGCTTTCCTCGGGCGTCCCGTCTCCGACCAGCACGTCGTTCGGCCACTTGATCCGCGCGTCGACGCCGGCCTGGCGGGCGGCGTCGGTCGTCGCGACCGCGGCCGCGAGCGTGAAGAGCGGCGCCCGCGCGGTCGGCACGTCGGGGCGGGTCAGGACCGACAGCCAGACGCCGCCGCTCGGCGCCACCCACTCGCGGTCGAGGCGCCCCCGGCTCCCCGTCTGCTCGTCGGCGACCACCGCGGCGTCGGTGGCGCCCGCTCCCGCGAGCTCGCGGGCCCGCTCGTTCGTCGACCCGACCCGGTCGTGGTACTCCACCGAGTAAGGGGCGTCGAGCCCGAACGCGATGCCCGGCCCGGAGTAGCCCGGGTCGTCGGGCGCGACGTAGCCGTCCGACGTCGACTCCACCGCGAAACCCTCCTCGCGGAGCCCCTCGACCGCCTTCCAGACGGCCGCCCGGGAGACGTCGAGCGACTCGGCGAGGGCGGGCCCGGAGACCGGGTCGTCGTCCGCCGCGAGGGCGTCGAGCAGCGCGCGCCGCGTGTCCATACGCCCCGATCCGGCGGCCTGGCCGAAAGCCGTTCCGGGTCTCGAACGCCGCGTCGGGTCCCCGACGCTTTGTGTCCGGGGCGCGAAGGACCGCCGATGACCGACGTGGACCGCGACGGCGACGACCGAACGGAGGCCGGGAGCCAAACCGTGTCGCTCGTCGTCGTCGACGGCGACGAGCGCGTCGACCTCGACGTGGAACGGGGACGGAACCTCCGCCGGGTCCTGCTCGACGCCGGGCTGTCGCCGTACGCGGCCGCGACTCGCCGCCTCAACTGCGGCGGGCGAGGGATCTGTGCGACCTGCGGCGTCCGCGTCAGAGAGGGACCGCCGGCCGACCACTGGCACGACCGGCTCGCCGACCGGTTCGGCTACCCCCGGCTCTCCTGTCAGATCGCGGTCGACCGCCCGATGACGGTGTCGCTCGTCGACAAGCGCGTGTGGGGCGGGCGGCGGTCCGAGGCGGGCGACGGAGAGCCGGACGGTGGCTGACGCCCGGGCCCCACACCTCGTTTCCGGTGAAACGGCGAACGGTACCGCGTCACACGGGCGGCCCGTCGAGGGGTTCCGAAGGGACGTCGCGGGCGTTCGGCCCGGTGATCGGGGGCCTTCCGACTGCCGTCGCGGCACAAAAGCCAAGTCCGCTGGCCCGAACGGTCGGGTATGCAACCCTCCAAGGAGCGCGAGTCGTCCGACGACGACCCGATGGACGACCTCGACGACCTCCTCGACGACGACCTCGGTGGCGGCGAGGGGGCGTCCGACGCCGACGCCGGCGGCGCCGCGGCCGCCGAACCGGGCGCGCGGAGCGCCGGGAACGCCGGGGACGCCGGCAGGGTCGGCGTCTCGGGCCGGTGGTTCTCGGCGAAGGCGTTCGGGCTCGCGCTCGCGACCGTCGCGGTCGGCGTGTTCGTCGGCGGGCTGATACCGCTCATCGGGGGAACGATCGGCACCGCGGGCGGCGTGTTCGTCGCCTCGTTCCTCCTCGGCCTGGCGCTCTCGACGCGCCGGTACGTCGAGACGGGGATCGCCGGCGGCGCGGCGGGCGCGGCCAGCGCGGTGACGAGCGTCCTCGGCGTCGGCTTCCTGCCCATCGGGATCGACTACCTCTCGCAGTGGGGGCTCCCGCTGGTCGCGGTCGGCGGGGGCGTCGGGCTGGCGCTCGCGCTGCTGGGGCACTACTTCGGCCGCGACCTCCGCGCGGGGCTGAGTCGGGACATCGAGGGGTAAATCCCCGCTGACGGCGCGGAGCCTTTCCGCCGGTCGCTATCCGGTCAGGCGATCGGCGTCGACGTAGTCGGCGATCTCCCGGCGCTCCAAGACGAGGAAGCCGGCGAGGATCGCGACGAATCCGACGAGCGCCGACGCGTCGACGAGGTGACCGAGCAGGAGCCAGCTGCCGACCGTGGCGACGACGGGCTCCGCGTAGCCCACGAGGTGGAGCTGCGACGGGCCGACCGCGTCGAGCAGCGCGAAGTACAGGAGGAACGCGACAACGCCGGACAGCAGCGTCAGGTACGCGAGCGACGCGATCGACGTCTGGTTCCAGACGACCGCGGCGGGCGACTCCCCGATCGCGGCGGCGGCGACGAGGAGCTGGCCCGCCCCGATGACCATCGCCCACCCCTGAAGCGCGGCGATCGGCAGGTCGGTGCGGAGGGGTCGCAGCAGGACGGCGCCGAGCGAGAAGGCCACCGCGCCCGCGAGCGCGAGGCCGACGCCGACGACCGCCGCGCTGCCGAGCCCGGCCGCCGCCGGGTCGGCGACCACGGCCACCCCGAGGACGCCGAGCGCGAACCCGCCGATCTCGACGGGGCCGAGGCGTTCGTTCGGGAGGAGCGCGGCCGCGAAGACGGCCGTCAGGACCGGAGAGAGGCTCACGACGACCGCGGCGACCGCGCCGGAGATCCGGACCTCGCCGAGGTAGAGGAGCCCGTGGTACGCCGCGATCACGAACGTCCCCGCGACGGCGACGCCGAGCCACTCGTCGCGGCCCCGCGGCGTCCACCGGTCCGCGGCGACCGCGGCGTAGCCGAGCACGACCGCGCCCGCGACGGCGTACCTGACCCCCGCGAACAGCAGCGGCGGGAAGTAGTGGAGGCCGGCCTCGATGGCGACGAAGGAGGTCCCCCACAGCGTCGCGAGGAGGAGGAACGCGGCGACGATCGCTTCCGGAGTAGAGAGGAAGTTTCTGAGTTTCACTGGCTACTCGTTCGAAATACGCGACTGTAGTTAAATTATACTCTCGAAACAGCCGACATTTGGAATGAAGAATCAGACATACGAATCAGATCCGATTCGAACACCCAACCGTGCTCGAATATTAGAGCAGACTCCAACCCTGTCGGTCGACATATACAACCGGTCGGGGGTCGATCCGGGGGTATGGACGAGCGCGACGTGCGGCTGTTGAAGGCCATCTCCGATCTCGGCACCGGGAGCCCCGAACGGCTCCACGAGGAGACCGGGATCCCGGTGTCGACGATCCACTATCGGCTGAACAACCTGCGCGAAGACGGCGTCATCGAGAACGACCTGTACGACCTTGACCACGAGGCGCTCGGGCTCGGCGTCACCGTCATCGTCGAGGTGCTCGCCAGCTACGAGGGCCCCTACGAGGAGTTCGCCGAGGAGCTGCTGGCGGTCGAGGGCGTCACGGAGGCGTTCTTCACGATGGGCGAGACGGACTTCGTCGTCCTCGCGCGGCTCTCCTCGTCGGACACCGTCGAGCGGCTGATCAGCGACTTCGAGGCGATCCCGCAGGTCGAGCGCACGAACTCGACGTTCACCATCGCGACGCTCCGCGACGAGCCGCGCGCCCCGGCGACGTACGACATCGACACGCTGATCGAGGAGCTGACGGAGTGACACGGCGCTCGGGAGCCGAGTACGGCGGGGCGGCCGCTGCGCGGATCAGTCGGGGCCGAGCGACGGTCCGACGGACCGCTCCACGAACAGCAGTGCGACGAGCCCGAGGACGACTAACGTGTACGAGAGCGCGGCGAACAGGGCGTCCTGCGTGGTCGAGTACTCTGTGGTGCGAAAGATGATCACCTTCCTGACCATCGCGATGACGCCGGTGTAGATCACGAGCCGGACGATCCGGCGGGTGTCGCTCTGCTCGATGTACGCGACGACCGTCTCGTACACCTCGACGATGATGAGCAGCAGCAGTCCGGTCTCGATGAAGCTGATGACGGTGTTGGGGTCGGTGATCTCCCCCGTGGGGACCGACTCGGCGATCTGGATCGCGAGGTCGACGACGCCGATGCCGAACAGCAGCGCGAAAAGCGCCGCTGCGGCCAGTTCGACGCCGTGGACGAACTTGTTCGTCACGTCGGAGACGCGGTCGCCGCGCGTCTTCGCGACCGCCGGGTCCGGCTCGGGGCCGGACGTCGGCGCGTCGTCCGACAGGTCGGTCCGTTGTGAGTCGTTCGGGGAGTCGGCCGGGGGAGAATCGTCCATCGAGTCTGACCTCTCGGATCGAGACACGGCCGCCCGACAAGTAAGTGGCAGGGGCCGTACCGGGGGCGATCGAGAGAACGTGACCCAGCGGGGACGACCGGGAGACGCTACGACCGCTTCCCGATCTCCTCGCGTAACACGTCGGAGACGACCTCGCCGTCCGCCTTCCCGCGGAGCGCGCCCATGGCCTCGCCCATCAGCCCGGAGAACGCGCCCATCCCCTCGGCCTCAACCTGGTCGGCGTTGCGCTCGACGACCTCGACGACGGCCTCGCGGACCTCCGCCTCGCTCACGCCTGAGAGCCCGGCCTCTTCGACCGCCTCGCTCGCCGTCAAGTCGGGGTCCTCGGCGAGCGTCGTCAGCACCTCGGGGACGCCCTCCTTCGCGAGGTCGCCGCCCTCGACGAGGTCGAACAGCGCGAGGAAGTGGTCGTCGGTGAGGTTCTCCACGGGCGCGCCGTCGCGCCGGATCTCCGTCGTCGTCGACTCCAGCGTCGACGCCGCGAAGGTGGGCTCGGCGCCGCGCTCCACGGCCGCCTCGAACAGCGGGAACCGCTGGCCGAACGCGACCTGCTCGGCGAGGCCGGCGTCGAGGCCGAACTCCGCCTCGTACCGCTCGGCCTTCTCGTCGAGCAGCTCGGGCGTCTCCACGTCGGAGGGGTCCGGCTCGACCGGCGGCACGTCCGTCTCGGGGTACATGCGTGCGGCGCCCGGCAGCGGCCGGAGGTAGCGCGTGGTCCCGTCGTCGTTCGCGCCGCGGGTCTCCTCCGGGACGCCCTCGATCGCGGTCTCGGCGCGGTCGGCGGCCGCCTCGATCGCGAGGTCGGCGGTCTCCGGGTCGGCCGCGACGATGGCGACCGCGTCGCCCTCGCCCGCGCCCACCGCGTCGCGGAGCGCGTCGACCTCCGCCTCGGTGACGCCGTACGCGGGCAGCTCGTCGGTGTGGAAGATGCCGCCCGCGCCGTGGCGCTTCGCGTGGTCGGACAGCTCCGTGCCGAGCCGCCGGTCCGGCTGGATCTCGCGGCCGACGAGGCCGTCGAAGCCGAACAGCGGGACCGCGGTCACCTTCCCGCCCGCGTCGAGCGCGCCGCGGATGACCCCGGACTCCGTGTCGGCGAAGACGTCGGTCACGTCCGAGACGTCGCCGACGCTCGCGTCGCGCTCGCGGAGTTCGTCGTGGATCGCGAGCAGCTCCGCCTGTCGGCCGACCTCGCCGCGGACGATGTCCTCGATCCCCTGGAGGTCCTGGACGCCCTTCACCTCGACGCGGGCGCCGTCCGCGATGGAGACGTTCACGTCCTGCCGAATGGTGCCGAGCCCGCGCTTGACCGCGCCCGTCGAGCGGAGCAGCATGCCGATCCGCTCGGCCGCCTGCCGGGCGCCCTCGGGGCTGCGGATGTCCGGGCCCGTCCCGATCTCGACGAGGGGGACGCCGAGGCGGTCGAGCGAGTAGACGACGCCGTCGTCGGTCTCCTCGACGCGCTTCGCGGACTCCTCTTCGAGCATGAGGTCGACGACCGACACCGACCCCGACTCCGTCTCGATCTCGCCGTCCTGCCCGAGGAGGATCGAGCGCTGGAAGCCGGAGGTGTTCGAGCCGTCGATGACGAGCTTCCGCATGACGTGCGCCTGGTCGACGACGGAGAGGTCGAGCAGGTCGGCGATCTGGAGCGCCACCGAGAGCGCCTCGCCGTCGACGCGTCTGGGCGGCTCGTCGTCCTCCTCGACGAGACAGGTTGTGTCGTACGCGAGGTAGGTGAACTCGCGGTCGACTCGGCTCTCCTCCATCGCCGCGTCGTCGAGCTCGCCCAGTTCGCTCTTCGTCGGGTGGAGCTGACGGGTTATCGACCGGTCGGCCTCGTCCGGGTCGCGCTCGACGGTCGGGGAGTCACAGAACAGCTTCGTCTCCGTGTCGAGCTGCTGGTGGATCTCCAGGCCGGCGACGAGCCCCAGCTCCTCGTAGTCGTACTCGGGGGTCGCGTCCGTACTCATTACGCCTCACTCCGACGGCGCGCGACTAAAAGGGTGGCAGTTCGCGCGAGCGATGCGGAGCAAGAAGCGACGACCGGGGTTATAAACGACGGATGCGTCGGCGCGTGCCTTCGAGCGGCCGCCGAAAGCGGTCGCGAGACGGCACGCGCGAGGTCGTCGGGTTCGCCAGACTGCCAGAGGGACCTCTGGTCCCTCGCTGGACGCGGCGACCGAGGCACCACAGCGAGCGAGGAGCGCAGCGAGCGCACCGAACACTGGCGGGTGGGGCTTTGGAGGTCCGGCCATCGATCCGAGGTCGACGGCTCTGTCGAACTCCTCGAACGGTACTATGTTCTCAGCGCCTCCCTGAATACATGGCGCGAATCAGTCAGCAGGTCCACGTTTACTGATCCGCTGGCGACCTCGATACACGAGTCGCCACGCGATGCCGGAGCCCCCCGACAGCGCCACTCGTCGATAGGCCCGGTCAGGAGCCCAGGAACTCCAACAGCACCGACCGGAACTGCTCCGGGCGCTCGATGTGGGGCGAGTGCCCGACGTCCGTGAAAGTCTCCTCGCTGTAACTGCCACCGTTGGCGGCGTAGGCCTCGAGTACGTCCCGAGTCTGGTCGTTCATCGGCTGCGGAGGATAGACGTCGTCGCCTGGCCAATCGGGCAGTTCGCCGATCTGGCCTAAATAGCCAGCGTCAAAAAAGGAGGTGTCCGAGACGATCTGGTCGGCGTCGCCCCGGACCCACAGGACCGGCGGTTGCGGTTCAATGGTAGCCAGACCCGACGCGTCGAAGTACTTCGGTGAAATCGCGTTGAGCACGCCCCGCTCGCCTGGTGCCACCCCCGGCCAGTTGTCGGATGGTACCGCGTCACCGGGATAGTTCCCGTCGCCGACGGCCGTCGCACACATCGCCTCAACGTAGGCGTCGGCCGTCTCGGAGGCAAACTCGTGGTCCGGGCCGACGTAGAACGCATGCATCACCGAGCGCGGCGAGGCGTCGGCCTCCGCGGTAACGTCTCCCTCCGCCAGACGCTCGACGAATTCGTCGTCGGCGAGGCCGCCACCTGTGCCGGCGTAATCGGGCTGGCAGGGCGTTCCATCGCGGGTCGTGCCACCGAATCCGTAGGGCGACATCGTGCTGACCAACACCAGCTCCGTCAGGGTCTCCGGATAGTCGATAGCGTACTGCATGGCGATACCGCCGCCGATGGACCAACCGACCAGCGCTACCGCCTCAACCCCGACCTCTGCGAACAGGGCCGCCAGATCCTCGGTGTAATCCTGAACGCCTCGGGTTGCGTCGACCGGTTTCGTCTCCGAGTCGCCGTACCCCCGGAGGTCAGGGGCGAGGACCCAATAGTCGTCCGGCAGGTCGGCCATCAAACCGCCCCAGAACCGTGAAGACGAAACGTTCCCATGGACCAGACAGAGTGCTGTTCCGTCGGGATCGCCCGAGACGAGGACGTTCGTCGTGAGGCGGTCCGTCTCGACGCGTCGTGACTCGACTGAATCAGGGAGTGTATCGTCCATGCCTCTCCTTCGCAAGGGAGTGATATCAATAGATGGGTCGCTCCCTCCTAGTCCCCAGTGGACGGCTTGCCTACTGGTCCCCTCAGGACTGCCGTACTCACCCTCTGTATCTCGTGAGGCGGTCCTGACAGAAGTAGCGCAAGTGTAATCCGACTCTGGTGTGTGTCTCCGTGACCACAACGGGACTCGCCGTCAATTGAACATTCGACACATCCTGTATATTTATTCTCGGGAATATTCTATACGTATGTCGTGTACCGTCGAGCCCTCCTGGCGTCGCTCGCCACTTCCCTCGCTGGGTGTTCACTGGCGCCGAGTGAACCCCCTCCAGCATCGTATCCAAGGACCAGACCAAACATCTTCATCTCCTTCGATTGGGACCCTGATCGATCAGCGCTCAGTGTCTCGTTCGAGGGCGGAAACCGGCTTACAGCCGGAAATACGGGTCGGCTTACCATCGTCACGCCAGACCTCGATGATAGTGAGACAATATGGGTCGGCCCGGCAGAAACGAACGCGAAAGCGTCGTTTCCGCTCACTCCCGAGACAGCTGTGACACACGAGCTCCCGCGGCCGGCGTCGACGAATGTGTACTGGTTCGAACCCGGGGAGGGAGACGAGGAACTCGTCGCGTATTGGGATCCCGAAACAGAATCTACGGGGGTCGACGGATGAATCGCCGTCAGTTTCTCGCCGGCGCCGGGGCAGCAGTTGTCGGCACAGCGGGTGGATACGGCGGTATTCGCGTAGGTGATATCCGTCCGTACGACATTCCGCTGCCGACAGGCGACTCACCGCGTGAGCGCATCATCGCGGCGGCGGCGTACCGTTTGGCAGCTGACCACCGAGCGATTACGCGGACTCGGGTTCTGGATGACGGGACCGAAGAGACACCGTATGATCTCGACGTGTACAGACGACGGTATCAACATTCGCGTCGCCGATACCTTCATGCGCTAACCACGTACAGAGGACCCCTAAGAAGTGCCGGCATCGACCATCGCAGTGGCATGTTCCCGCACCGGAATATCTGGGCACTACTTCATTACAGCCGAGTGTTCAGGAACCCTGAAAACCTGCCCTTGACCAAGGTCCTCTATATGACGGATGGCAAGATGGTCTCTGATCTTAACGCGCCGGTTCCAGAGGGAGACACAGTTCGTGTTTCAGACGCATGGGCTAATGTTATTGCTCCCCACCGCTATCCGACTGAGCTCGCTCCGACGGAATTTATTCGCCCGCACCGGACCAACTGGGAAACAAGTGAAGAATCATCTCAGACGGTTACCTACCGCCTATCCGACCGGGATGCGTACACGCAGGTGGTTCCATTCCCGTATCGATTACGAGACGTGGAACTCGGCGAATGCTGGATTGAGGTGACGATCAGTCGGAATACAGGCCGACTCCGGCGAATTACCGACCACCGAGTCCACACGCTCACCGAAAGTGAGGGGAGTGAGCGATCACTCACGTATCGTATCGAGACCGAGTTCGACCAGTATGAAGAAACGACTGTCCGCCCGCCGGTTGGAGATATTGATCAGGATCTCACTACCCGATTAAAATCACTCATCGTCGATTTGATCACCTACTGAGTCTCACACTGTTCAGCACCAAGACGCTGGTAGACTCAGCGTCTTGAGCTGTTATTTTCTGATGGCTCTGTCGAACTCCTCAAACGGTACTATGGTCTCGGAGCCGTGCTGAATACGGGGCGCGAGCCGGCCAAGTGGGTAGCGAACGTGTCCGCTGACACCGGGCCGCTCACGAGTCGGAACAGTCAGTGCCCGCTGATCCGACGGCGGCGCTGAGACGCCCACCCTGCGACGGCTCCGATGGGGACGAGCAAGGTACCGACCAGCGGGCTCCACGCAGTAGCGACGGTTCGGGTAACGCCGACAGCAGTCCACAGCGGCTCCGGATAGAGTTGGACTGCGTACTGTAACCCCTGCCCAGTAACGGCACTGAGGAGGAGCGGAAACAGTAGTACGTACACTCCTGTCAGTGTCGGGACGAGTGTCACGATGCCGAAAGCCGTCACACCGCCCACGAACGCTCCCTGCTTCGGAGTCGACACCCGAGACGCGACTCGTCGCCACACGGTAGTGCCCAGGACGAACCCCGAAACAAACGCGAACTGAGGCGCGTATCCGATCCAGTACTGCGCGTCCGGCGACAGGCGCAGCGGAACTACCGCCGCCACGAGCACGTAAAAGAGAGAGGCGGCGAGTGCCGCCGCCGCCGCGACGACCCCGGCACCGATACCCCGCCACCGCGTCGCCGAGCGCTGCTGCCACGCGACCATACGGCTTTGGACGCTGCGTGGGAATATAACTGAGCGCAACCGGTCGGTGACAGTTGTACTCTCCGTATCGGACGCACGCCCACTGACGGGGACGAGTAGGCGGTGAGGGCTTTGCTACATGGCCGGCGCGTGTCCCGGTGAGTCGCTACGAGGTTACTGCTCGGAACCGTAGCGACCGACTCCGACCGCGATCACCAACAGCACGAGTACGACAGGCGTGTAAACGAGGTCGCCTGTATACGCCATTATCCCCACGATCATCGCAGCGATAAAGATCACGACGTTCTTCCAGCGGGCATTCACTCGCGTCCGAATCGTTTCGTTCATGCACGGTAATGCTGTGGTGTCATCTTAGCTGTTACTCCGTTTGACTCCGTAGGGGACTGTTAGTGGTGGTAGCGGCGGTTTAACTCGGATAGAGCAGAACGAACCGAGGCGTTGCGTCGGCATAGAGACCGTTCAGTCGCTGCTGTTCGCCACGCTTCACGCTCCAGATACGGAGTATCCAGCAGTCGAGTCCCGACGCAATCGCGACTTCGAGTCGAAGCGACTTAGCTACTTGTAGGGCGGTAGCCGGACCTTTGAACGTGTTCGCGGACGGTCGCGATCGGTGATCAGTCACGACCAAACGGAACTGCCGCTCCTCGCGTAACGTCGGAAAGGAATTGTGCGTGGGTGCTGTCGTAGATACAACACCGGCATCGGTGGGGTTGTGCCCCGAGCGATGCGTGGGACCGGATTTGAACCGGCGGACCTCTACAGGACAGCGCCCTCAACGCTGCGCCGTTGGCCTGGCTTGGCTACCCACGCTCGCGGTGTTCTGTCGCGTCCCCACCTACCTTTCCCCTGATTAAAAGCCCTTCCATTCGAGGGAGCCGTGGCGGAGTTTCGCAGACCGCCGGGCGACGGACGCCGGCGCGACTCGGCGACCGCGTCCGGCAGGCGTCGACCGCAACCGGCACGGGTTTGGGGGTCGCGTCCCACCGCACGGATATGAACGACTGGGCCCGCGAGAACGTCTCCGTCCTGACCGCCGTCGCCTCCGTCGTCGCGCTCGCGCTCGTGTTCGGCGCGGTGGGCGGCGTGATCCCGAGTTCGCTGCTGCCGCGCGCGAGCGACGCCGTCCTCGCCGCGATTCCGCATTTCAACGCCGCCGTCTCCCTCACCGCCATCGCGACGATCCTGCTCGGCTGGCGGGCGATCTCGCGGGGGAACGTCGAGCGACACCGGAACTTCATGGTGACCTCCTTCGCGCTGTTCGCCGCGTTCCTCGGCGCGTACCTCTACCGGCTGATCCACGTCGGCACCACCGAGTTCCCCGGGCCGGAGCTCGTCTACTCGTACGTCTACCTCCCGTTCCTCGCGGTCCACATCCTGCTGGCCATCGTCTGCGTCCCGTTCGTCTTCCACGCGCTCTTCCTGGCCGCGACCCGCCCGTACGCGGACCTCTACCAGACGCGACACTCGCAGGTCGGGTTCGTCGGCGCCGTCCTCTGGCTGATTTCGTTCACCATGGGGATCGGCGTGTACCTGCTGCTGTACCACGTCTACTGACCGAAACCGCGACGAAGATATCGGGGCGGCTACGCGTTCCGCTCGGCCTTCCGATGGGCGGCGTAGAACAGCGGGACGAGCAGCGCGCCGGCGAACCCGAAGCCGAGCGCCAGCGTTCCGATATCGCTCGCGGAGAGTCCGCTCCCGCCGCCGGAGCCGCCGCTTCCGGAGCCGCCCTCGCCGCCGACGAGCTGATCGTCAACGGAACCGACCGCGACGGCGCCCTTCATTCCGACCGACTGGTGCGGCTCGCAGACGTAGCGGAACACGTCACCGTCGCCGGCGTCCTCGAAGGTGTACTCGAAGGTCTCCCCTTCCTCTGCCACCGGCTCGCCGCTGGAGAAGACGCCGTTCTCCTCGACGACGTTGTGGCCGCCGCCCTGCCCGGTCCACTCCCAGACGACGGTCGTGCCAGGGTCGACGAGGATAGCGGGCGGGTCGAACAGCAGGCCGTTCTCGCCCGCGCCGACCGCGACGGTGACCTCGCTCTGCCCGCGGAGGTCGCGCGTCCCCTCGTAGTTGCCGACGTTCGAGAACCAGTCGCCGTATCCGGCCGCACCGCCGCCGGAGCCGCCGTCGCCACCCTCCGCCTGCGGATCGACGAGGTCGTCGTCGACGGAGCCGACCGCGACGGACCCCTTCATCCCGATGGACTGGTGCGGGCCGCAGTAGTAGTTGAACACGTCGCCGTCGCTGGCGTCGTCGAAAGTATACTCGAAGGTCGTCCCCTCCTCCGCGACCGCCGACCCGCTGTCGAAGGTGCCGTCGTTCGCGACGACGTTGTGGCCGCCGCCTTGCCCGGTCCACTCCCAGACGACGGTCGTGCCCGGATCGATCAGGATGGCAGCGGGACCGAACAGGAGGCCGTTCTCGCCCGCGCCGACCGAGACGGTGACCTCGCTCTGCCCGCGGTAGTCGTGGGTCCCGTCGTAGTTGCTCACGTCGTCGAGCCAGCCGTCGTACTGGGCGGCCGCGGTACCGCTTCCGGCGGCGACGCCCGCGGCGACCGCCGCGCCGGCGGCCCCGGCGCGGAAGAACCCGCGGCGGCTCATCGACGCGGCGTCGTCCTCGGCAGCGTCGGCGTTCCGTGTCATAGTCGCACGTCTGATCGTGATCGTATTTAAGCCCCCGATACGTCCCGAGCGGTCGAACCGCCGCCGAACGTGTGCGGGGTCGCGTTCGAGGAGGCGCGGATCGCGACCGGGCGTTCGAGGCCCGATCCGACCGGTGAATTCGGCCGTCAGCGGGCGCTAATCGTCGGCCGGTGTCGGGTCAGAGACCGGCGCGTCGACGTCGCGGTCGGTCGCTTCGCCCTCCACGTCGAAGGGGTACTCACCGGTGACGCAACCGAGACATAGGTCGGCGCGGCTCTCGCCGAGCGCCTCCGCGACCGCGTCGATGGAGAGGTACGACAGCGAGTCGGCGCCGACCTCCTCGCGGATCTCCTCGGTCGACGCGTCGGCCGCGATCAGCTCCTCCCGGGTCGCCATGTCGATGCCGAAGTAGCAGGGCGCGAGGATCGGCGGGGCGCCGATCCGGAGGTGGACCTCCTCGGCGCCCGCCTCGCGGACCAACTCGACGAGCTGGGTCGAGGTCGTCCCGCGGACGATGGAGTCGTCGATGATGGTGACCGACTTCCCCGCCACCGTCGAGCGGATCGGGTTCAGCTTCAGGCGGACCGCGCGCTCGCGCTCGTCCTGCGTCGGCATGATGAACGTCCGGCCGACGTACCGGTTCTTCATCAGGCCCTCGGCGAACTCCACGCCGCCGTCGTCGGCCGCCCTGGGCTCGCCGTCGGCGGTCGTCTCGGCCGCGGCGTCCGCGTAGCCGGAGGCGAACGCGCGCCCGGAGTCGGGCACGGGCATCACTACGTCGGACTCGACGGCGGACTCCTCCCAGAGCTTGCGGCCGAGCTTCCGGCGGACCTCGTACACGAGGCTCTCGTCGATGACGGAGTCGGGACGGGCGAAGTAGACGTGCTCGAAGAAGCAGTGGGCGGTCGACTCGCGTTCGACCAGTTGATACGTGTCGTAGCCGGTGCCGTCGGGGTCGAGGACGACGAGTTCGCCGGGGCGCACGTCGCGGATCAGCTCGCCGTCGAGCGTGTCGATGGCGGCCGACTCGCTGGCGAGGACGTAGCCGCTGTCGACCTTCCCCAGACACAGCGGCCGGTTGCCGAGCGGGTCGCGGACGCCCAGCACGGTGTCGTCGTGGGTGATCGCCAGCGAGTAGGAGCCGTGGATGCGGTTCATCGTGTGCTTGACCGCCCGTACGAGGTCCTCTTCCAGTAGGTTCCGCGCGAGGTCGTGGGCGATCACCTCGGTGTCGCCGTCGGAGGTGAACGCGTGGCCCGCGGCCGCCAGCTCCTCGCGCACCTCGTCGGCGTTGACGAGGTTGCCGTTGTGCGAGAGCCCGAGCGAGCCGGACTTGAAGGAGACGGAGAACGGCTGCGCGCAGCTCTTGTCGAGGCTGCCGGCGGTCGGGTAGCGCACGTGGCCGATGCCGGTGCCGCCCGACAGCGACGCGAGGTCCCCCTCCTCGAAGGCGTCGCCGACGAGGCCGCGCTCGACGTGGCTGTGCTGTTGGAACCCGTCGTGCGTGACGATCCCCGCCGACTCCTGCCCGCGGTGTTGGAGCGCGTACAGCGCGTAGTACAGCGGTCGCGCGGCCTCCCGGTCCGCGAGCGAGACGCCGACGACGCCGCACTTCTCCCGCGGTTCGTCGCCGCCGTAGTCCCCACCGGCGTTCATGTACGCGAGGGTGAGGCGGGCGGCGATAAAAATCCTCGTGTTCGTGGCGTATCCCCCCGCCACTCACCGCGAGTTATACACTATTGTGTATATTTTCGGTGAGCGACCACGTGCGGTCGGGCGGTCCGACCGACGCGGCTCACGCCGTCTCGCCGCCCCCGACGAACTCGTCGAGTCGATCGAAGTACTCCTCTCTGGGTACCTGGTACGCCCCCCGGTAGTCCACGTCGCCGGCGACGAACCGCTCCGCGACGTCGACCGCGCCGGCCGCGCCGGCCTCCCGGCTCTCGTGGGTCTCCGTGACCGCCTCGATTTCGGGCTCTAAGAAGAGGACGACGTGCCACTCGTCGGTCGCGTACTGGCCCGACCCGGGCCGGGCGTTCCGGGCGCCGTTCGTCAGGTAGATCGTCGGGAGACACTCGTCGGGGAGGTCGCCGCTCCCGAAGACGTCGGGGCGGTAGACGAGGATCGCCCGCCCGCTGGGCGCCTCGTTCCACAGCCGCCAGCCGTCCGGCAGCGATTCGAAGGCCATGCGCCTCCTCGGTCGCGGAGGCTTGAAAACGTCGCGCTCGGGCCGAGTCGGCGCCTCTCGGTCGAGAGTGACTCTCAGTCGACGATGTCCGACCCGCCCGGCGGCAGGAACTCCTGTAGCTGGTCGGCGCTCGCGACCTTCCGCACGAACGACTGGTCCGCGAACCGCTCTTTCAGGGTCCGGTAGGCCATCATCGCGGCGTCGTTCTGCGCGTACATCCCCGGCTCGAAGGTGACGTGCGCGGCCGCGCGGTCGACGATCGCCGACGGCGGCCCGCCGATGGCGCGGGTGACCGGCTCGCACTGGACGCCGACCGCGATCCGGCAGGGAACGTCCTCGAAGTACGTGCGGTCGCCGCGGATCACGAAGCTCCCCTTCTCGATGTACTCGCCGCTCTCGGGCGTCTTCGACACTTGGTCCGGCTCGACCATGTACGCGTCGCCCGCGCCGCGGCCGTCCTTCCAGTCCGACGAGTAGGAGACGGCGAACTGCGCGGCCTCGCGCAGGGTCTCCTCGGAGAAGTCGACGGGGTCGGCCGACTCCGACGGCCCCGACGCCTTCAGGATCGTCACCGGTCCGCCGTGCGCCTGCGTGTGGAAGAACCGGTCGTGCTTGCTCATGTACTTCTTGACCAGCTCCTCGTTCTGGTCGGCGTTACGGCCGCCGATGACGAGGTATCCCGTGGAGGTGCGGAACCAGCGGAACCGCTCGAACCAGTCGTCCGGGCTGCGGATCGGGATCGACGACCGCGACAGCCAGTCGGTCTCGTACTCCTCGTCGGCGTCGCCCTCGCCGTCAGCGTCGTCTCCCTCGTCGGCGGCCTGCTGCTCCTCCCACTCCCGCTTCCGCTCCTTGACGGCCTCCAGCTCCTCGCGGGTCGACTCGATCGCCTCCTTCGCGCCCGCCTTCTTCTCCTCGACGCGCTTCGCCTCCCGGTAGAGCCGGTCGGCGTTGACCTCCACGCCCTCGCTGGCGTCGAGTTCGACCCGGGTCGTCCCGCCGTCGTCGCCCTCCTCGTCGAGCTCGACCGTCACGGTCCCCTCGCCGCCGTCGACGCCGACGACGGCCTGCGCGGCCTCGATCCCGCGCTCGGCGCCGGCGTCGAGCGTCGCCTCGATCTCGTCCCACGGCACCTCGTTCTCGCGGGCCTCGCGCACGGTCGAGATCACCTCGTCGACGAGGTCGTAGTTCGCGTACAGCAGCTCGGCGCGCTCGCGCTCGGCCTGCGCCTGCTCCTCGAACCCCTCGATCGCCCCCTTCTGCTGTTCGATGATCCGCTCCTGTTTGGCGATCTCCTCCTCGAAGTCCGGGCGGGAGCTGCCGGCGTCGGCGGGCGCCTCGCCGTCGTCGGTCGCCTCGCTCCCCAGCCGGTGGAAGTACTCGTCGACGGCGTCGTTGAACGAGTCGAAGCCGACGCTCGGGAGGTCCTCGTGCTCGGCGAGCGGGAACGGCGTCACGTCGACGACCCGAGGTTCGCCGCCGTCGCCGTCGGTCCCGTCGCCCTCGACCGACTCCTCGTACACGCGTGGGTCGACGTCGCCGGAGCGGAGCCGCTCGTCGATCCGGGCGAGCGCGTCGTGGAGCGCGCGGAGCTGGTCGTCGGTCGCCTCCTCGATCGGCGTCTCCTTCGGCACGCCGGCCCGCGTACACACCTCCTCGGCGTACAGGCCGCCGAGGTTCAGCTGCGTCGCGAGCGTGCGCACCACGTCGCTGTCCGACTCGCGCATGTGGCGCTCGAACCCGCCGTAGCTCACGTCGAGCGGGTTCAGCCGGGAGGCCGGGTACTCGTACTGCGAGCCGGGCGCCACGGTGCGGGACTTGAGCCGCACCGTCGACAGCGCCCCGATCACCTCGCCCGTCTCGTCGAGCGCGGCGACGTTCCCCTGCCCGAACAGCTCCGCGACGAGGGTGGTGTTCCCGTCCTCGCGCTCGAACTCGAAGGTGAGGATGCGGTCGAACTCGTACTGCTCGACGCCCGCGAAGTCCGCGCCCGACATGCGGTTCCGCAGCATCTTCGCGAAGTTGGGCGGGCGGCCCGGCGCGTCCGCGACGTGCGCCGGGTCGGCGGCGTGCGCGCGCTTCACGTCGCCCACCTCGATCATGAGCTCGACGCGGCCGCGGTCGAAGTCGCGCAGCTTCAGCCGGAGCAGGTCGTCGTCGTAGAGGTACGCCTTGTCGACCTTCGCGCCCTCGTACCGATTGAGTTCGGTGACGAGCGCGGCGAGGTCGATGCTCGACAGCTCCCGCTTCTGGTCCATACCCAAGACAGACCGGCGGGCCGGAAAAAGGCGTGTCGTTGTGGGCTTCGGCGCGACGGTCGGTTCGTCCGGCGGACGAATTCCGCGCCTCTACTTCCTGTCCGAGAGTCGTTCGACGGTGTTCAGGGCGTTGATGATCCCGGCACCGAACTCCGAGTCGCTCTTGCCGTTCGCGCCCTCGGCGCCCTTCTGGATCGCCTGTTCGACCTGACTGGCGTTCGCGTTCGGTTCGAGCTCACGCACGAGCGCGGCGAGGCCGGCGACCTGCGGGGCCGCCATGGAGGTTCCAGACTTGTACCCGTACTTACCCTGCTCGACGGGGATCGTCGAGAGGACGCCGTTCTCGGGGAAGGGAATGTCTCCGGGTTCCCCGGCCCCCTCCTCGCCCAGCGTCCGCGGGATCGTTTCGTACCAACCGCCCGGCGCGGCGATGTCGATGTCGCTCGTGCCGAAGTTCGAGTAGAACGAGAGCGTGTCGGCCGGCGACGTGGCGCTGACGGTGAACGCTGCCGGAACGCTGTTCGGGAGCGTGAAACCGCTGCCCTGGAGGCTCCCCGAGTCGTTGCCGGCGCTCCCCGTGATCACGGTCCCGCGCCGGACCGCGCTCTGGAACACGGTTTGGACCTCCGCCTTGAGCTTGTTCAGTTCCGAACCCGGCTGCTGGACGCCCGGGATCCCGAGGCTGAAGTTCGCCGCGTCCGCACCGATCTCAGCCGCGTAATCGATGCCGGCGAGGATGTCACCGAACGACGCGCCGCCGTTGGCGGGGAACACGCGGATCGGGATCAGCTCAGTGTCTGGCGCGGTGCCAACGACGCTGGATTCGCCCGTGGCGCCGACCGTTCCGGCGACGTGCGTGCCGTGAGACCCGGAGTCGTCCGGCCCGATCTCCGGCACGTCGTCGTCGACGACGAACGCGCGACCGAGGTCCTTGTTGACGTTCCCGAGGTCCGGATGGTTGAGGTCGATCCCCGTGTCGACGATTGCGACGCGCGTTCCCTCCCCTGTCGCGTACTCGTGGGCCTCGAAGACGTCGGTGATCTCCTTGTCCCACTGGAGGTCGGACAGCGCGGCGCCGTCGCTCGGCGCGCTCTCGGCGGCCACTTCGGCGTCGACTTCCGGCTCGTCGAGTTCGAGCTTCAGGTCCGGGTTCGCGGTCTTGACGCCCTTGACCGACTCGATGTCGGCGGCGGCGTCGCTCGGACCAACCGCGACCAGTACGTCGCCGTCGGCGAGCTCGTGGCGGACCTCGAACCCAGCGGCCTCGATGGCGTCGGCGACGCCGTTTCCGTTCGCACCGATGATATACTGCGTCCTGCCGTCTGCGGCCGACGCAGTTCCTGTGATCGTCGCCGTCGCGGCGAGTCCGGCAACTCCCTTCACCAAAGTTCGTCGATCGAAGTGCATGTGAGTAGCCCTCGTGTGACGAGGTACCGATACTGTAGCCTGATAACGTATAAATGTTCACTAGTGAATACTCCTGTACTAAGCTAAATCCTAGTAAACTGAACTCCTGTGGTAGACGGATAAATCGGTCGATGACGCCGCTCGACGAGAGGCGACGCTGGGCTGAAAAGGAGAGATCGGACGATGGCCTACAACCGCTTCGACACGTACGGGCCGTCCTGCCGGTAGCCGAGCTTGTTCCGGTAGTACTCGCGGGCGCCGATGCCCGAGATGACCGCGACCTTGTCGTAGCCGGCATCGCGGGCGAGTTCCTCGGCGCGTTCGAGGAGCCGCGTGCCGTACCCCTGGTGCTGCCAGTCGCCGTCGCCGCCGATGCCGACCTCGTTGCCGTACACGTGGAGCTCGCGGACCAGGGCGGCGTCTTCGAGCTCCGGGCGGATCGGGTCGCTCTCGGTCCCGGGTGCGCCGGGCTGGTCGGGCGCGAACGAGGGGAATCGCAGTCGGCAGAAGCCGACGAGCAGGTCCCGGACGGGGTCCTCGAAGGAGATAAAGTACTCCGTGCCGCCGCCGGCCTCGTAGGTGAGCACGTCGAGTTCCACGTCGTCCGGGTCCGGGTCGGCGTCGTTGTGCCCGACCTCGCGGGCGCGGATGTCGCGCTGGACGATCCCCTTCTCCTCAGCGCGCTGCGCCGCGAGCTGTCGGAGGTTCGACTTCTGGACGCCGGCGTCGATGAAGTCCGCGGGGATGTCGCGCTGGACGCGCTGGAGCCGCGTGTACTTCGGGATCTGGTCCATCACGTCGGCGACGAGGTCGGCCGCCTCCTCGCTGGTGAGCGGGTCGAAGTCGTCGCGGCGCCACCGATCGTACACGCGGGTCCCCTCGACGACGAGGGTGGGGTAGATCTTCAGGTAGTCGGGCCGCCAGTCGGGGTTCTCGAACAGCTGGCGGAAGTCCTCCAGACACATCTCGCGGGTCATCCCCGGCTGGCCGGGCATCATGTGGAAGCCGACCTTGAACGCCGCGTCGCGGAGGCGGCGGTTCGCGTTGCGGGAGGCCTCGTTGCCGTGCCCGCGATGCATCTCGCGGTTGATCCGCTCGTAGGTGGTCTGGACGCCGACCTCGACCTTCGTGCCGCCCAGGTCGAGCATGCGGTCGATCTGCTCGGGGTCACACCAGTCGGGCTTCGTCTCGAACGTCGTCCCGATGTTGCGGATCGCGTTCGTCTCGTTCTCGGCGATCACGTCTTCGAGGTACTCGAACTCGGTGTCCTCCGGCGCGGGCGCGAACGACTCGCCCTCGGCGGGCTCCGGCTCCTTGTCGAGGTCGTAGTCGTTCATCGCCTGGAGCGCGCGCTTCACGAACCACTCCTGGTAGTCGTGCGAGCGCGCCGTCATCGTTCCCCCCATCAGGATGAGTTCCACCTTGTCGACCGGGTGGCCGATCTTCCGGAGCTGTTCGAGCCGGAGGGTGACCTGTCCGTACGGGTCGTAGTCGTTCTGCTCGCCGCGGGCCGCAGCGGGCTCGTGGCCCGTGTACGACTGCGCCGAGGAGAACTCGGAGGCCGGGCCGCCGGGGCAGTAGAGGCACTTCCCGTGCGGGCACAGCTTCGGCGAGGTCATGATCGCGACGGGGGAGACGCCCGAGGCGGTCCGGACGGGCTTGCGCTGGACCACCTCAATCACGTCGTCGCGCGCTTCGGCGGGAGCGTGGTCCAGTATCTCGGTGTTCTTCGGCACCTTCGGGGAGCCGAACTCCGAGCAGGCGTCGAGCTTGGCGCGTTCGAGGTCGTCGCGCTCGATCTCGCCCGCGAGGATGCGGTCGACGAGGTGTTCGCAGGTGCGGACGAACGCCTCCGAGTCGGTGCCGTCCCCGGAAGCGGCGTCGTCGGCGTCGCCCGCCGCGTCGGTACTCATTACGCCTCGATCGACGGGTTTCGGAGTTAAGCGTGTCGCACCGGGGAAACCGGCCGGTTTTAGGCCGCCACCCGCGTAGCGGGGGCCGTGTTACGGAAGGACCTCCTGCGCGTCTCCCGGGCGGGCGGCGGCTACCGTCCGCGGTTCGCCGGCCGGGAGCACCGCCCGCTCGCGGCCCGCGTACTCGGGACGTTCGAGTCGCACGTCGGCGAGCGCCGCGGCGACCTCGACGACGCGCTGGCGGACCTGGAGGCCGACGCGGCGGCGCGGAACGGCGACTTCAAGCTCGTCCGCGGGCTCGCGGCGCTCGTCGAGCGCGAGTGCGAGTTCGAGACGCGCGCGCCGGTCCCGCCGCGCCGCGTTCGGCGCGCGGCGTTCGAGGCGGCCGAGGCGGTCGGCGTCGCGAGCGAGGCGGACCGCGAGGTCGCGGTCGAACGCGCCGCGGACGCGCTGGGGATCGAGCCCGGCGACGTAGCGGCGTCGCTGTACGCCGACCGCGACGTGGAACGGGTGCTCGTCGACGCCGACGTGCGCTGGGACCCGGACGCCCTGTTGGAGCAGTACGATCTCTCCTTGGCCCAGACGGCGCTGTTCGACGCCACCGAGGTCCGGGTGCGGTCGAACGACCCGAAGCGGCTGGTCTCGGCGGTGAAGCGCCTGCGGTTGATGTACGAGGTCGAGCGGACGCCCGAGGGGAGGGAACTCGTCGTCACCGGCCCCGACGCGCTGTTCTCGCGGACGAGGCGGTACGGGACCGCCTTCGCGCGGTTGCTCCGGACGGTCGCAAAGTCGGCGGAGTGGTCGCTGGAGGCGACGATAGACGACCGCGGCCGCGAGCGCACGATGCGCCTCTCGGACGGCGACGTGACGGTACCGGCCGTCGAGCCCGTCGCGGAGCCCGACTTCGACAGCGGGGTCGAGGCGGACTTCGCCGGCCGGTTCCGCGGGCTCGACCTCGACTGGACGCTCGTCCGCGAGCCGGAGCCGCTGGAGGCGGGCGCGAGCGTGATGATCCCCGACTTCGCGTTCGACTACGCCCACGCCGACTTCCGGCTGTTCTTCGAGGTGATGGGCTTCTGGACCCCCGAGTACGTCGACAAGAAGCTCGGGCAGCTGGCGGACGTGGAAGACGTGGACCTGCTGGTCGCCGTCGACGAGAGCCTCGGCGTCGGCGAGGAGATAGCCGCACGCGACCACCGCGTCGTCACCTACTCCGGGACGGTGCGGGTGAAGGACGTGGTCGACGTGCTCCGCGAGTACGAGGCCGACTTCGCCGCGGACGCGGCCGCGGACCTCCCCGACGCGCTGTCGCCCGAGGCGGACGTGATCGGACTCGACGACCTCGCGGACGAGCACGGGGTGAGCGTCGGCGCGATCGAGGGCAAGTCGTTCCCCGACCACGATCGGATCGGGCGGACGCTCGCGCGGCCGGCGGTACTGGAGGCGGTCGGGGGAGAGATCGACGCCGGGATGGCGCTCTCCGAGGCCGAGTCGGTCCTCGACGAGTACGGCGTCGACGACGCGAGCGCCGCGCTCTCGCGGCTCGGCTACCGGGTCGAGTGGGAGGGCCTCGGCGGGGGGACCGTGCGGGAGAAGGAGTCGTGACGGCGGTCGGTCACTCCGCGACCGGGAGGTCCGCGCGGCTGCCCTTCGGTACCACCGAGCGCAGTTCGTCGTAGAGGTACAGCCCGACGCCGATCGGGACCGACTCGCCGGCGACCTCGTGGGTCGCGATCAGGTACCCCCAGTCGCCGTCCCACTCGGGCAGGTCCTGGTCGTCCCCGGCGGCGAAGGCGACCGCCCGCTCCGGGCCGAGTTCGATCACGTTCTTCGTCGCGCGCGATCCGAACCGCGAGACCGCCCGCCCCGTCGGCTTCCAGTGCTCCTGTCGCGTCCGGAGGAACGTCATGCCGACCGCCTCGACCTCGCTGGGGTCGGTCGCCTCGCCGTTGAAGATCCAGATCTTCCCGGCCCCCTTCTCCCAGAAGGAGTACCCGGCGAAGGTGTCCCGACCGATCCCGAACCGCTCTTCCCACCAGTCGAGGACCTCCTCGCGGCTCGCGCGGCCCTCGACCGCGCGGTCGGCGGGCGTCTCGGGAAGCCGGTCGAACTGCTGCCCGTCGTTGGCGGGCGCGTCGTCGCTCATGCGTCCACCTCCCCGCCGTCGGCGACCGCGCCCCCGTCGCCGGCCGCTCCGCCCACGCGTAGCTTCGCGCAGAAGAACCCGCCCGTGTCGTTGCGGTGGGGGTAGATCCGCTTCGCGCGCGTCACCGACTCGTCGTACGCCTCGCCGTCCCAGTCGGTCACGCCGGGGTCTGTGTCGAGCGGGAGGTCGAAGTCGACCAGCTCGCAGTCCTCGCTCGCGAGGACGTGGTCGAGGACGGCCTCGTTCTCCTCGGGCGCGAACGTACACGTGGAGTAGACGACGACGCCGCCGGGGCGGGTCGCCTGGACCGCCCGCGCCAGGACGCCCTTCTGGATCCCCGCGACCGCGTGGACGTGGTCGAGCGTCCACTGGTCCAAGACGTCCGGGTTCTTGCGACAGGTGCCCTCGCAGGAGCAGGGCGCGTCGACCAGCGCGCGGTCGAACTCGTCGAACGCGAGCGGCTTCGTCGAGAAGTTGCGGGCGTCCTGGTTCGTGACGATCGTATTCGTGATCCCGAGGCGCTCGGCGTTGTGCCGGAGCGCGGAGAGCCGCCCGAGGTTGTTGTCGTTGGCGACGACGGTGCCCTCGTCGTCCATGGCGTCCGCGATCTGCGTCGTCTTGCTGCCGGGCGCCGCGCAGGCGTCCCAGACGCGCTCGCCCGGTTGCGGGTCGAGCGCGAGCCCGGGCAGCACGGACACCTCCTCCTGGCCGTGCGTCCAGCCGTGGACGTACGGCCAGTTGCCGCCGGGGTTCCCGTCCGGGAGCCGGAACAGGCCGTCGTGCCAGTCGACCGGCTCGTAGGCGACGCCCGCCTCGTCGAACGCCTCGCGGACGCGGGCCGGCGTCGCCGCGATGCCGTTCGTGCGCACGACCGATGGGAGGGGCCGGTCGCACGCCGCCCGGAACGCGTCGACGTCGTCGACGAGCGGCTCGTAACGGTCGAGCGGATTCATAGCCCCCCTTTCGCGTCGGGGCGTTAGACGGTTTCGGGACTCGGGCGGCGTCGTCCCGCGCCACATCTTTAGGTCCGCCCCGGGCGTACGGGCGCCATGGCACGCATTACCGTCCTCGACGACGGCGTCTCGCTGGACGCGCCCACCCTGATCGAGGGGTTCCCCGGCGTCGGCCTCGTCGGCAAGATAGCGACCGACCACCTGATCGACGTCCACGGGATGACCCACTACGCGAACGTCCACTGCGACGGGCTCCCGCCGGTGGCCGTCTACCGCGAGTCCGAAACGGCCGCGACGACGCCGGTGCGGTTGTACGCGGACCCGGATAACGACCTCGTCGCGCTCCGCAGCGACGTGCCGGTGAACCCGAGCGCGGCGACGGAGGTCGCGGCGTGCCTCGGATCGTGGTTCGATGAGATCGACCTGTTCCCGGTCTTCCTGTCGGGTCTCGGCCGCGAGAAGGACGAGGCGCCGCCGGAGCTGTACGGGATCGCCACCGGCGACGGCGGCGAGGCGCTGGCTCGGGCCGACGTGGCCGAGCCGTCCGAGTCCGGACTCGTCTCCGGCCCCACGGGAGCGATGCTCGCGGCCGCGCTGGAGCACGGCCGCGACGCGGTCGGCCTCGTCGTCGAGTCCGACCCGCGGTTCCCCGACCCGGAGGCGGCGCGGGTGCTCATCGCCGACGGCATCGACCCGATCGCCGGGATCGAGACGCCGACGGAAGGGCTGGTCGAACAGGCGACCGAGATCCGGGACGCGAAACAACAGCTCGCCGAGCGGATGCGAGAGGCGACCGAAGAGAGCTCGCAGGCCGAGCCGCTGAAGATGTTCCAGTAGCGGTTCGCGATCGGGGGCTATCGACCGCCCGCGTCACCGTCGTCGCCCTCCAGCTCGTCGAGGATCGGCCGGTACTTCAGCTGGACCTCGTCCCACTCCCGGTCGGGGTCGGAGTCGGAGACGATGCCGACGCCCGCGAACAGCGTGGCGCGCCGGCGGGTCGCGACCGCAGAGCGGATCGCGACCGCGAACGCGCCGTTGCCCGCGGCGTCGATCCAGCCGACCGGCGCGGCGTACCAGCCGCGGTCGAACGGCTCCGTCTCGCGGATCGTCGCCAGCGCGCGGTCCGGCGGCAGCCCGCCGACCGCCGGCGTCGGGTGGAGCGCCTCGACCAGGTCGAGCACGTGGCGGTCCGCGTCCAGCTCGGCGGTGATCGGCGTGTGGAGGTGTTGGACCGTCGCGAGGCGACGGACGCGACGCTCGCCCGCGGAGATGGACGCCGCGAACGGCTCCAGTTGGTCCCGGACCGTCTCCGCGACCAGCTCGTGTTCGTGGACGTTCTTCTCGTCGTCGAGGAGCTCCCGCGCGAGCCACTCGTCCTCGCTCGGCGTCTCGCCGCGGCCGGTCGTCCCGGCGAGCGCGTCGGTCTCGACGGTACGGCCGCGCAGCGAGACCAGCCGCTCGGGCGTGGCGCCGAAGAAGGCGCTCTCGCCGGCCTCGGGCTCGAACCAGTAGCGGTGGCAGTCCGGGTACTTCTCCGCGAGGCGCTCCAGCGTCGCCGCGCGCGGGAAGTCGGCCGCGAGGTCGGCCTCCAGCGCCTGGGCCAACACCACCTTCCGGAGGTCGCCGTCGCGGATCCGGTCGACCGCCGCGACGACGCTCTCGCGCCAGGCCTCGGGGCTCGTGGTCCGCCGGCTCTCGCTGATCCCGGGCCGGGGTGGCCGGTCCCCGCGGCCGTCAGCGTCGCCACCCGGCGCCTCGCCGACGCCGTCGAGGGCGGCGAAGCGGTCGACCTCGCTCGCCAGCCGGTCCTCGACCGCGGAGACGTCGGCGTCGTCGCCGACCGCGTTGACCGTCAGCCACGCGCCGTTGTCCGCGACGGTCAGCTGGACGCGGGGCAGCACGAACCGGGCCTCCGGGAACGGCGTCCACGGGTCGCCGTCGCAGGCCCCCTCGTGGAAGGCGAAGCCGCCGAAGACCCTTGGGCGGGCCGCCTCGGTGCCGGCGTGGACGTCGCCTGACTCGAACAGCTCGGTCGTCGCGTCGCGGATCGCCGCGAAGCGGTCGCCGCCGGCGGCGGTCAGGGTGGCCGCCGCGCCGCCGCCGATCACCAGCGCGTCGCCGGGCGCGCTCCAGGTCGTTCGCGGCGCCGGAAGCGCGTCGAACGCCGCCGCGAACGCCGGTTCGTCGATCGCCGTGGTCCGGCTGACCAGCGGCGGTGACGACCGAGAGCGCGCCCCTTTCATACGTACCGAGTCGGGGCCGTGGACCCTTTATCCTGACTATCGGGGCGGAGCGGACGGGGGAGATCCGAGCGGCGAAACAAACGGGCGACGGACCCCGCGCGATCAGCTGTAACGCTCCTCGTTCCAGGGGTTCGCCGTGTCGCTGTACCCGCGCTTCTCCCAGTAGCCGAGCTCGGGCTCCGTCAGGAGCTCCACGCCCGAGACCCACTTCGCGCCCTTGTAGGCGTACTTGTGCGGGGTGACGACGCGGATCGGGCCGCCGTGGTCCGCCGGGAGGTCATCGCCGTCGAAGCCGTACGCCAGCTGGACGCCCGGCTTCGTACACTCGTCGAGCGGGAGGTCGGTCGTGTAGCCGTCGAGCGAGTGGAACATGACGTGTTCGGCGTCGTCGCGGACGCCCGCGAGGGCGGCGAGGTCAGCGAACGCGACGCCGGTGAACTCGCAGTCGAACTTGCTCCACCCCGTCACGCAGTGGAAGTCCTGTCGCTGTGTGACGGCCGGGAGGTCGCGGAACTCGTCGAGCGAGAACGAGCGCGGCTCCTCGACGGCGCCCCACACCTCCAGTTCGAACGTCTCCGGGTCCCACGACGGCGTGCCGCTCTTCGAGAGGACGGGGAAGCCGTCGGTCTCGCGCTGGCCCGGCGGGAGCCGGTCGTCGCCGTACTCGCGGTAGAGGTCGGTGAGGTCCTCGGCGGCCTCGACGCCGGAGTCGGTCATGGAACCCGGTTCGGCCCGGACCGACGTATGGATGTCGCTCCCGGAGCCGGGCGGGCGACCGAGTGCGCCGCGTTCGGCGAGCCCCCGTCGGTCGAGGCGTGAATGCCGCGCGGCGTTCGCACAATTCCAAGGCAAATTTTGAGGACGGAAAATGAACTTTTCTGTCGTCGTTTTGCGTTTTCATATCGGCGGATCTGCGACGCCAATTTTATATACGCCATGCCATAAGAGCCGGACAGCAAATGCCACGAGTGAAGATAACCGTGCCGGAGCATCTGGAGATGCAGATAGCCCAGATGGTCGAGGAGGGGGAGTTCCTCAACCGGGAGGAGGCGGTCGAGGAGCTGCTGTCGACTGGCATCAAGGCGTACAAGACGAGCGGCCCGCGAGACGACGACGACTCCAACGGATTCGAAGACGAGGGGATGATGGGCCACGAAGACGAGTACGTCTTCTGAGCGAACGACGCTCCTCAGCGGCAGTCTCCGCGGCGCGGAACCGTGCGTACCCCCCTCAACAACCCTTATAGGGCCCACATCCCGTATCTGTGGGTATGCACAAGGACGAGCTGCTCGAACTCCACGAACAGATGGTGACGATCATGGAGCACTTCCGCGCGCAGGAGTCCGTCGACGGCTCGCTGTTCGACCCGTACGACGAGCTCGACGTCGACCCCTCGCACGTCCACAAGTCGAAGAGCGAGCACAAGCACGCGGTGTTCGTCCTCGGGAACGCCCTGGCGAACGCGATGAGCGAAGACGAGTTCTCGCCCGCCGGCCGCGTCGGCAAGCGGATGGAGGAGCTCGCCGACGACGCCGAGAACAAGATCTGAGGGCCCGTTCCGGAACCCTCGGCCCGAGCCAGCTCCTTCCGGACCCCCCGCCTTCGCGCCGACGCCCGATCCCCGCTCCCGAGTTCCGTCCGTCGCCGCCCGTCTCCGGTCCCCGCTCCCGACCCCCGTATTGATGTGTGCGCGGCCCCGTCGAACCTGACATGGTCGCAGAGGCGCTGACGGCGGACGCCGTTCACCTCGCCGCCGGGGGCGTCGCGCTCGCCGTCGCGCTCGCCGTCGTGTACTTCGTCGACCGCCCGAGCGGCGACTGGACGCGGGCGCTCCGGTCCCGACTCCTCCTCGGCGTCCCGTGGGGGACGCTGGTCGTGATGGCGGGCGTGGTGGGGGTGTACCTGTTCGTCCAGTCCGGCCTCGACAACCCGAACCGGCCGGTCGTCATCCCGTTCCGGTCGTGGTCGTACTTCTACCCGGAGGGGCTCGTCTGGTCGAGTTTCGCGCACGCGGGCCGCGGCCACATCACCGGCAACCTCCTCGCCGCTATCGTCGCCGGCGGCCTCTCGGAGTACGCGTACGGCCACTTCCCCGACGGTCGTGAGGTCGGGGAGGCGGACCGGCTCGCCGTCCGCCTTCGACGCCTGCCGAGTCGCGTGTGGGCGCTCCCGAGCCGAGCGCGGCGCCTTCCTCAGCGAATCCGAGCGGCGCCGGGTCGGCTCGCCGCCGTCGAGTCGCCCGCGGCGAACCCGTACGTCCGGGCGTTCCTGATCGTGCCCGGCGCCGCGGTCGCGTTCGGCCTCGTCTCCGCGCTGTTCGCGCTGGGGCCGGTGATCGGCTTCTCCGTCGTCGTGTTCGCGTACTGGGGGTTCGCGCTCGTCTCGCGCCCCGTCGCCGCGGTCGTCGCGATGGCCGGAACGACGCTCGTCGGCGTCCTCTACGACGCCGTCCGGGTCCCGGTGGCGTTCGCGGAGGCGTCCCCCTCCTACGGCGTGCCGGGGTGGGCGAACGTCGCGATACAGGGCCACGCGCTCGGGGTCATCGGCGGCGCGCTGGTCGCGGTCGTCCTGCTCCGGCGCCGCGGCCGAGCCCGGAACGGTGAGGGTCGGAGTGCCGACTCGGACGTGGCCGCGGGGCGGTGGCGGCACCACCCGGTCGCGACCGCCGACGGCGGCGGGACTCGCGCGGACGCGACGGAGCGGTCGGCGCTCGTCGTCTTCGGCGCGCTGCTCCTGTTCGGCGCGTCGCGCCGGCTGTGGGCGGTGTACTGGTACCTCGGCAACGAGCGCTACGAGCTGTACCGCGCGGTCGGCGTCGGGCTGCTCGCCCTGCTCGCGGCGATAGTCGCCGTCGCGGCCGTCTCGCGGGACGAGCCCATCTGGCCGGCCCGGGCGGTCCCGGACCCCGAGACGATCCGGGGCGGGATCCGGTCGGCGACGCCGGCGGCGGTCGGCCTCCTGCTGCTCGTCGCGGCGCTGGCGGTCGTCGCCGGGCCGGCCGTCGTCCCGAACCTCGTCGCGGTCGACGACGGCGACCTCCCCGGCGACCCGGTCGAGGTGGAGGGGTATCAGGTGACGTACGCGGAGGACGTGGAGAACCGGCTCGTTGGCGTCGTCGACGTCGAGGCGTTCGGCCGGTCGACGTCGGTCAACACCTCGGGGGTGATCGTCACCAACCCCGACCGCGAGATATGGACGACGGCCGTCTCGAAGGGGAACCTCGCGTTCTGGGGGTACCGCGCGGTCGACGTGGGCGGGACCGGCTGGCGCGAGACCGTGTGGGTCCAGCGGGTCGGCTGGGTGGCGGCGAACGGGGGGCCGACGTACCGGGTCGACGCGGTCCGTAACGAGACCCGACGGACGCTGTTCACGAGCGAACCGGCGCGCGCCGAGCCCCGGATCGACGGCCGCACCGTCGTCGTCGCGGCCGCGCGCGGGAGCTTCGAGCTGACGGTGATCGGCGGCAGCGGCAACAACGTCACGGCGCCGCTCCCGGCCGCGAACGAGTCGGTGACGGTTCGGGGGATCACCCTCGTGCGCGAGGGCGACGTCCTGTTCGCGGAGCGCGGCGAGACGCGGGTCCGGATCGCGCAGCGGGAGCGGTACGAGGGGCGTCAGTAGTCGAGACCGGCCGAACCGGAGCGGCGAGTGAGGAGCCTACGACCACTCGATCCGGTACACTTCGGTCTCGATGTCGCGCGCCGCGTCGGTGTGGTGGTCGAACTGCGCGTCGATCCGGAACTCGGCCACGAAGGCGTGGGTCACCTCGCCGCCCTCGTCGGCGGCGAACGCCTCGACGAACTCCCGGCTCCCGCCGTTGTGGACCGAGTAGGAGACGTCGGCGAGGTCGCTCGCGACCGCGAGGAACTCCCGGTCGGCGTTGCGGTTCCCGTCCTGCGCGCCGAACGGCGGGTTCATCACGACGGTCGCCGGCTCCGCGACGGCGAGCGGGGGGCGCGTGGCGTCGCCGCGGACCCAGTGGACCGGCGCGCTGGCGGCGACGCGACGCTCGTTGGCCCGCGCGGTCGCGAGCGCGCCGCCGTCGAGTTCGAGGCCGACGACGCGGGCGGGACCGCGCAGCGCCGCGGCCAGCGCGAGCATCCCGGTCCCCGCGCCGAGGTCGATCACGGTCCGGCCGTCGACGTCGCCGTGGAGGTCGGCGAGGTGGACGACGTGGGCGGCCAGCTCCGGGGGCGTCGGGTACTGTTCGAGGGCGGCGTCCGGGCGCTCGAAGCCGGCGACGACGCCGAGCTTGGCCGCGAGCGACCGCTTCGTCGCCATCGGTCAGGCGGCGCCGTCGACGCGGACGAACTCGACGCCCTCGCGGTCGGCCCGTTCGGCGAGCGCCGCGAGCGCCGTGCGGGCCTCCTCGCACGGCTCGTCCTCGACGGCGACCTCGATCCGCCCGGCGCCGAGGAACGACGCCGCCCGGACGAGCCCGCGGAGGCGGTCGGCCTCGCGCTGGCGTTCGAGCGTGCCCTCGGCGTCGAACGCCGCCTCGGTCGCGACGGCGGCGGGCTGGTAGCCCCGGGCGGCGAGCCCCTGCTTGAGGTCGCGGAGGTGGTCGGGCGCGGTGCTGTCGAGGTCGGCCGCGTCGATGACGACCGGATCGACGTCTGCGGGGCGACAGCCGCGCAGCGTGCGTTCGATGCCGGACGAGGAGGTGGTACTCATACAATCCTATTGGCATAGGTTATACAAAAATCTTTATAGATGTTTGAAGGTAATAACTAGAGGTCAGGCGACGAGACGGGACGGCGACGAGCACGTCGAGCGCGGCGAGTGAGCGTCTCCGAGCGTCGGAATTCGCCCGCAGTGGGGCCGCGACCTCGGGCCCTGAAATCCGGCGGCGAATCCGACCCCGGACCGCGGTCACGTTTCGTGCGTCACGGCGGCGGAGCGAGACGGGTCGCGGCCCGGGCCGATCCGACCCCGTATTCCCGGATTCGTCGGTAAACGCGCTCTTCGAGCGGTTAACCGGGTGACCGAGCGCCCGCTTATCATAAGGATCGTTGATGGGGGTGGACAAGGCTTAAATGTGCGACTGACCACAAACCTTTTAATGGAACGTCCGAGTCGCCAGCGGCAACAGGAGCGGGACACGGAGCAGGAAACGGACGAATCGACGGTCTCCTGTCCGGAGTGTGACTCGGAGGACATCGTCACCGACGCCGACCAGGAACTCGTCTGCGAGGACTGCGGCCTCGTGCTGGACGAGCGCAACATCGACCGCGGGCCGGAGTGGCGCGCGTTCAACCACAACGAGCGGCAGTCCAAGTCGCGCGTCGGCGCTCCGATCACGGAGACGATGCACGACAAGGGGCTGACGACGACCATCGACTGGAAGGACAAGGACGCCTACGGCCGGTCGCTCTCCTCGGAGAAGCGCTCGCAGATGCACCGGCTGCGGAAGTGGCAGGAGCGAATTCGGACGAAGGACGCGGGCGAGCGCAACCTCCAGTTCGCGCTCTCCGAGATCGACCGCATGGCCAGCGCGCTCGGCGTCCCGCGGTCGGTACGCGAGGTCGCGTCCGTCATCTATCGCCGCGCGCTCAACGAGGACCTCATTCGGGGGCGATCAATCGAGGGCGTCTCCACCGCCGCGCTGTACGCCGCCTGCCGACAGGAGGGGATCCCCCGCAGCCTCGACGAAGTCGCCGACGTCTCGCGGGTCCCTCAAAAGGAGATCGGCCGGACGTACCGCTACATCTCCCAGGAGCTCGGCCTGGAGCTGAAGCCGGTCGACCCGAAGCAGTTCGTCCCCCGGTTCGCGTCCGCGCTCCAGCTCTCCGAGGAGGTCCAGTCGAAGGCGACCGAGATAATCGACGTCTCCGCGGAGCAGGGGCTCCTCTCCGGGAAGTCGCCCACCGGCTTCGCGGCCGCCGCCATCTACGCCGCGTCGCTGCTCTGTAACGAGAAGAAGACCCAGCGCGAGGTCGCCGACGTCGCGCAGGTCACCGAGGTCACCATCCGCAACCGGTACCAAGAGCAGATCGAAGCGATGGGGTTCCGGTAGAGAGGCGGCGCCGCCGCGGGGCTACCGCGGCGCGAGACAGTTGATCGGGTTTTTAATCGCTACCGGTCGAACTACGGGGTGAGATGTACTCAGAGATCCTCGTTCCCACCGACGGCAGCCCGGCGTCGGACGCCGCGATCGAACACGCGATCGACCTCGCGGACCGATACGACGCCCGCCTCCACGCGCTGTACGTCGTCGACGGTGCGGCGTACTCCAGCCTCGAGGCGGGCGCGGAGATCGTCGTCGAGGCGCTCGAATCGGAGGGCGAGGAGGCGACGACCCGCGTCGCGGAGGCCGCCGCGGACGCCGGCGTCGAGTGCGTCACCAGCGTCACGTCCGGGACCGCCTACCGGTCCATACACAACTACGTCGACGACCACGACATCGACGTCGTGGTGATGGGGACCCACGGGCGGAAGGGGATCGACCGCTACCTGCTCGGGAGCGTCACGGAGCGGGTCGTCCGCACGTCGGACGTACCGGTGTTGACCGTGCGACAGTCGACAGATGAGTAGTCGCACCGCACTCGGCAGACGGGGGTGACACCGATGCGCGACTGGCTCTCCCATCGGGTGGTCTCGTCGCCGGACGACACCGCCCTGATCCGCGCCGAGGACGGCGAGGCGTGGAGCTACACCGACCTCGACCGGCTGGTCGCCGAGACGGCCGGTCGGCTCGTCGCGCACGGGCTCGGCGAGGGCGATCGGATCGGCGTGCTGACGCCCCCGTACGTCGGCACCGTCGGCCTCGTCCACGCGACGATGCGGATCGGGGCGACGTTCGTCCCGCTCGGCCAGGAGCTGACCGCGCGCGAGATCGCCGCGCGGATCGACCGGACCGACCTCGACGCCGTCGTCTGCGCGGAGCCGACGGAGCCGACGGCCACCGACGCGGCGGCGGAGATAGAGGGGGTCCCCGTCTACTCCGTCGACGACCCGACGAGCGCCGAGGTCACCGGGATCCACGACGTCGACCCGGCGGCGCTCGACCCGCCGACGTGGTCGTTCGACGACCCGCTCTGCGTGCTGTTCACCTCGGGGACGACCGGCGAGCCCAAGCCCGTGCCGCTGACCGCTGGCAACGTGTACAGCTCGGCGGTCGCCTCGGCGTTCCGGCTGGGGGTCGAGGCCGACGACCGCTGGCTCGTGTCGCTGTCGCTCCACCACATGGGCGGGCTCGCGCCGGTGTACCGGTCGGTCATGTACGGGGCGACGCTCGTGTTGCGCGAGGGGTTCGACGCCGGCGGCACCGCGGACGACATCGACGCCTACGACGTGACCGGCGTCTCGCTCGTCCCGACGATGCTCAAGCGGATGCTCGACCGACGGGGGACGCTGTCGGACTCGCTCCGCGTGGTCCTGCTCGGCGGCGCGCCCGCGCCGGCGGAGCTGTTGGAGCGGTGTCGCGACTACTCGATCCCCGTCTACCCGACGTACGGGATGACCGAGGCGGCCTCGCAGATCACCACCGCGACGCCGCGACAGACCAGGGACCGGATCGGAACGGTCGGCCGGCCCCTCTTCGGCACCGACGTGACGGTCGTCGGCGAGGACGGCGACCCTGTCGAGCCCGGCGAGACCGGCGAGGTCGTCGTCAGGGGACCGACGATCACGTCGGGGTACCTCGCGCAGCGCGACGGCGACCGGTCCGAAGCGGACGACGACGGCGGCGAGTCGGTCCCCGACGACATCGACCTGAACGGGATCGATCCCGCGGCCGTCGACCGGTCGGACTTCGGACCGTACGGGCTCCACACCGGCGACGTCGGCCGGTTCGACGAGGAGGGGTACCTCCACGTGCTCAACCGGGTCGACGACCGTATCATCACCGGCGGCGAGAACGTCGAGCCCGGCGAGGTCGGGGACGTGCTCCGGGGGTACGCCGAGGTCGAGGACGTGGCGGTCGTCGGCCTCGACGACGAGGTGTGGGGCGAGCGCGTCGCGGCGCTCGTCGCCGTCGGCGACCGGTTCCCTGACGGGGCGGGCGTCGCGGGGGACGCCGCGAACGGGGAGCCCGAACCGACGGCGACCGACGTACCGGAGGGGGAGTCGGCAGATCCGGCCGACGACGCGACGGGCTCCGACGACGCGACGCCGGTCGTCGGGGGCGAGGGCGTCGGCCCCGCACCGATCGACGAGGGCGCGTTCGTCGACTACGCTCGGGAGCGCCTCGCCGGCTTCAAGATCCCGAAGACGGTCGCGTACGTCGAGGATCTCCCACGGACCGTCTCGGGGACGGTCGACAGGGAGGCGACGCGGGCGCTCCTCCGCGAGCGCGGGACGGACCCCCGGAAGAGCACCGACGCGGACCTTGAGACGGCGGGGTTCAAGCCCGCGGACCCCGCCGAGCCGACCGGGCCGGCGGAGGCGGCGGCTCCGGACGGCGCGAGCATCTCGGAGTCCGACGCCGATCGCCCCGAAGAGGTCGAAATCGCCGACGCGGAGGAGGTCGCGGCCGGACCGACGGGCGAGGACGAGACCGAGAAGGAGACAGCGGAGACCGAGGGAGAAGGCGACGCGGACGCCGAGGAGTCGGGCGACACGGACGCGGTCGGCGACGGATAAACTCACCCAGAGTTCTTCGTTGTTCCACCGACGTTTTGCCCGCGGAGCTCTGAGGAGTCGTATGGAGCTGCTCGACGACAGCATCGTGCCGGAGCGCGCGCGAGACGTCAAACAGGAGGCGCGGGAGTTCGCCGACGAGTACATCGCCCCGAACGCGGAGGCGTACTACGAGTCCGGCGAGTACCCGTGGGAAGTGCTCGAAGCGGGGATGGACGCCGGGCTCGTCGCCCAGGACATCGGCGAGGAGTACGGCGGGAAGGGGTTCGACCTGGCGCAGGTGCTGGCCATCGCGGAGGAGTTCTACCGCGCCGACGCCGGCATCGCGCTCACGCTCCAGCTCGCCAGCTTCGGCGCCGAGATGGTCGAGGATTACGGGACCGAGGAACAGAAGGAGAAGTACCTCCGCCCGGTCGCCGAGAACGACCAGATCTCCGGGCTCGCGGTCTCCGAGCCGCAGACCGGCTCCGACCTGGCGGGCATGACGACGAAGGCCGAGAAGGTCGAGGGCGGCTACGAACTGACCGGCGAGAAGTACTGGGTCGGCAACGCTGTCGAGGCCGACTGGCTGACCGTCTACGCGAAGACCGGCGAGAGCGACGACCGCTACTCCAACTACACGCTGTTCATCGTCGAGACCGACTCCGACGGCTACGAGGCTGAGCACATCCCGGAGAAGATGGGGATGCGCGCGTCCAAGCAGGGCCACATCGTCTTCGATGACTGCTTCGTGCCCGAGGAGAACGTCGTCGGCAGCGAGGGCGGCGGCTTCTACGTACTCGCGGACTTCTTCAACCACGGCCGCGTCATCGTCGGGGGGCACGGGCTCGGGCTCGCCGCCGCCGCCATCGAGGAGGCGGAGGCGTTCATCGACGAGCGCGAGGCGTTCGGCCGCACCATCGACGACTTCCAGGCCGTCCAGCACACCATCTCGGACATGCGTATCGGGTTCGAGTCGGCGCGGGCGCTCAACTGGCGCGCCTGCGAGAAGGTCGCGAACGGTGAGGACGCCGGCTACTGGGCCGCGCTGGCGAAGACCAAGTCGACGGAGGTCGCCACCGACTGCGCCGAGAAGGGCATGAAGCTCCACGGCGGCCGCTCGATCCTGACCGAGCGCCGGATCGCCCGCGTCTACCGCGACGTGCGCATCCCGGTGATCTACGAGGGCGCCAACGACATCCAGCGCAACCTCATCTACCGGCAGTCGCGATAGGCGGGTAGATCAGACGGTCGCCGCCAGCCGCCGCAGGGCCTCGCCGCCGCCCGTCGCGAGCGGGTCGCCGTGTCCCACGCAGGCGACCTCGAACGACGGGGCGCGCGCCGCGAGGTCGCGCACGCTCGTCGCCACCGCGTCCGTGTCGTAGCTGATCAGCCAGCCGGATGGTTCGAGGTCGCCGTCCGACGCCGAGGTGAGGTCGCCGAGGAGGCCGACACCGAGTTCCCCGCTGACGTACGCGACGTGACCCGGCGTGTGGCCGGGCGAGTGGTACGCCGTGAACGACCCGATCCGCTCGCCGTCGCGGACGCCGACGACGTCGAGGTCGGCGCGGTCCGTGACGAGGTCGCCGAGTCGCTGGATCAGGCCCTTGTGATTCCGGATCGGCGGTGACCGCGACCCGCGAAGCAGCTGAGCGTCGAAGCCGTACGCGCGGACCGGCGCGTCGAGGTCGGGCGCGAGCGCCGCCAGCGTCCCGACGTGGTCGAGGTCGTAGTGGGTGAGCAGGACGCGGCCGACCTCCGAGACGGCGACGCCGGCCTCGTCGAGCCCGTCCCGGATCGCGGCCTCGTCCCACGGAGTCCCGGCGTCGACGAGCGTCGGCACGTCGTCGAAGACGAGGTACGCGTTGACGCCGCGACACTCGATCCGCCAGACGCCCTCGGCGATCTCGGTTGCCATGGCATCCCTACGGGAGCCGGAGGCAAGAGCGCTCGCGTGCCGGATCGCGCCGCCGAGACGGCGGGGAGACATCGGGGCGCCGGGAAAGACATCGGGGCGCCGGGACGGGCGACGAAAACGCCAAGGCGCCGGGGCGACACCACGTGGTATGCGACTGGAGGACTACTGGGGGATCGGCCCAAAGACGAGCGAGCGGCTCACCGAGGCGCTCGGGACCGAACGGGCCGTCGAGGCGATCGAGTCGGCGGACGTCCGCGCGCTCGTCGACGCCGGCCTCCACCGCGGCCGCGCGACCCGCATCCTCCGCCGGGCGAACGGCGAGGCCGGGATGGACGTCCTCGCGACGGGCGACGCGCGCTCGGTGTACGACGACCTCCTCGGGCTCGCGGCCGACGCGGCGCTGACCGCGCACGCGGCCGACCGGATCAGGGTGATGACCCCCCTCCTCGACCGCGACGCCGTCGAGGAGCGCCTCGACCGGGTCGTCGCCGCCCGCGACGCGTGGGACGGCCTCGACGACGACGCGCGCGAGGCCGTCGCGGAGGCGTTCGCCGCCTACGACGAGGCGGACGGGTCGGACCTCGCCGCGGTCGAAACGGCGGTCGCGCTCCGCGAAGCGGGGCTGACTGACGGCCCGTTCGCGGACGTGGGCGCGCTCGACGGCGACCGCCTGCGCGACGCGGCCGACGCGCTCGCCGACGTACGAGGCTCGATCGACCCCGCCGGCGACCTCGACGGCGACGACATCGAGATCGCGGCCGGCGCCGACGCGGAGCTGGACCGGCTGCGCGAGCAGCTCGCCGCCGCGCGCGACCTCGCGGACTCCGCGTTCGACGTGCTCGAAACCGTCCGCGACGGGAGCCTCCGGGACTTCGAGGCGCTGGAGGCGGCGACGGTCGACCACGTCGCGCGCGAGACCGGCGTCGAGCCGGCGACGGTCCGGTCGGCGGCGCCCGACGAGGCGCTCGACGCGGCCGACTTCGTCTCCGGGACGCTGCGCGACCTCGTCGGCGAACTGGAGGCCGCCGTCGACGAGCGCGAGGCCGCGGTCGCGGCCGACATCCGCGAGCGGCTCGGCGACGAGTCGGGCGCCGGCGAGGACACCGCGGTCGCCCGCGCCGCGACGGCGGTCTCGGACGCGGCGTTCCTGCTCTCGCTGGGGCGGTTCGCGGCCGAGAACGGGCACGTCCGACCGGCACTCGTCGACGACGGTATCGCCGTGCGCGGGGCGCGGAACCCCTTCCTCGGGGGCGACGTTCAGCCGGTCTCGTACGGCGTCGGCTCTCACTCGCTCGCGGGCGAAGCGGGCGTCGCGAGCGCGGACGCGCCGCCGACCGGCGACCGCGTGAGCGTCCTCACCGGAGCGAACTCCGGCGGGAAGACGACCCTTCTGGAGACGCTCTGTGCGGTCGCGCTGCTCGCGTCGATGGGGCTGCCCGTGCCCGCTGACGCGGCCGAGGTCGGGACGTTCGACCGGATCGTCTTCCATCGCCGGCATGCCTCCTTCAACGCCGGCGTGCTAGAGTCGACGCTGAAGTCGGTCGTCCCCCCGCTCGTCGCCGAGGGGCGGACGCTCATGCTCGTCGACGAGTTCGAGGCGATCACGGAGCCGGGCCGGGCCGCCGACCTGCTCAACGGCCTCGTCACGCTGACGGTCGACCGCGGCGCGCTCGGCGTCTACGTCACCCACCTCGCGGAGGACCTGAGCCCGCTGCCCGACGCCGCCCGGATCGACGGCATCTTCGCGGAGGGGCTGACGAACGACCTGGAGCTCCGCGTCGACTACCAGCCGCGGTTCGAGACGGTCGGGAAGTCCACGCCGGAGTTCATCGTCTCGCGGCTCGTCGCGAACGCCGGCGACCGCGGGGTCCGCGCGGGCTTCGAACACCTCGCCGGCGCGGTCGGCGAGGAGGCGGTCCAGCGAACGCTCTCGGACGCCGAGTGGGCGGCGAACGATGACTGACGACGAGGGGAGTCGGGGCGTGGGCCCCGACCGGATCCGGTCGGTCGCGGTCCACCGCGAGGACGTGGCGAACGCGCTCGAAGCGACGCTGCGGAGCGACCGCGAGGTCGTCCTCCGCGCGACGCCGCCCTTCTCGGGGCGGATGCGGGCCCGACTCCACGCGCTCGACGCGGGAGGCGGCGACGGGGAAGCCGGCGACGGGGCTCCCGCGCCGCTCCACATCGACCCGCGCGCGCTGGTGGCCGAGGCGCCGCCGTACCCCGAGGTCGACGACACGGCGGCGGAACACCCCGACGCGGACCTCGCGGCGCGGCGGAAGCGACACGCAGAGGCGGTCGAGGACTGGCGCGAAACGGTGCGCGAACGCGTCGCCGAGACGGTCGAGATCGAGGTCGACGGCGAGACGCGCACCGTCGACGTGACCGCGCTGGGGTAGAAGGAGTCCGCGGTCCGCGACCTGACGCGGCTGCGGCGCGCTACAGGCGGAGCCGCTCGACGGCGGTCCCCGCCGCCTCGAAGTCGTCGTCGGTCGCGGCCGCGACCACGACCGTGTCGGCGTCGGTGTCCGCGTCGAGGTCGACCTCGAACGCGCCGTCGGCGTCGGGGGCGACGAGCCGGGACGTCTGCCGCGTGTGAACTGCCACGCGCTCGGCGTCCGTCTCACCGGCGATGACGACCGAATCTTCCACGAACTCGGCAGTGGCCATCAGGTCGGGACCGGCCGGGCGGTCGCGGTCGACGTAGCGGTCGCGGACGACGGTCGGCGTCTCGACCGGCTCGCCCGCGTCGACGCCGTGCGCCAGCCGGACGAAGCCGGCCATCGACCACGCAAGGGGGGTCGCCCCCCCGGTGCCCTCGCCGAACTCCCAGCCGTACTTCGTCGGGTGCTCGCGGTCCCACACCTGCTCGGGGAGCATCAGCCCGGAGTTGCCGAAGCCAGCCATCGTCTCCAGCAGCGCCTCGGGTTCGAGCGCGTCCTCGTCGGTGCCGCCGAAGGCGTCGGGGCCGTCGCCGCGAGCGCGGAGCTCGTACTCCCCGCGCTCGCCGGTGAAGATGGGCCAGAGGCGGCCGCGGCCGTCGCCGGTCCCGGCCCACGGCGCGCCGGGGTCCCCGACCGCGATCTCGCCGTACGCGTCGCCGACGTAGCGGTACCAGGCGGGGCCGTGGGGGGTGTCGACGCGGATCGAATCGTCGACGACGGCGACGGAGTTCCGGACCACGGGGTCGTCGGCGGACTTAATCCCCAGCCGGACGAGTTCGAGGAAGCCGCCGTCGACGATCTCACGCTCGTCGTACGTCGGACCGTCGTTGGCGATCGTGCGCGGGCGACCGGACTCGGGGTCGCCGTCGGCCGTGATCCGGAGGTAGTACGGGGTCCGCTCGTGGCGGTCGGTGCCGGTCGCGGTCGCGCACCAGTCCTCGACGCGGGCGGTCCAGTCGTCGGCGAGCGCGAGCCACGCGAGCGCGTCGGCGCGGAGCGACTCGGGCGACTCGGCCGCCCCGCTCCCCGCCTCGTCGGCCCCGTCGCGCCGGTCGGCCTCCGCGAGCGCGAGCGCGGCGCCGCAGACGAGACCCGCGATCTCGGCCGCGATGCTCGACGGCGAGTAGCCCGCCTCCTCCTCCCAGCGCTCCTGGGCAGTCTCGGGGCCGTTCTCGGCGATGTAATCGAGCGAGCGGGCGACCTGGTCGTAGGTGTAGTCCGCGTCCGCGAGGGTCACGCCGCGCTCGTACAGCTGCCACGCCATCACGGAGGGGAAGCCGATGTTGTCCATCTGCTCGCCGCCCCACCGGGTCCGCCCGTCGATGTAGGTGTTCTGCGGGAGGAAGCCGTCGTCGTCCTGCTGCGTGTTGTAGAGGTACGCCAGGGCGTCGGCGCCTCGTTCGAGGTCGTCTATCTCGATCAGCGCCGTGAACACCTGGTAGAGGTCCCGCGACCAGACGAAGTTGTAGCCGTAGCCGCGGTCCTCGGCGGCGTACTCGGTCTCGCCCCACGGGACCGAGGGGCTCGCGATCCCCGCGCCGTCGTGGGCCTTGTCCTCGACGGCCGCGAGCGTCATCAGCGCGAAGCGGTACTGCGCCGCGAGGTCGGGGTCGTCCGCGACCGAGTTGGGGAGCTCGCGGTCCGCGAGCCACGAGCGCCACGTCTCGGCGTACGCGTCTGCGGCGTCGTCGAAGCCGCGCGCGAGCGCCCCCTCGGCCTCGCCCAGCGCGGCCGCGGTGTCGGCGTCCTCGGCGAACCCGAGCGCGACCGTGTCGACGACGCGCTCGCCGCTGCCGACGAGGCCGGCCAAAACGACGTTGCCGACCGCCTCGGCCGACTCGTCGTCGCGCTCGCCGTCGCCGAACAGCGCGTCCGCCGCCTCGCCGCCGGCCGCGAGCGCGCTCGCCCAGTCGAACCCGTCGCCGCTCGCCAGCGCGAGCGCGGGGTCGAACGGCTCGCCCTCGTCGTCGACGAGCTTGCCCGGGTCGCGGTCGGGGTCGTCCTTGCGCGCGATCAGGTGCGCGCCGCGGTCGCCGTCGACGCGCTCGGCGCGGTCGTTCGTGCCGACGTTGGCGATGGTGACGTCCGCGAGCGCGTACACGTCGTACTCGCGGCTCCCCTCGAACCGCACGTCCGCGAGGATCGCCGTCCCGTCGGTGTCGACGGCGTACTCGACCCGAAGCGTCCAGGAGTGGCCGTGGCCGTCGCCGGTCTCGCGGATCCGCTGGACGTAGGCGAGCGCGTCGTCGGCCGCCGGCTCCGTCGTCCGCTCGATCGTCTCCGTCGCCGAGACGTGGCCCGTCTCGTCGAACGTGCGGATCGCGTACTCGGAGTCGGGGTCGGCGACGAGGAAGTCGAACGTGCGGACGTTCATCACGTCGATCCGCGGGAACCGCGCCTCGGTGAGCGCCCCCTCGGTGAGCGTGAACCACACCGGGACCGGGTCCTCGGCGTCGTAGTCGCCCGGCGTGCCGAGGCCGAACTTCCGGCCGGTCGTCCAGTGCGGACCCGTCTCGGGCCCGCTCTCGCGGTCGTGCGGGACCGGGAGCTCGCCGTGGCTCGCCAGCGTCACCGTCGCGTCGATGCGGAGCGCGTGCGACCACGCGATGGGCGTCGCGCTGTCGAGGTCGCCGTCGTCGAACGCCTGCTCCGCGAACAGCCCCGCCTCGTTGACGAAGGGGCCGTCCGGGCCGCACAGCTCGTACAGGTCGCGGGCGTCCGCGAACAGCGGGCCGGCGGCCCCGCCGCGCTCGTCGACGACGCCCGCGAGCGTCGCCGCGGCCGTCGCGCCCCACAGCGTCGCGATGGACCACACCTTCGCGGCGCCCTGTTCGGCCGTGCGCCAGTCATCGCCGGTGAACCTGACGAGCCCCTCGACCGAGGCGGTCTCGCGCCGGAGCGCGTCGATCGTCTGCCGGACGTGCGTGTTGACCCGGTCGAGGAAGCGGGTGAACTCCGTCGTCGCGACCGAGTCGACGCCGGCGGGGCCGGAGCCGTCGGTGGCGGCCGCGGCGTCGCCCGGCGCGGCCTCGTCGTCGAGCAGGGCGGCGTACTCGGCGGCCGCCGTCGCGAGCGCGAAGGTGCTGGCGTCGGCGCGGGCGTCCTGCCCCTCGTCGCTTGCTCGCTGGAGGAACCGATCCGTGTCGGGGTTCCAGCGGGCGTCGAGGCCCGACAGCGCCGCGTCGGCGGCGGCGGCGGCGGCGGCGCGGAGCCCCTCGTCGACCGGCGCGCGAGCCACCGCGGCGAACGCCCGGAGGTACTCGGCGCCGGTGTGGGTGAACCGGCCGAGCGCGTTCTCCCAGCAGTTCTGACAGCGGCGGGGGAGCCCGTCGTCCTCGGTCGTCTCGAGGAGGAAGTCGACGGCGTCGGCGATCGTCTCGTCGATCCGGTCGCGCCACTCGGCGGGGAGGTCGGCCTCGCGGCGCAGCGTCGCGAGGAACGCGACGACCGTCGCGGGCTGGTCGAGCTGGTCGTTGGGGCCGGGCGTCGCGTTCGCGCCCTCGATCCGGGCGTTCGCCCACCCGGGCGCGACCTTCCCGGAGTCGGCCCACACCCGATGGGGCCACGAGCCGTCGGCGTCCTGCGTCCGGCAGAAGAAGCTCGCGGCCGCGAGCAACTCCTCGCCGGCGTCGAGGCCGAGCTCCTCGCTCGCGTCGAGCAGCGCGGTCGACACCGTGGCCTCGTCGCGGAACCAGGTGTAGCCGTAGCCCCCCGAGGTGGAGTAGAAGGGGTCGAACTCGGGCGCGGCGATCCGGGCGCCGGACTCCGCGGTGAGCAGGTCGAGCGCGCGGAGGTCGCTCGCGATCACCGAGCGGCGGGGGGCGTCCTCGGGCACGTTCGGACCGCGGCCGTCCGCGGCCTCGCGCAGGTCGTCGGCGTCGGGGTAGGCGGTCGCGATGTTCGAGACGGCCTCGATCCGGCGCTGGCGGTCGATGCCGTCGGTGAGGGCGTCCTTCGCGTCGTCGCCGGTGTCGCGCGCGCCGCGGCGGTCGACGACGGCGCGCCCGGCGAGGGTGACGCGCTCGGTGCGGCCGTCGCGCTCGAACGGGGCGCGGACGACGACGTCCGGGGTGAGTCGAGAGTCCTCGCGCCGGTCGATCTCGCCGCGGTGCGGGAACCCGTCGCCGCCCTCGCCGAGCAGCTCCGGGATCGTCCGCAGGCGCTGGCCGTGGGCGTTCGAGAGGCCCGTCGAGGCCGTGAGGAAGTCGTGTTCGGTGCGGTGGTACACCTCGACGACGCCGCCGTCCTCGGGGCCGGCGCCGTCGTGGACCATGTTGCCGACGCGGCCCTCGACCATGTCGGGCGAGAACGCGTAGGCGGCGACGAGCTCGGCGTCTGCCGGGGGCGAGCCGCGGAGTTCGACGTGGGTGAGGTGGGTGTCGCCCACCACCAGGTCGAACTGGTGGATGGTGTAGCGGCCGGCGTCGTACTCGGTCTCGACGAGCGGCGTGTCGCCGTCGTAGTGCTGGCGGGTCGTCTCGAGGTCGTCGAACCAGCGGACGCCGCGCCCGGCGGTTATCCCCGTCCGGAGGCGGTCGGCGCCGCCGACCTCGGAGAGGGAATACGAACAGTCGTGGACGGTCCCGTCCGGCCCCACGTGGACCAGTCGGCCGTCGTCGCCGGTGAACGCGCCGGCGGTCATCGAGTGCTCCGCCGGGTAGCGCTCTCCGCGCCGACGTTCGTGCTCCGTTAGGGCGGTACGCAGTCGCATACCCGCCCTGCGCCTGCCGGAGTAAAAGCCTTGACGACCGCGGCGGGTAACCGCGCGGCGGTCGGCGCCGCGGCGCGGTCACCGTCACAAGAGCAACACCGAAGGCCCCGGGGGTCGATGGCCGTCACATGCACCACCCCGGACCCCCGCGCTTCCTCGCGACCGGCGAGCGGACGGAGCTTGCACCGAGAGATCCGAACCCGGACGGCGCGTACGCGTGGCGCGTCGCCGACGCGCCGCCCGACAGCGAGTCGACCGTCGGCGACGGCCCCGTGACCGGATTCACCCCCGACGTGCCGGGGCGTTACCTGCTCGGCCTCGACGCTCCGGACGGCGACCACCTCCTCACCGTCCGCGCGTTCCCGGCGAGCTACGAGGGCGTCGACGTCGCGGGCGGGAGCGGGACCGCGATCCGCGACCGGGACGCGGACGACGGGCCGCGCGACTACGCCGCGCAGGGGCGACACGAGGGGGTCGGCCGGCCGCGGGTGCGGGTCGAAGCGAGCGTCGTGTTCGACGAGGAGCCGGGCGAGGAGGGCGAACACGCCGGGGAGGCGGTGTTCACCGCGGTCCCCTCGCCGAACCCGGAGTCCTCGCTCGACGCCGACGACCTGGCCGTGACGTTCGTCGTCGACGACCGCGACGTAGCCGACGCCGTCGCGGCGGGCCGCACGAACCCGCGGGACGCCCTCCGCGCGAGCGAGGGCGGCCGCGAGCTCCGCGTGCCGCTCGACGCGGTGCCGGACCGGCTCCGGGTACACGCGGTCGCGGTCGCGCGAGACCCGGGCGAGGACCCGCGCGTGAGCGTCGCCGACGCGGCGGCCGTCGAGCGCGCCGCGGGCGACCGGGCCGCGGCCGACGAGGCCGTGGGAAGCGAGGCCGTTCGGGTCCCGGACGCGCCCGACTTCGAGACGGTGCGGCTCAACGACCCGCCCGAGTGGACCCGCGAGGCCTCGGTCTACGAGGTGTTCGTCCGCACCTTCGCCGACGCCGACGAGGGCGAGGCGTTCGACGCCATCGCCGAGCGGATCCCGCGGATCGCCGACCTCGGCGTCGACACGCTGTGGCTCACCCCGGTCCTCGGCCACGACGGGAAGCCGCACGGCTACAACATCGTCGACTTCTTCGACACCGCCGAGGACCTCGGCGAGCGCGAGGACTTCGAGGCGCTCGTCGAGACCGCCCACGACCACGGCATGCGCGTGCTGTTCGACTTCGTCGCCAACCACACGGCGCGCGACCACGAGTGGTTCCAAGACGCCTACCGGGATCCGGCGTCGCCGTACCGCGACCGCTACGAGTGGCAGGAGTCGGGCGAGCCGGGCACGTACTTCGACTGGGAGCTGATCGCGAACCTCAACCACGCGAACCTCGACGTGCGACGGTTCCTGCTGGACGTGGTCGACGAGTGGGCGCCGCTCGTCGACGGGTTCCGCTGCGACATGGCGTGGGCGGTCCCCGACTCCTTCTGGCGGGAGCTCCGCGACCGCGTGAAGGACATCGACCGGGAGTTCCTCCTGATGGACGAGACGATCCCGTACATCCCGGGGTTCCACGAGGGGATGTTCGACGTCCACTTCGACGCGACGCTGTACTTCCAGCTCCGGCAGATCGGACGGGGGGCGGCGCCCGCGGAGTCGGTCCTCGACGCGGTCGGCCAGCGCGCCGAGATCGGGTTCCCGGACCACGCCGAGTTCCTCCAGTACATCGAGAACCACGACGAGACTCGCTACCGCGTCGAGTGCGGCGACGCGGCCGCGGCCGCCGCGGGCGCGGCGATCATGACGCTGCCGGGCGTCCCGATGGTGTACGCCGGCCAGGAGATCGGGCAGCGCGGGCGCCGTGACGCGATCGCGTGGGACCACGCGCGCGAGGAGGTCCGCGAGCGCTACGAGCGCCTCCTCGCGGTCCGCCGGGACCACCCCGCGCTCGGGCCGGACGGCGACCTCGCGCGCGTCGACTACCACGTCGCGAGCGGCGACCTCTCGGAGAAGCCGGTCGTCGCGAGCGGCGACGCCCACCCGGACGACGTGGTCGCGTTCCAGCGCCGCGACGGCGACGAGACGCTCCTCGTCGTCCTCAACTTCGCGCCGGCCGACGCGAGCGTCGCGTTCGACCTCGACCACGGGGAGCGCGACCTCGTCACCGGCGAGGACTGCCTCGTCGAGGACGGCGAGGGCACGGAGCGGGTCCGCGTCGACGAGGTGGCGGTGGTGCCGGTCTCGGAGCCATGAGCGGCGGTCGGGCGGCCGACCGCGGTCCGGACGGCCCGTCCGTCCTCCCGGACGAGACCGCCGCGCTGGTCGACGCCGCGCGGCGGGACCGGGCGTCGGCGGACGACCGGTTCGCGGCCGCGAGCGAGATCGCGCCCCGGCTCGGCGCGCACCCCATCCGGCCCGACGGCGCCGACCCGGCGACCGATCCCCCGGAGGGCGTCGCGTTCGGATTCTGGACGCCGGATCTCGTCGCGGACGGCGTCCCGGCCGAAGACGTGCGCCTGGAGGTATTCACTCCCGTCGACGACGGCGGCGACGGGTTCGCGGTCGATCCCGGCCGCGAAGACCTCCGGGAGGTCTCGTTCCGGATCGACCGGCTCCCGACGGAGCGCGACGGCGAGTTCCACTGGGTCGCCGTCGAGGGGCTCCCGGTCGGGACCGCCGACCGGCTCGGCGCGCTCTACCAGCTCGTCGCCCCGGAGCCAGACGGCGACGGATCGTACCGGACCGTCAGGGACCCGCTGGCTCGCTCGCTCCCGTTCGGGGCGTTCGCACCCGCCGAGGCGTACGACTGGCCGCGGCTCGACGCGACGCGGCCGGACCGCGACCACTTCGCCGCGCTCGGCACGGACGAGGAGTCGGTCCCGACCGACGAGGACGACGGCTTCCCGCGGGTCGAGCCCGCGACGAGCATGCTGGAGGTCCACCCCGGCACGTCGACCGAGTCCGGGTCGCTGCGCGCGCTCGCGGCGCGGTTCCGCGAGGTCGGCGACAAGCTGGAGCGCGGCGAACCGCTCGACCCGCACGAGCGCAACTACGCCGGCTACGACGCGGTCCAGCTGATGCCGGTCGAGCCGCTCACGCAGGCGTACGGCCGGCAGTGGTACTGGCGGCCGGGCGGCGCGGAAGGGGCGGCGGACGGCCCACCGCTGAACCGGGACGCCGACGCCGAGACCGCGACGGTCGGGGTGAAGCGGCCGGACCAGCGGAACTGGGGGTACGACGTGGTCGTGAGCGGCTTCGGCGCCGCGAACCCGGCGCTGCTGGAGACGGGCCGGCCCGACGAGCTCGTCGAGTTCATCGCCGCCTGCCACGCGATGCCGGACCCGATCCGGGTCGTCTTCGACGTGGCGCTCGGCCACGCCGACGAGGCGGCCGCCGAGCTGCTCCCGGACCCGTTCTTCGAGGGGCCCGGGATGTACGGGCTCCACCTCGACTACCGGCAGCCGGTTGTGCGAGCGATCCTCCTGGAGCTCCACCGGCGGAAGGCGAACTTCGGCGCGGACGGGATCAGGGTCGACGGCGCGCAGGACTTCACCTACCACGACGAGGAGACCGGCGAGCAGGTCCACGACGACGCGTTCCTCGACGCGTTGGACGGCGTGGTCCACGAGGTCGCGGGCACGGGCTACCGTCCGTGGATGATCTTCGAGGACGGCCGGCCCTGGCCGCGGGAGGACTGGGAGCTCGCCTCGACGTACCGCACCCTGATCGACCGACACCCCCACGCGTTCCAGTGGTCGCCGGTGACGTTCGCGCACAACAAGCCGGCGCTGCTCACCTTCTGGGCGACGAAGTGGTGGCGGATGCGCGAGGTCGGCGAGTTCGGAAGCCGGTGGATCACCGGCGTCGCCAACCACGACACGCTCCGCCGCGGTTCGCAGGTCGAGGTGACGGACGACTGGAGCGGCGAGCTGATCAACCCGTACCTCGCGGCCGACCCGCGCGGGACGATCCGGGAGGCGTACGACAGCCCCGCCGCGCTCGTCTGGTTCCACGTCGCGATGCCGGGCGTACCGATGGACTTTCTCCACGCCAACCACCGCGCACCGTGGGGGTTCGTCCGCGACACCGACCCGACGTGGAACGTGAAGGTGGTCGCGGAGGAGGCGCCGTGGATCGACTGGCACGTCCCCGAGGGAGCGCTCGCGGACGCCGACGGCACCGGTGACGCGTTCCCGCGGCTTCGGGCGCTCGGCTTCGAGACGCGCGCCGACCTGAAGTCGGTCGCGACGACGCTGTCCGACCTCGTCGACGCGACCGACTACGACGTGGACCTGATCGCCGAGCTGCTGTCGGCGATGGGGACGCCGATGGACGCGGAGGAGGCCGGCAACGGGCTCGACGCGGACGACCTCCAGCGCTTCTCGTTCGCGTGGAGCGGCGACGTGAGCGAGTACCTCACGCTCGACCGGTGGGCGGACGAGCAGGACGGGGCCCGGACCGCGTTCGACCGCGCGGTCCGAGAGTTTCGGCAGGCGCGACCGTGGCTCCGCGACGACGTGGACCCGGACCGCGGGGAGGCGTTCGGCTACCGCCACCCGACCGAGGGAACCGTGGTGTACGAGGCGTGCCGGCGCGCACCGGACGGAGACGAGACGCTGCTCGTCGCCTGTAACACGGAGGGGACACCGGTCGAGGTCTCGCCGGCCGCCGTCCTCGCCGACCTCGGAGCGGAGCGCGCCGGCGGCCTCGGCGACGACGCGAGCGGCGAGTGGACTGTCGCGCTCGCGCCGCCCGACCTCGGCGTCGAGCCGGGTGACTCCGCCGGCTCGACGGCGTCGGTGACGCTGGAGACGGCGGACGCGGTCGTGTGGCGGCGGACGGAGTGACTGGCGGCCCGCCCGCGCTCCGAGGGCCGTCCGGGCGAGCCCCGCCCGGTCACAACGCTTGAGTCGGTGGGGATCGCAGGGGGTCGTATGCGATTCGACCGCTCCGACGCCGTCTTCTGTCACGTCACCTCGCTGCCGGGGGCGTACGGGATCGGCGACCTCGGCGAGGGCGCGCGCGACTTCCTCTCGTTCCTCGGCGAGGCCGGCGTCGACCACTGGCAGATCTGTCCGTTCGGGCCGACGCTCTCCGTTGCCGGGGAGTCGCCGTACCAGTCGCCGTCGGCGTTCGCCGGCAACCCGCTGTTCGTCGACCCCGACGGGCTCGTCGCGGACGGGTGGCTCGACGAGAGTGACCTCGAACCGGTGCCCGACTTCCCGACCGACCGCGTCGACTACGACGCGGTCCGCGAGTACAAGCTCCCGCTGTTGCGGACCGCCTTCGACCGGTTCGAGGAGCGGGCGACCGAGGCGGACCGCGCCGCCCTCGACGAGTTCCGCGAGCGCGAGCCGTGGCTCGCCGACTACGCGCTGTTCCGCGCGCTCTCCGACGCGCGCCCGGAGGACGTCTGGACCGACTGGCCCGCCCCGCTGCGGACGCGCGACCCCGAGGCGCTGGCCGACGCGCGCGACGAGCACGCCCGGGAGATCCGGTTCCGGGAGTTCGTCCAGTGGACGTTCGACCGCCAGTGGCGCGACCTGCGGGCGGTCGCGGCCGATGAGGGGGTGTCGATCGTCGGCGACGTGCCCATCTACGTCGCGCTCGACTCCGCCGACGTGTGGGCGAGCCCGGAGGCGTTCCGGCTCGACGAGGGAAACCGCCCGACGGCGGTCGCGGGCGTCCCGCCCAACGCGGGCGACGACGGGCAGCGGTGGGGGAACCCGCTGTACGACTGGGAGCACCTCGCCGAGTCGGGGTACGACTGGTGGCTCGACCGGTTCCGTCGGCTGTTCGAGCTCGCGGACGTGGCGCGGCTCGACCACTTCCTCGGGTTCGCGAAGTACTGGGCGATCCCGGCCGACAGCGACGACCCCGCGGACGGCGAGTGGCGCGACGGGCCGGGGCGCGACCTGTTCGAGACGGTGGAGCGCGAACTGGGCGAGGCCCCCTTCATCGCGGAGGACCTCGGATTCGAGGAGCCGGCGATGGAGGAGCTGATGGCGGAGTTCGGCTTCCCGGGAATGCGCGTCCCGCAGTACGCCGACTGGTGTGCGGAGGGGAACCAGTACCAGCCGATGCACTACGGCGAGGGCGTCGTCGGCTACACCTCGACGCACGACACGGACACCTGGGTCGGCTACTTCGAGGACCTCCCGGCCGAGCAGCGCGACTGCTTCCGGTACAACGTCGGGTCCGAGCCCGGGGAGTCGCCCGAGTGGGCGATCATCGACGCTGTGTGGGGGTCGGACGCGATCCTCGCGGTGACGACGCTCCAGGACCTGCTCGGGCTCGGCAGCGACGCGCGGTTCAACGAGCCCGGCACGATGGCCGGCAACTGGGAGTGGCGCGTCACCCGCGACGCGCTCGACGACGAGACAGCGGCCCGGCTCCGGGAGCTGGGCGGGCGACACGTCCGGTAGCCCGTGACGGGGATCCTCCCCGACGCACCGGTCGTCCACGTCCTCGTGATCGCCGCGGCGACCGGGCTGATCTGGGTCGGGAGCGGCTGGCTGGAGGAGGCCGCCGAGACCCTCGCCGGCTACTACGGGCTGCCGGCCGTCGTGCAGGGGTCGGTCGTGGTCGCGGTCGGGTCGAGCTTCCCGGAGCTCGTGAGCGTGCTCGTCACCGCTTTCACCGGCGTCTTCGACATGGGCGTCGGGGCGCTCGTTGGGTCGGCCATCTTCAACGTCCTCGTGATCCCCGCGGTCGCTGGCCTCGGGACAGAGTCGGACCTGGAGGCCAACCGGGCGATCGTGTACAAGGAGGCGCAGTTCTACATGCTCGCCGTCTCGGCGCTGGTCGTGACGTTCGCGCTCGCGGTCATCTACTTCCCGGTGTCGACGGAGCCGATCGTCGGCGAGCTGCCGCGCTCGCTCGCGGCCATCCCGCTCGGGCTGTACGTGCTCTACCTGTTCATCCAGTATCAAGACGTCGACGACGCGGCGGCGGAGCGCGTGCGCGACGGGGTCGACCTCCGGCGGGAGTGGGCGAAGCTGGCGGCCGGCCTCGGGCTCATCGTCGTCACGGTTGAGCGGCTCGTCGCGTCGGTCGAGTCGCTCGGCGCCACCTTCGGCGTCCCGGAGTTCCTCGCCGGCGTCACGGTCGTCGCGGCGGCGACGAGCCTGCCGGACGCGCTGGTGAGCGTCCGGACGGCGCGCGACGACCGCGGCGCGACGAGCCTCGGCAACGTCCTCGGGTCCAACACCTTCGACCTGCTCGTCGCGATCCCGCTCGGCGTGCTGATCGTCGGCGCGGTCGAGGTGAACTTCTCGACGGCGGTGCCGATGTTCGGCGTCCTGACGGCCGCGACCGTCCTCCTGTTCGTGACGCTTCGGACGGAGCTCGCGCTCGGCGAGCGCGAGTCGTACGCGCTGCTCGCGGCCTACGCGCTGTTCGTCGCGTGGGTCGTCGCCGAGACGGTCGGTGCGACGAGCGTGCTGAAGGGCGTGTGAGGTCCGGTGCGGGCGGTCCCGCTACGACCGTCGCCGGACGGCGATGCCTCAGTAGGAGTTCCGGCCGATGATGAGGTACAGCAAAAGGCCGAGGATCGGCGCGAAGAACACCACGAGCGCCCAGAGCACGGGCGGGTGATCGCTCCGCGACTGCGCGTCCGAGTACGTCCACACGATCATCGCCAGGTGGACGACGAGGAACACGAGGCTGATCAGCAGGGCGATCCCGGCGGCCGCACCCTGGAGGAGCAACGGGGACATGCCGTCTTATCTACGAACGGGCCCCGACAAGTGCTTTCGGATCCGCGCCCGGCGAAACCGCTTTTCGCGTCGAGTGCGAACCGTTCGCATGGTGAACGCGGTGCGCGCGCTCGGCGCCGCGATCGAGTGCCTCGGCGTCGGCGTCCTGCTCGCGCGGTGGCGAGCGGCCGGCGACGAGGTCCGGGCCGGCCCGTTCGCGGTCGGCTTCGCGGCCGGCTACCTCTATCGGCATTCGCGGACGATCGCCGGCTGTCGGCGGCTCCGGGGCGGACCGGGGCGGACCGTCGGCGTCGCGCTGGCGTGGGCGGCGCTCGGGGTCGCCGTCGCGCGCTCGGTCGACGGCCCGGCGGCGAAGCGCTCGTTCGCCGCCGGTCTCGGAGCGGGGTCGGCGGGCTACTGGCTCGCGCGGCGGAACGAGTGACGGCGCGGCGCCGGCGACGAGCGGTCGTGCCGCCGAGCGCCCGGCCGGAGCCCGAACCGTTTTGATCCCGCGGGACCCGGTGCCGGTATGAACCTCCCAGTCGACGCGGACCGGCTCCGCGCGGACATCGAGGCGAACGCGGCGTTCGGCCGGGTCGAGACGGACGACGCCGACGCGCACGCCCGAACGAACCGAACGGGGACCGAGGCCAACCGGGAGGCCCGGGACCGGCTGGTCGCGCGCCTCCGCGACGCCGGCCTCGACGTGACCGTCGACGCCGTCGGGAACGTCCTCGGGACGTGGACCCCCGAGAGCGCCGACCCGGGCGCCGCCCCGGTCGTCTCGGGGAGCCACCTCGACAGCGTCCCGGAGGGCGGCATCTTCGACGGGCCGCTCGGGGTGTACGCCGCGCTGGAGGCCGTCCGCGCGATGCGCGACGAGGGCGTCGAGCCGGACCGACCGGTCGGGGTCGTGAGCTTCACCGAGGAGGAGGGCGGCACCTTCGGCAACGGGCTGTTGGGATCGACCGTCGCGACCGACGAGCTGCCCCTCGACGAGGCGCTCGCGCTGTCGGACGGCGACGGGGAGACGCTCGGCGAGGCGCTCGACCGGATCGGCTACCGCGGCGGGGACGCGGTCGACGCCGCCACGCCGACCGACGCGGAGGGCGCGCCGACGACGGTAGACCCCGCGTCGTGGGGGGCGTTCTACGAGCTCCACGTCGAGCAGGACACGACGCTGGAGGCGGCGGGCGCGGCGGCCGGGGTCGTGACGACGATCACCGGGATCACCCACTGCGAGGCGACGATCGACGGGGAGGCGAACCACGCGGGCGCGACCCCGATGGACGAGCGGACGGACGCGCTGGCGGCCGCGAGCGAGTTCGTCTCGGACGTCGAGCGCGCCGCGAACGAGATCGTGGCGTCGTCGTCGCCCTCGGCGGTCGGCACGGTCGGGTCGCTGTCGGTCGCGCCGAACGCGACGAACGTGGTCCCCGGGCGCGTCGAGGCGGGCGTCGACGTGCGCGACGTGGAGGCCGAGTCGATGGAGTCGATCGTCGACGCCGCGCGCGGGTCGCTGGCGCGGCTGGAGCGCGAGCGCGGGGTCGAGACGTCGTTCGAGCGCCCGTTCGACGTGGCGCCGACGCCGATGAGCGACCGCCTCCGCGAGGCCGCCCACGAGGCCGCCGACGCCGCGGACCGCGAGGCGGTCGACCTCCACTCCGGCGCCGCCCACGACGCGATGCGGGTCGCGCGCGTCGCGGACGCGTCGCTGCTGTTCGCCCCGTCGCGCGACGGGATCTCGCACAACCCGCGCGAGTGGACCGACTGGGCCGACTGCGCCGCCGCGACCGAGGTGCTCGCCGGGGCGATGGCGCGCGTCGCCGCCGGCGACCCGTGACGGCCGCAGGCGAGGGCGACGCGCGCGAGCGCCCCGGCACAACCGCTTTATTTGTCGGACACCCCGGCCCGGAGCGGTCCGAGAGTGAAGTATATATACGATCGCGCGGCCCGAACGGCGGTCCGGGCGTCGTCGCGATCGGACCGTCAAGGCCGCCCTGACGGCCGTTTTCCTCCTCCAGAGGCGAATTTCGTCTTTCTCCCGCTATCGTCAATACCGACATATTTATATGTTCCCACTACTAACTACATGTTAACAGACTGGCGATTGCGGACCTCGCTGTATTTTCGTCGGGGGATCGTCGGAGCAAGCCCATGACAGAGACATACACCTACAGCGACGGCGGCACGGAACGGGACCGACTCGCGGACCGAGGCGACGCGCCCGCGTCCGGCGAGCGCACCCGAACGAGGGACGCGGCGGGAGCGGAGTCGACGAGCGTCGACGAGCGCACGGAGAACGAGCGCGAGCGGATCACCACCTGTCCGGAGTGCGACGGCCGGCTCGCCACGGACACGGAACACGGTGAGACGGTCTGTAGCGACTGCGGGCTCGTCGTCGAGGAGGACTCGGTCGACCGCGGGCCGGAGTGGCGCGCGTTCAACTCCGGCGAGCGCGACAGCAAGTCGCGGGTGGGGGCCCCGACGACGAACATGATGCACGACAAGGGGCTCTCGACGAACATCGGCTGGCAGGACAAAGACGCCTACGGCAAGTCGCTCTCGGGCCGACAGCGGCGCCGGATGCAGCGACTGCGGACCTGGAACGAGCGCTTCCGCACCCGCGACTCCAAGGAGCGCAACCTCAAGCAGGCGCTCGGCGAGATCGACCGCATGGCGAGCGCGCTGGGCCTCCCGGACACCGTCCGCGAGACCGCCTCCGTCGTCTACCGTCGGGCGCTGAGCGAGAACCTCCTTCCGGGCCGTTCGATCGAGGGCGTCGCCACCGCCTCGCTGTACGCCGCCGCCCGGCAGGTGGGGAACCCCCGGAGCCTCGACGAGTTCACCGCGGTCTCGCGGGTCGAGAAGATGGAGCTCACCCGGACGTACCGCTACGTCGTCCGCGAGCTCGGACTGCGCGTCCAACCCGCTGACCCGACGAGCTACGTCCCCCGGTTCGTCTCGCGGCTCGACCTCTCGGAAGAGACCGAGCGGCGCGCGCGCGAACTGCTCGACGACGCCGCGAACGCGGGGATCACCAGCGGCAAGTCGCCGGTCGGCCTCGCCGCGGCCGCCGTCTACGCCGCGGCACTGCTGTCGAACGAGAAGGTGACCCAGAGCCAGGTGTCCGACGTCGCCGACGTCTCGGAGGTCACCATCAGGAACCGGTACAAGGAGCTGCTCGACGCGAGCGGAACCGCGAGCGCCTGAGCGGGCGATGCGGTCGTAACCGATCGCGGGGTCGGCCCGTCGAACCGGCCGCGGGACCGACCCGCCGACCGTCGCGGATCGCCTGCCACACACGTTTTTAACGCGGCCGCCTGTACTGGATGACATGGTTGACGCGTTCGTCAGACTCGTCTGTCCGGAGTGCGGCAAGGAGTGGCAGGACAATCCCGCCGAGCTTCAGGATCTGCGGTCCAACTTCACCTGTTCGGCGTGTCACGCGACGCGCCGCCTGACGGAGTTCATGCGGACGGAACGCGACCTCGAGGCCGTCAAGCAGTTCCAGTAGCGCACGCCGGCGCGACGGCCGGCCCGCGATGCCGATCCTTCCGATCGCCCGGTGACCGACTGCGTAGCGACGCCCGTCGCTCGCGAGCCGGCGACCGCTCCGGACGGTCGCAAACGATCCTGATAGATCTATCGAGAATCCACTTCTCCGCCCCGCTACTCGCGAAATACGCGAACAGCATGGTAACGTGACTCAAGATAATAATATAAACCTCCGGTAGCAAAGGACTGGTACTCATGAAGAAGCAGGAGCTCATCCATCTTCACGGTCTCCTCGCGGAGGTACGAAAACAGTGCGAGTTCTGGGACGACGACGTCGACCTCGAAGCCTACGAGGAACTGGGCGTCAAGCCGACATCGATTCACAAGTCGAAGACCGACCACAAAGCCGCCGTTTTCAAGCTGACCGAAGGAATCACCGAGCCGATGGAGTCGTCCGAATCGGAGCCGCTGGCCCCGACGGCCGACTGAACCGTCTACTGCGCGCCGCTCCTCGCCGACCGACCGTTCACCGATCAGCGACGCCGCCGTCCGTCGTCCCGTGTCGTTCTCGCCCGCGGACCGGCGGTGTCCGAACCGCTCTCGGGGCTCAGCGACCGTCAGTCGGCCCGTCGTCGCCGGGATCGAGTTCGCCGTCTTCCGACTCCGGCGTTCCTTCAGCCGTCGGGGGGTCCTCCGGTCGGTCGCTCTCCTCGGGGGCTATCTCAGTCACCGAGAGCACTTTCAGCGGAATGTTACGGAGCCGCTTGCCGATCTCCTTGCGCGCGACGCGGCTGGCGTGTTCGTCGCGGTCGACGTTGAACACGTCCATCCGGAGTTCGAGGGCGACGAGCGCCTCGTCGGCCGCGACGAACGCCGGGTCGAGCTGCTCGCCGCTGGGCGACGTCCGCGTTCCGGTGTCGATCTCGACGTAGTTGAGGTCCGGGTTGAGCATCTCGCCGGTCTTCGAGATGGCGATCCGGACCGCCTCGTCGGGGGTCTCCACGTCGTACACCGGGACCGCGGCCTCGACGACGACTCGACAGTCCATCACGGCCGAGCGTACCACGCGAACGAGTATCAAACTTCGGCCGGGACCGACTCTCGGCGGCCGACGCGGTCGGCGAGCGGGCGTCTCGCGGCCGCTCGTTCCCGCGGAGACGCCGGCGTCCGCGGACGCGGGCCCGTCGGTCACTCCCCGCCGGCGCGGAGGTAGTAGAACACGTACGTCTGCGCGTAGCCGGCGAACTCGCCGCCGAACCGCTCGCGGATCGCGCGGGAGGTCGCCGCGTATCTCCCGCGGTCGCAGTCGGGGTAGTACTCCTCGATGGTCGTGCGGATCCAGGTATCGAGCGGCACCGCTTCGAGGAAGCCTAGCGAGAACAACAGCACGCAGTCGGCGACCTTGTTTCCGACGCCGACGAACCGCGTGAGCGACTCCCGCGCCTCCTCGTAGGGGAGGTCGGCCGCAGCCAGGGGATCGGCCTCGCCGCTCGCGACCATCTCCGCGGTGCGCTGGACGTACGGCGCCCGATAGCCCAAGGAGAGGTCGCGGAGCTCCTCTTCGGTGCGCGCGGCCAGCTGATCCGGCGTCGGGAACGCCCGGTACGTCTCGTCGCCGAGCGCGACCGCGTCGCCGTACGTCTCCCGGAGCCGCCGCTGCATCCCGTGGATCCGCGCGACCCGCATCTGCGCCGAGCAGATGAACGAGATCAGACAGGGGAATACCGGGTCGCGGGTCAGTCGCATCCCCTCGTAGGCGTCGTAGGCCCGTTCCAGCAGCGGGAGGTCGGGCGTCGCGTCCAAGATCGCGTCGAGGTCGTCGTCGAGTCGGAGCAGGTGCGTCAACAGCGGCTCGGCGTCCGTCGAGGCCTCCCAGCGGAGCCGCCCGTCGTGGACGCCGCCCTCCTGTCTGACCCGGACCGCGACGCGTTCCTCCGTCACGCCGGGAATCGGGTCGACGACGGTCTCGTACCACGCGTCGCCGCCGTGGGCGTGAAGCTCGTCGTACGTCTCGCCGTCCGCGCGGTTCCAGAGGTAGCTCTGTCCGCTCTCCAGGGTCGCCTGGAGATCGAACGGTCCAGCCAGGTCGCCGACGTCGATCGCCCCGCATTCCATCGTCTCGTCTCACGCCGCGCGCGGGCATGCGGGTTTCGGTCCCAGAACCGCCGCCGAGGACGGCTTTTTGTCCGCCCGCACCGTACCGCGGGTATGCCGACGTACAGGCGGACGACTCGGGTGCCGGCCCCGATCGAAGACGTGTGGGATTTTCACTCCACGGTCGACGGACTGCGAGAACTCACCCCGGACTGGATGCGTCTCCGCGTCGACAGCGTCGCGGGGGCGGACGGGTCGCCCGACCCCGAGGTCCTCGTCGCGGGCTCGGAGATCGAGATGTCGGTCCGCCCGTTCGGGGCCGGACCGCGACAGCGGTGGACCTCGCGGATCGCCGAGCGCGAGCCCGACGGCACGGCGTCCCCGGAGCGCTCCGCCCGGTTCGTCGACGTGATGGAAGGCGGTCCGTTCCGACGGTGGGAGCACACCCACGCGTTCTACGCCGACGGCGACGAGACGCTCCTCGTCGACACAGTCGCCTATCGGCTGCCGCTCGGCCCGCTGGGCGACGCGGTCGGGCCGCTGGCGAAGGTTGGATTCGAGGGGATGTTCCGCGATCGGCACCGCCGAACCGTCGAATGGTTCGCCGAGGAGTGAGCCGCTCGCCGAAGACTGAGGGCCCGACGAACGTTGACCGGGTCGCGGCGACGACGACGCCGACCGAACGTTACGGCGCCGCGACCCGCGTCGCGTCCGTGTCGAAGGTGAGTTCGAAGACCGCGCCGCCGTCGTTCCGGACGTCGATGTCCCACTCGTGCGCCTCGACGATCCGGTCGACGATCGCCAGGCCGATCCCGGAGCTGTCGGCCGAGGAGACGCCCGAGTCGAACACCGTATCGACGAGTCCGACCGGGATGCCGGGCCCGTCGTCGGCGACGTACATCCCGCCGACGTCGCCGCCGTCGGTGAGCGGACCGATCTCTATCGAGACCTCCGGACCGCCGTGGTCGATCGCGTTCCGGAAGAGGTTCTCGAGCGCCTGCCGGAGCCGGCTCGGGTCCGCCTCGACGCGCCCGATTTCGTCGGCGATCGTGAGCGTCGCCTTCGGCGCGCGCACCGAGTCCCAGGCGTCCTCGGCGACGGCCGCGACCGGCACCGGCTCCGTGTCGCCGATCGCCTCACCGCGACGCGCGAGCATGAGCAGGTCGTCGATCAGCGTCTCCATGCGGTCGACCGCGCCGCTCATGGCGTCGTACCGCGACGGCGTGAGTTCGTCCTCGGAGAGCGACAGGTAGCCGGAGAGCACGTTCAGCGGGTTCCGGAGGTCGTGCGAGACGACCGCGCTGAACTGTTCCAGCTGTTCCGCCTGCCTGCGGAGCGCTTCTCGGCGCTCGTTGCGTGCGATCGTGTGCGCGATCAGGTCGCCGAGGGTTCGGTACAGGCTCACCTCCTCGTCCGTCCAGACGCGGCAGTCGTCGGACTCGAACGCGACGATGCCGCTGAGCTCCCAGTCGACGACGAGCGGGACGTGGACCGTCGCCGGCGGCCCGGCGAGGCCCGCGTCGTCGTTGCCCTCCAAGTCGTCCTCGGCCGGAGAGGATCCGCGTGCGACGTTGCCGAAGGTCGATAGCAGGTCCGGGTCCGGGAAGTCGTCGAACGGCCTCGGCGCCGGGTCGAACCCCTCGGGACACCAGTCGTAGGCGGGGACGAACTCGCCGTCCTCCTCGCGGTAACAGACGATCCGATCGAGTTCGGCGTGTTCGCCGACGTTCTCCATCGTCCACTCGATCTTCGTGCCGACCTCGTCGGTGCGCGTGCTCATGAGCGTCGTCCCGGCGTCGAGCAACACCTCGGAGAGCCGGGCGACGCCGTCGCCCCCGAGCGTGACGCGGTCAGGGCTCATCTGCCCCCGGATCCGCTCCGCGAGCGGGTCGACCGCGTCCCCCCCGACGTGACGGCCGCGGTCGTCGGCCTCGACCACGTCGTCCACGTCGGCCGCCAGCAGTGTTCGGATCGTCGCCGTCGACGCGTCCTCGACGAGCGCGATCACCGGCACGTGGGACGGGAGCGCGACGAGTCTCTCCGTGACGACGTCGTCCGCCACGGCCGAGGCGGTGACGACGACCCCGCACGTGTCTTTCAGCGGCTCCTCGCCGCCTCGGTCCTCGCCGAAGTCAGTGGGAGCGAGCGTCCGAAGGGACGGGCCGCCCGCGCCGTTCCACGCGGCCTCGACCGAACGGGCCACGCGTTCGCTGGCGCTCTCGTCGTCGCCAACGAACGCGACGACCGTTCGCCGGTCCATACTTTACCCACCGGTTCGGCGGTCTTGAACGTTCACTCCAAAATATCGGCGCTGAAAACGCTACGACGAGTTCGTCGTCGCGGTGACGTAGATACCAACGAGGACCACGCAGCCGCCAGCGACCGTCGCCGGGGTGGGCGTCTCCGACAGCAGCGCGGCCGCGAGCAGCGTCGCGCCGACCGGCTCACCGAGCAGGGAGACGGACACGACGCTCGACTCCAAGTGCGCGAGCGCCCAGTTGAGGACCGTGTGGCCGAGGAGCCCTGGTCCGACCGCGAGCCCTACGAACAGGAGCCACTCCCGGGCGGGGTACCCCGTCAGCGGGTGGCCGGCGGCGAGCACGAACGCGAGCAGGACCACCACGCAGACGCCGTACACGACGGTGACGTAGGGGACCAGCGAGATCCGCTGCCGCAGCGAGCGACCGGCCAGCACGTACCCCGCCGCGGCGACGGCACCGGCCAGCGCCAACGCGTTGCCGTACAGCGGGCGAGCCCCGACCGCCACGCCCCCAAGAAAGTCGCCGAGCGACATCGACGCCATCCCCGCCACGGCGACCGCGATGCCCGCGGCCATCTGCCGCGTGACGCGCTCGCGCAACAGCAGCCACGCGCCGACCGCGACGAACACCGGCTGCGCCTGAACGAGCGTCACGCTCGCGGCGACGCTCGTCCACCGGAGACTCTCGAACCAGGCCGCGAAGTGGATCGCGAGCGCAACGCCAGACAGCACCGCGAACGCGAGGTCGCGCGACCGGATCCGGCCGAACTCCCCGCGGTACCGCCACGCCGCCACCGAGGCCAACGGGAGGGTCGTGAACAGCACTCGGTAGAACGCGGCGACCGAGCTCGGCGCGTCGCTCAGGCGGACGAGGATCGCGCCCGCGCTCACCGCGACGACCGCCGCCGCGAGCCCCGCCCTCGGCGACACCGCTGGCGTCGAACTCATCGAGTCTTCGACCATTCGAGCGGGGGGTGCTTACCGGTTTCGAGAGTCGAGGGTGCGAGTCGGCGCGGTCGCCGTCATGTCCGCCGCCGACGGTGATTTCACCCCCCGTCGCGAACGACCGTCCATGTGTGCGGACACGTTCGGCGTCGGCATTCGCGTCGCCGAGACGGAGCTTCGGGTCGTCGTCGGCGTCCCCTCCGACATCGACGCCGGGTGGACCGACCCCGAGGCGTTCCAGTCGCTCGTCGCGGAGGCCGTCTGGGATCGGCTCGACAGGCGCCGGACGCTGGCGGCGGTCGACGCCCGGTACGACACCGGTGAGACCGCCGCCCTCGGAAGCGTGACGCTGGAGCCCGACGGCACCGTCGTTGAGACCGACCTCAGACGCATCGCGGAGACCGACGAGCGGGACGAAACCGGCGGCTGACACACCGAGCCGGGAGGTGACGTCTCACTCCTCGACGTCGTCCGCTTCGAGCGCCGCGCCGATCGCCGACGTCCGATCCGGCCGGTACGCGGTGAGGTCGTACCGGGTCGGTCCCACGGTGTCTCCCCACGTTTCCAGCGCGCCGAGCGTGACCAACCCCGACAGGGTCGCCCCCAGCGTCCGCGGCGTCGTCTCCGGGTCGGTCAGCGCGGCGTGGACCTGCTTCGACTGCGGGTAGTTCCGGTCGCACGCCTCGATACCGCGCTTGGCCTCTGCCCAGTGACGACGGACGTACCCGAAGGTGGTGGGGTCGTCGCGCGAGAGCCGTTCAACCGCCGCCGTCGCGGTCGCGTCGGCGTCGACGAGGGCGTCGAGGCGTGACAGTAACTCGGCGGAGCACTCGGCGGAACAGCCGAGCAGGACGCGGTTCGCCTCGTCGGCGAAGCGCTCACGGAGACGGTCCGCGAACCCGACCGCGACGTCGACGCCCTCCCGCGCGGCGACGGGCGCGAGGTCGTCGACCAACAGGTCGACCGTCCCCTCGGGAACGCCGTCGAGGTGATCGCCAACGGCGTCGAGCACGCGCTCTCCATCGGCGTCGCGGCCGAGCACCGTGTACGCGAGCCCGTTGTTCGGTACCACCTGCGTCGACGCGGTGGCCCCGCTCCGAGCGATGTCGTTCACGTCCACCGCCGCCTCCCGTGCCGGCGGCCCCGCTACGGTCCGACTCCAGCCCCTCCGCCACGCCTCGACGTCGGTGCCGAACAACACGGAGACGACACGGTCCGAAGCGACGCCGTCGCGAAGCGACGGCTCGTCGCCGCAGCACAGTCGAACCGCGTCGTCCGACCCGCCCATGTTACATTGACTTCAGCGACAGAAGTGATAAACTTACGGACGAAAGTATTAGTACTGATACGGTTCCGCCGAGACAATCTTCGACTCAGCTCCTGGACGGCGCAGTCGCTGACGGACGGTACCCTGACTCAGCCGCCTCGATGGACGCCAACCACACCATCGAGTCAGTGTCCACCGAATCGGACGCGTCGCTGTCACTCGTTGGATATGAAGAAAGCCCACGGACGCGCTGTCCGTGGGCTGTGGTGGGAATGTTCCCGTATGAGTGGGCAGGCGGCGACTCGTGGTTCCCAGAGGATCGCTCACTCCAGTACTTCACGATACGCTGGTAGGCTTAACTTCCGTGTTCGGAATGGGTACGGGTGTTTCCCTACCGCTCTGGCCGCCTTCATGCCGACTCTCGGAGTCGAACCGAGACGCTCTATGAGCGACGCCTGTGTCGGTCGTGGTTCGAAACAACCGTGTATACGTGCGATCCAGATACCGCCTGAACTCATGC